>NC_014389.1 GCF_000145035.1 Butyrivibrio proteoclasticus B316
ATGAAAAAAAGTAGTGAACTTTCACTAATAAAAAATAGGGACTATAAAAAATCCAACGAACTTATAAATGCCAAGGGAAAGGGTACTATACTAAGTCAAAAACTCTTTGCACTTGGAATGCTTCATGTTACCGTTGATGAAACCCATAGTGTTGTTGCTACGATAGCAGGCAAGGAACTAAGAGCAGCTTTTAAATCTGATTCTGGCAGTCTATATACACATATAGAAGAAGCTTGTGATAAAAGCATGTCCAGCACTGGGGCTACAATCTTTGATTGGCAAATCCTAGAAAAAGATCCGGATAAAGACTCACTTGTTGCAAGACAGGTAGTAACCGATGCAGAGTTTAAAGACGGAACGCTAAAGCTTAGATATAACAACAAACTTACAGATAAAATCATAGACTTAAAAACCAACTATACAATACTGAGCCTTTCCGAAACGATGTCTATTAAATCGGTTCATACATTAAAGCTTCATGAGATCTTAAAGAGTGCTTATGACCTTGAGTGCGCACGCACCAAAGACAATGGGGAACATCTATTTTACTTTCATAATATGGACTTAAAGCTAAGGCTTGGAATTGTAACGGCAAGGGGTGACAGGGTAGTTGCAAAAGAATTAGCCAAGGAATATCCGGATTATGAGATGATCACAGAAAGGTTAAATAAAAGCGGCGATAACAAGTATGTTGAATACAAGGACTTTAATAAGTCTGTAATCAAGAAGGCTGTTGATGAGCTAAACAAAAAGACAAACCTTAGGGTAAAATACGAAGGACATAAGGTGGGCAGGCTTAAAGTTGGAATAAACTTTTGGGTTTCAAAAGCAGATAATAAGCCTACTGGTAAAGAATCGGTAAAACCAGTCTTATCCGATAAGGACAAGGATGCTATCCTAGATGATTTATATGAAGTAATGCATTGTGATTTTAAATTGGCAGAGATTCGTGAAATATGCAAACATGCGGACTTTGATAAAACTAAGATTCTTAACGCATATGAATATATGCATAGCTACAACAGCAGCATTGATATCCCTATTGCTTTTATGAAGTCTGCAATATCAAATGAATATAGCGTAGAATCGCTTAAGAAAATAACAAAAGTACCTAAAAATGCATTTAACAGGTTTGAACAAAATACAAATGAAAATTTCGAGCTTCTTGAAAAACAGCTATTGGATAATTAGTACCTTATTAACGGAGGACTTATGAATAAGATTTATAACTGTTCGGAATGCGATTACTGCTATTCCAACGAGACTATGGGATGCAATTATCTGTGTGTGAATATGGAGTCGGAATATTTTGGAGAACTTGTTGATGGGCTTGGAATTGCAGAAGAAAATAAGGAATGCGTGGTAGTAAGAGGTAAGAATTTTGATGAGCTCATCCTGGAAGACCAGTTTTCTTAAAACTCCGGGCATTTTAGCAATTAGTAGTGAATGAGAGAGTATAATGTTTATGATCCGGTATACTTCTGAACTGGTTATTAATTTTATATCCTGCGCAATAGAAGCAGAAGAGTGCCGATTTATTATTTTGTAATGGAGTATTTTATGGCAGATACTTTTATTTTAGGAACAACAGGAAACGGAATTGGAACATTGAGCAAATTTCTGTTAAAGGGTATATTAAATGACCAGAAAACTCGTTATAAAGATGATGTGTCAATAGTTTTTGACTGTTCGGGTGTGTATGAAGATATTATTCCAGATGGCGCAACCATATTTTCCATACAGAAGGGAAAACCTGGGCTTACATGCAGCAAAGCAAGAGAAGATGGCACTTTCTTGCCGGGCGATGTTTTTTATATAAAGACGGGGTTTGAACCTAATATAAAAATTGATGAGGTACTCTCTGATATGGAGCAGGTCATCTCTAATTTTTGGGCTGATAAGTTTTCAACGGGCCATGACGGGTTTATCAGTTTAATCGTTAATGCTCCGCAGTTTTATAAAACACTTGGCAGAATAATAGCACTTCATAACTTAAGAAATAATATCTGGACATTTCAATCATCAGAGCAGCTTGAATCCATATGGAAACAGCGAGACCTTCCATGTTGTTATGACAATATTGTTGCGACGTCTATTTGTGATATGCAGACCGCTACTTTCATTGCAGAGCTTACAGGAAGAACAACTGAAAATATTTTATCTTGCTGCACAGCTGGTGAGAGAGTGCTGCTTGTAGAAAATGGACATCTGCATCTTTACAACAAAGAGGACTGTTTCTCTTATATTTTATGAGATGTGTGTCAAAGTGTTTCTGCCATTGCAAGATCACTATCTATACCATCCATAATAAATTCAAGGTATGTCCTAGCCAGGACTTCATCAAGTTCTTCCGCATCTATTAGTTCTTCATCCGTTACAATTCCGGTGTGGAGCTTCCCTTTATATCTTACATGATATTTGAGTCCGATATCTACTTCGTCATATGCGTTCGGTTCAAGGATCCATTTAAGCAAAATATTTGTTCGCTGCCTTTTGTACGTGTAGTCAAACTGCATATCAGGAAGATTTTCTACAGACAAAAGCATCTTTTTAAATGCAAGAGCATCTTCTTCATCAGTTCCCATGAGAACGTCCTGATAGGTATTTTCAATCCTTTTCTTCATTTCCTTTGACAGTTTGAACATAGACCGCCTCCTTTAATCGCTTTCTTCAGTATCTCTGTAACTTGATAAAAGAATATTTCTTCCTTCTTTTTTCTGTTTATCTGAGACTTCGGCATAAATAGTAGTTGTCGCTATTGATTTATGTCCCATGGCCTTGCTGGTTCGATAAATATCTCCGGTAGCGCTGTACAGATCTGTTGCAAATGTTGCGCGCAGTCTATGCGGAGTAAGACCATTGGGGTGGGAGGGTAATCCTGCTTGCTGGTACTTTTTTATTAGTTTTTCAACAGCACGTACGCCTATTCTTTGTTTTTTTCTTGAAATAAAAAGAGCGGTTTCATCGTCAGTAAGTTCCATCTCTTCACGTTCGGCCAGATATTCCCTAAGAATCAGATCTGTTTCATCATCTAAATATACGCGTTCAATATTACCGCCTTTTCTTACAACTCTGAGGCTGTGTTCTCGCAGATTTACATCACTTATATCAAGGCCGACAAGCTCTGAAACTCGAATCCCTGTAAATAAAAAGACCCTGGCGATTGTATAATCCCTAAGCCATTGGCGTTCATGATATGGAAGCTGCCTTTTGGTAAGACCGGTGCCATTCATAACAGCCGATAAGAACTGGCTCTTTTCGCCTTCGTATAATCTGTTTACCTCTTTTCTTTTGACCGCTGGCCTTCTTACTGCAGATACAGGATTATCTGCAAGCTTCCTTCTTTTAACATAAAAGGTAAATAAGGAAGATAGGGTGGAGAGGAAACGGTTTATAGTCCTGGGCTTTCTAAATACATCCTTATCCGGATGTTTATACCATTTCATGCATTCGTCCATGTCCTCACAGGAAAGCTGCATCATATCAACCAATGTATATTCGGGTATTGGTTTGTCTTTATATTTCTCAATACGAGAAGAAAGGAAAGTAAAAAAGTCCACAAAATCGTATGTATACTGTAAAAGCGTTGATACGCTAAGATAATCACGGCTTGATTCAATATAATCTTGGACAAATTTAGGTAGTCTTATTATTTGTGACTCAAGCTGTTCTAAAAATACAGCTTCTTGTTCATCCTTAAATGAAAAGTTCCCCATACAAACTCCTTTCTTCATTACGTATATTGTAGCACCAGAAGGGTATCCTTTGGGTGCAAAAAGTAGTTTGTTTTTTATATTATAATAAAGTAGTTCGCTAAATACAACATTTAGCGAACTACTTTCACTATATAGAAAACCCACAAAGGCATTTTTATCAAGGCATAGTCTTTTGCTGTAACTGTTTTACTTTTTTCTAAAATAAAAGCGCCCTCTTTTATCAGAGAACGCTCAAATTTTATATATGACATCAAATAAAGCTTAATCGGACACTTTGATCACGTTTAAAGAAAACACCTTATTTACAAATGCACATTCATATATATTCATTTTGTGCTTTGGATTTGCAACAAGCTCTACGATAATTCCCTGGTAATCAGGAATATTTTCAAGTAAGAAATCCTTCTTATATGTAGTAAATACTGCTTTAGCCCCAGTATGGAGCTTTCTTTGCATGAATTCCATATCTTCTTTTGCTTCAATTTCATCTATGCAAGAATACTGCAGTTCTGATTCCGAGCACATTTTCATCATGAGCATCAAAAGCGTTGATTTACCTGAAGATAGATCTCCGGTTATTACAATATTCTTGCCTTCATTTACAGCATTTTTTAATACACGTAAATACTTGCCATTCCAGACCGGCTTTTTGCCTATTTCGTCTATAGAAAGAGTTCTTAGAGCTTTTTTCTCTTCGGTTCTCTTCTTTTCTCCTGTGACAGTCTTTTTTATTGAGCCATCTGGGGCAGCTTGTTCCCTAAGATATCTTTTTATGCTTCCAGCTCCATTCTGATAATGGACTTCTGTTAACTGGCAACCCTTTTTAAGAATTTTTCCTAAGAGTTCCTGTACTAGAACTTTATTAGCACCAATACCACTAAGACCTTTTTTAAGTCCTAGCGCCATGGCAGAAACCAGATAAACCTGTGATGGTTTGTTTATGCATCCGATACATTCGGTAACACCAAGGATAGCAACCTGGTTGGCTGTATATGTTCCAGCATCTCCCGTCACCACCTTCAGGTGCCCATGGAATTCGATTCCACATTTATAATGACTGTTACCAGAGGGACTGGCTCCGGATCCAGTTGTCCATATAATGATCCCATCTTTCAGATCTTCTTTAAGCTTATTTATTGTGACTGTATTTCCATTGTAAACTCTTGTTTGAAAGTTAATATCTTCTGCCTGAATTTCCGACATAGCAAACCTCCTGTATTTGGTCTTTTCCAGCTGTTAGCGCATACATACCATCTTAAATATTTTTAATAAGAAACTTGGAGCAGCGGGAGCATTATAAAATTTTGGCTCAATTACGCTATATTCTCTGCTGTTATCTAGGGGAATATTGATCCCGCATTTTATATTTGAATCGTATTTATCCAGCCATTTTGACAGTATCTCGGAGTTCTTGCAATATCCCCATGAATCAGGATTATGTTGGATACTAACAATAAGAGCGAGCGCGTCTGCAGGCTCTCCATCTATAAGGATATCCTCATCCTCGCTGCTTATAATATAATCAAGCTGCTTACAGGTGCCAAGATATGTGCATTTTAATACAGCTTCTTCAAAAGACCAGGCCATGTTCTTCTCTATAAGAAGCTGCGAAATATCCTCATGGGATAATTCAAGGTTATCGTGTAAAAGAAGCATAGCATCTCTTACGCTTGATTCAGTGATGCAGGCGTTCATCTTGTTACCTCCGGCTGAAGAGTGTCCCTCTGTAATTGCATTTTTGGCTGCATGTGCTTTGCGATAATAATATTGGATATGATCATGGTTTCAGCACACAATATGAAAAGCCATCGGTACTGATATAATCCGATGAAAAGTGTTGTCATAACTGCATCTACCCCTGTCGCAGAATAGTGTGCAAACTGTACTCCGCCAATACCGGTATAGAAAGAAACCAGAAAAAGCACTGCAAAAGGGAGCATAGTAAATACTCTCACTCCCTTAAGCATTTTTATTGCATTGTCTGGATTTTTAATATAATGAACGAACCTCATAATCATCTTCCTCGTCTCTATCATAAGACACTTCGTCATATGGCTTATTTCCCTGTTCAACCTTTACTTCGCACGTATGCTCCTCTGTTTTCTCCTCGTAAGTGTGGCGGTCGATATCTGTGGTCACCCCTTTTTCGAGTGCCTCTGTGGTTTCTCCTTCAAGAGCATATCTGTCAAGAACATCCGGGACATCCTTTAACTGGAATGTCTCCCTGGTTTCAGAATCCATTATCATAAGCTCACCACCCAGCTCAGTAACTTCATATGGGCCGATATTGACAGCCTTTCGCTCGCTCTCGCGGACTGCATTGAGAAGCTTTTGCATCATCCATTCTTCATTGTAGTCATAAGCGACATCTGCGATATCTTCATAATGTGCTTTCTCAAAAAGGCTTTCTCTAAACTCATCCTTATCAAGTGGTTCGAGCCTGCCATCTTTTTTGATAAGCCACTGAAGTGGATTTTCTCCATCAGGATCTCTTGTGAGTTCAACACTGCCAATCTGAAGCTGAGTTAAAACCGGATGAGCCATAAAATCATGAACTCCATTGATTTTTTCTTCTATCTTCTCAGGTGTGGCTGTATGGAATACAAACTGTTTTGTGTAGTCCTGCTCTGAAATCTCTTTGAGTTCCTTGAGTACTGGATTATCAATAAGACTCTTTTCATCAATGTTTACCATGCTTGTCCTGTCGCCTTTTTCATCAACGGTCTTTGCAACAAGACCATCTTTGTTGCAGGAAATGTGAGCTATGGTCTTGTTATCTGCTGAGGCAAGAAACATATCTTTTCCAGCTTCTAATGCCAAAATAGTCTTTTCTATCTCACTAAGTTCTCTTTGTGGAGATGCCTTTACTTCCTCTTTTTTAACAGGAGCTTCTTTTTCTTCCTTCTTAAGCTCCTCTAAATCAAACCCATGCGCCTGGTCAGGATTAAGCTTATCGAAGGTTCTCTTTGGACTGAAGAATTGTTTTATAGCTTCCTTGATCTGTTTTATCATTTCAAAGAAACCAGCAAGAGGCCCTCTTCTTCTAATCTCTTCTT
This sequence comes from Butyrivibrio proteoclasticus B316, assembly GCF_000145035.1. Lineage (NCBI taxonomy): Bacteria > Bacillati > Bacillota > Clostridia > Lachnospirales > Lachnospiraceae > Butyrivibrio > Butyrivibrio proteoclasticus. The sequence continues at coordinate 6,773 of NC_014389.1, forward strand.
TTAAGAGCTTATTTTCTTCCTTGATCTCAGCATTATATTTCTTGAATTGTTCGTTTGTCTTTTTTGTTGCCATCTGGGCACCTCCTTTAAGCAGATTATGTTGAATTTGGGCCAAAATAAAACGACATCAACAGATGCCGCCTCAACATATTCTTAATCGGATATCGGAGTGCACAGTACTCCGTATGGGTCCGCTTTGTCATAAAGAATTGTTGTCTGAAAATTATCTGCATTAAGGTCTGCTAAAATCTGAACATTGTCACTTGTAAGTTCAGTGAGCTGTCTTTTACTCTTTGCAATATAGAAACTGAAATTTTCATCTACAGGATTAACTACAGCTTCCTCAATTGCCTGACATGTCACCGTTGTATTGTTGTATTGATTTAGAGCTCTCCAATTCTTGGTTGTTATATTTCTTATTGTGACTCTGCTGGCCAAGCCAAAGCAGCATGTAAATGCCAGAAGTATCGCTATGCTCCTATATATGGAACTTATATATGATTCTTTTTTCATCTTCCGCCCTTTTCTTTAATTCAATGTTTTAACTATCTGTTTGCGATACACATATTATGGAGTAAATAAAAAATTTATAATTATTTATTACTTACATAATAATTTCATGAAATTAATGACTGTATACTTGGAGGATAAAAATGAATAGATTTAATAGAAAAAGGACTAAAAATACCGGCATTAAAACTCCGGTTATATATGTAGATAATAAGGCTCTGCTGCCTGACGCTGCCATAGACTCAATGGTAGAAAAAGTAAAGCATGACATGGAGATTATTTATTTGAAAAAAGCTGCTGTATTCGGGATTCTGGGAGCTTTTGTAAGATTTGTAGCATATGTACTTGCATTTGTCGCATGTGCTCTTTATGCAGAAAATTCTCCTGTTGTGATCCTGGGGCTAATGGTGCTTTTGTTAACCTCTGCCTTTGAAATGTCCAAAGCAAGTAACATCAATGCATTTAAAAAATTTCTGCACCATCTTTTAAAGCACGAGATATATTTATCAGCTCCTCTTTGCTCATCGCTTCTTGGCGTATTAGGGTTTATATATTTTCTTATATCTATGCCTGAAGTTTATGTAAACTATCTCGACCTTTCTGTTTTTATGAACTGGATCAGAGCATTATATCCAATTCTTTTGATGATTCCTGTTTATATTAGCAACAAGATGGTCAATACCGAGTGGGAATCCATTACAAATGCAAAGCTTGTTAAAAAGCTTATAGCTGATGATTTTGAGATTACGGATGATAAAGAATACGTATCTAAGCTGTAAATACAAATAGCCGGTTTTGCCGGCTATTTTTTTGCAATGAAATAAGCGGCAGCATTTCTGCTAACCGCCTATTTCTCACATGAAGTTACTTTCGTTATAACAATATTATATAACAGGTTATAATATTTAGTCATCTAGTCTCTTTTACTTTATCAGTTTGTTATATGCACTTGATAATGGCCCTTCGTCATATTCATGGAAAAATTGAGCGAATGGACTGTTCTTATCAGCGCCCCCAACATCTTCTAAATATTGGTTTATTGCACGCTTTAGTGCCTCTTTCTCCATGCTGGTCAAATAGACAATAGAGCCTCTAAAGCTTTTATTTTCATTGTTTACTTTTCTGCTCAATCTATGTTCTCCTATACATTCTTATGCTAAACATAAATACACATTCAAGCGGCCATCTTAAGCTCTTTTGCGTCAAAGTTCACCTTTTCTTTAGCATATTCTGACATTTTCTTCATGTCATAGCTGCAGTTTTCTTTAACCTTCTGCATCTTCTGGACGAGTTTTGCAATATCTTCGTCATTCCAGCCTTCCATACGGTGAAGTGTAAGCCCTATTGCAGCCGTAAACATAGCTCCTAGCCACTGTTTCTGGTTTTGCCGCATCTGAAGCCACTGAGGTGCGGTATACTCCCATTTTTCTTTCTCTATATTAAGATATCCAAAGTCCTTATATGATACACCCTCTCTGTTTGTAAGCTCGATATCGCACTCGTTATCAAACATACTGATCAGGGACAGGTTATGATCCTTGGAGCATTCTTTTAATAATTCTTCTTCCTTATCGAAAAGCTCTTTAATCTTCTCTTTGGTCCATCCAAAGGATTCTATAAGAACTATGGCTCCCGAAAGATTAATAAGAGCCATTTGTTTTACTCCTTCTGCATTGAGCTCATTCTCAGCCTTCATGATCATCTGTGCCATGTGCTTTGAACACCTTATTTTTGTTTGTGATATGTTTGGTCTTTGCATCATTTTACTCCTCATTTCCATCATATACTTCTATTTCTGGTTCTATGGTATATACCGGCTCGTTTTCTTCAGAAAGAAACTCTTTTAATGAATAGGCATTATCTATTTCAATTTTTTCGAGAGCAGGCTGATCCATTGCCCACTTTGGGATATCCCAGTCTGTATCTACAATATGTAAGCTGCCATCTTCATTTTCTCTAAAAAACAGTGCAAATGTGACCGTGCTTCTTGCCCACTCGTCTGGCTCATATTTGGTGCGCACGGCAGCAGAAATGCGTCCCATAAGAACATTTTCAATATCGTCATTCCTACATGCTCCAAACTTTACATCCATCCCCCAGTCTCCTGAACTGTCGTATTTGCTTTCATTTGCAAAACACTCAAAGTCAAAAAATGAATAGCGGCATTCATCAAGCAAATTATGCATAAGATTTCTTACATATTCTCTGGGAGAAATGCTGATGTCTTTCCCTCTTTCCTGGATAAATAGTTCAACAAGGTTCTTTTTTAAGTTGTAAACATCATTGATCTGTATGCCATCGAATGTTAAAATTCTTGGCTCTGCTTCATCATTTAATCTTTCGCAGGCGGGGGTTCTGCCTGCTGCGATAAGAAGCTCTTTTAATGTCACATTTTTATCTGCAGTTTTCTCGCTTATGTTCTCAAGCATTTTATTTGATGGAATGATGTCTGAACCATTTTTCAGGATTCTGTTAAGATATTCCTTGCTCATATCTATATCAGCGGCAAACTGCACCTGTGTCCTTATTCCCATCGCTCGCTTGATAAGCGATTTAAGTTCGCTGTAGTGGCTTTCCTTTAGTTTTTCCACATAAGCTTCATGATCAAACCACTTTTCTTCCCCATTTTCTTCATATTTGCATTTTTGTAATCCCATTTTCTGCTCCTCCGTAAATTGACTTATAATTGATGTTTTTCAATTTTATATCAACACTATATCAATCGCAAGCTTTGACGTCAATATTTTTTCAATCAAATATCAATTTTATCATTAGAATCAGTTAATGCGCAGTGGTATTATCTTTCCAAAATGCAAACTAAAAGAGCCATTTTGTGATTATACAAAACGACTCTCCTAATATTAAAGACGCGTACTACTCGACAAGCGCATTTAAGAAGAACATGCTGACTATGATATTTGACGGCGGGTGGATGGTGACAATGAGACTCCATTTAGGAGCTGCCCAAAGAGCGGACAAACCTGTACTTCTCAAGTATGATGTATCACTCAAGGGGATTCCGTATCATATGGATAGCGAGATTATTCCCCTATAAGATGAACAACAAAAAAGCGCTCACTGTGTGAACGCTTTTGTACTGAATACAGTTTTGTCATTAATCTGGAAGGCTATCAAGGAACTCTTGTGCTGTCATAAGCTTGAGATCATTTGCTTCAAAATCACTCTTGTTATTGGTGATAATAACATCAACAGCATTGTCTTTGGCAACAACATATTGTAGAGCATCCTCTGTGTCATGCCACTTTAGTTTAAAAGCATTATGCACATGTTCTTCTGATACGTTTAATATGTGCATAATTGAAAGAAAACTCTCAACACTATCCCTTGCCTGTTCTTCGACATCTTTTCGTGGACGACGCTTATCTTCGGGTTGTTCTTTGTTCTTGATTACCAGTGCTTTTGTCACTAAGTATAATACGTCTGTTACAGACGAACTTGTGAGGCATTCATATTGACTATTGTCTTCCGCAAGCTTAAAGAGCTCCTTGGCAGCTTCGCCACCAGCTCTTCCCTCGAAGTAGTCAAGAATCACGTTTGTATCAACCAAGAGCTTCATCTGTTATGTAGCCTTTCTGCACGGATGTCATCCAAAGACATATCTAAGTTAGAAGCAATGCCATATAACTCATCCACAATGCTTTTCCTTGCTTCAGTGATAGTCACATCAACCTTTTTCCCTTTCAGAGAAAAAGGAATACTTATAATTGGTGACAAGAGATCGGCATCCACTGTTGTTCTTAAAACTTCCATAGTGATTCCTCCGTTCATCTGGCTATTCCTCCTTTCTTAATAATATTTATATCAAAATAGGGAAGGAATAACCTCGCCCTACTTGATAACTGATTAGTTACTTTCAGGCGATCAACCTGTATCCATTTGTTTCTCCGTTACTATCTCACATGAAAAGTATACATTATAAGTATGACTAAAACGTACCAAGATAAAAACGGAACGGTTCTTTTCTTTTAAACCTGCCAATCTGACACCTAAAAGATGAAACCCGTATTCTTCGCCCAGGTTAGAATCGTCATTCGACTATCTACTGTCGCTACACGCATAAACGAAGTTGCTTACGGTAATCCCGGATCGCTAAAATACAAAATCAAAAAAAGATATGAGTATTATAGCAGATTAAGCGGACTTGGCAAGTTTATCTTATTTGAAGTTAGTGTTACGAAAAGCCCTAGTCAGATACACTGTTGTCTATCTTACTACGGCTTTGTTTTTACAAGTTTTTGTTTTACATTTTTCCAATTATAGAGTAGCACAAGTTGGCCTCGTTTTCAATGGGTTTTAGCGGTTTATGGGTAGGTACTACAGATTGAGTACAACCACCCATCATATTGACAACAAATATAGAAGCATTGTTATTTATACAGATATTATAAATGGAATTTAGGAATTTCCAAATTATACAAAAAACGTTCACTACTTATAGTTCTTCAATTCCAGTGCAAAACTTGTCTTGTTGCAATGGATTTGAAGAATGTCTTCGACTGCTCATTTTCGAGCTGCCGGATCAGATTCGTGATTTTCTCATAAATCAGCGCATTCCGCACGGTTTCTCACTTGCAGCGCAACAGGCTTGTTGCACTGGACTCGAAAATTTAGCTCGCCGTATTTTTGGTAACCTTTAAGCCATTTGGTATATTCGTCCACGGCTTCCTTAAAGAGCACCTTCAAACGCCCTTTGGTGTGTATATCAAGTGCCTTGATCATATCTTTTATAACGGTATCTTTCATCTCTTCGTCGGCTGAAGTATTATCGCTCCCAAAAGATAAGAGAATGACCTTTTCATTTTCCGGATGAAGAGCTATCGCAGTGCGTATATACTCCCGATGTTCTTTGATGCTTTGTATTCTTTCAGGAGTATCGCTTATTGGAATCTTTTGCATATCCCCAATAATAAGATATGTCTTATCTCCTTCTTCAACGATACCATGAAATGCTACAGGAGAAATGCCATAGTTTCTCTTATTATTATTTGCTATATGCATGCAGACGTCACTAAGGGTCCAGTTCTTCCATTCGTCCATTAAGGCTGCTGCCGCAGTTTCATCTAAAATGTCCTGAATATTATTCCCCTTGATATAATCGAAGGTTTCCTGATATGTCATATTCGAATCCTCTTATGCCATCTTTTTGTTCTTCAGTTTAAGAGTCTTGAGCTGCAGATTTCTAATAAGGCTGGCAAAGTCTTTCTGTTCAACCTTGGTTCCGATTCCAATAAGAACATCAGACTCATCACGTTTTACGATTCTTGCGATCTTGCCAGGAAGTGCTTCCACATGTCCGTCAGGAGACATAATGTTAACCTTAACAGGCTGGCCTGCCTCAAGCTTTACATCAGTTTCCTTACAGATAAATGCTACTCCGGCATAAGATACATTTTCGCATGAACCAATCAGTCTTATACCAGTATCTCCAATATCAACGGTCATAGGACAATTACATCCAAACCTGTAAGCTTTTCTCTTGTTCTCTACTCTTGCTTTCTGACTCGACATGAACGTAATGTTTTCGCGGATATAATCATGATCCATATCATCGATATCAAAATAATAGTCCCTGTTATCAACGCCTCGATATTTGATTTCCACCTCAAAGCCTGAAAAATTGACTTTCCTGCCGTCTAAATATACCAAAGGAGTAACGATGCCACCATCAATCCTTTTTGTGACCTGGGATGCAAAATCCACTATGAAGTTTTTGTTTTTATATACCCGTATTCTGATATGACCTTCAGCGGGAATATCATCAATATATGTTATAAGATTCATACTTATTCCTTTGCTGCTGTGGTGACGAATAACATATTATGCTGCACGTAGTGATCCGTGATCACATACTCCTTTTTAAGAGCGTTGACAATCTCCATAATCTTCTCAAATTTATTATGGTATATTTCTGGTGCTTTTCCATTTGTGTATGCAATATGAAGACCTGCACGAGCAAGAACTTCTGTATCCACCCAGAATTTTACGGGCTGATAAAATTCCTGCTTTTCATTCCAGATATGTGAATCGTAAAGCTGATCTATAAACGAGCACTTTTCGACGTTGTTTTCAGGATACTGAAGGCGCATACTGACTTCTGCTTCGAGCCTCTCCACCTGTACAGGAAATCCTGTGCTGTATATGAGATTTGCTGTTGAAATATCTATCTCCTGACTATGCATTGCCATGTCCATTGTAAACATATATTGACTCTCCTTTTAAATTCTTTGAAATTATTATTCCACCTTTTATTTACTTATAAATTTCTGCACAATATATAAAAATAGCCGGCTTGTGGTTACAACTGCCGGTTATTTATTTTTCATTATTCTGGGGTGTTGAGATCCAGCATGAGCTTTTGGTTGCATGTTCTGCAAAGCAATATACTGCGTTCGCTTACACCACTCATTCCCCATATGCTTATTCTTACATCAGCTGGTTCCTTTCTGCATTGTCCGCAGACCATATTCTGATAATTTGTCTTTCTAACAGCTATATTCATCGCTTAATACCTCTATTTCTTAAGTCACGCTACCTCTCTTACCCTGATTCGGATCAGAAGGCTTTTGTTCTGAATATCTACTTCAGTGTGCGTAACTTCCATTCCGCGCGCATGTATTGAGCTGAGAGCTTCGCTAAGCTGTCCGATTCGATAAGTAAGTTTTTCAGTTACATTATGCTCATCGATTAAATAGATCATTTTATTTTTCACCTCCTTATTTGACCTGTCTTTAAATATGCCTGCAATAATATGGATAAATATAATAAAAATAATGCCCCGGCACCAGATAGGGCATCGCCGTTTCCATGCAGAAAATTTTCCGGAGCATATCATTGATTCATAATATATCTATCAGGCGCATTTGCGCTTTTGAGTCACGAGGAGAGAATCGATGAAGGATTTTTTAAGCAGATTAAATGACACTATCCGTTCAAGCCGTAAAGCTAAAATACTTGCAACAATTGGTCTTGTTGCTACTGCCATTTTAATATCAGGCATAGTAAATATTATCATCTCGCATCAGCCTGTACCCAAAACAATTACATATCTTGAATTTGTTGAACTTATGAAAGATGGTAAGGTTGAATCTGTGTCATATGTTAAGGAAAGTGAATATATGACGATCCAGCTTTACAATGATGTCACAAAAGATATGACGCTTGATGAACTTGAAAAATATACTTACCCTATCTCAGACACAAGAAAGTGTCTATATCCTGGCCATAACGACTTTCGCAAAGAGCTTCTTGAAAACAACATTAGGATCATCATAGAAGCTGACCAGGCAGATAAGATTTCAATGCTTGCTCTGCAGATATCTTCGGTAGTGCTTCCTCTTTTAATGTTCGTAATGATAATTGGGACCTTTAAAAAGATCATGCCCGGACAAAGTGGTAACTACACCATTATAGAAGACACCAACATCGGCTTTAAGGACATCATCGGTCATGAGGAGGTAATAGAGAGCTTAAAGCTCATTACGAAGCTACTAAAAGACCCTTCAATAGGTAAAAAGATAGGTTCAAAAGTGCCAAAGGGGCTTCTTCTTATAGGACCTCCTGGCACTGGAAAAACCATGCTTGCAAAAGCTGTGGCACATGAAGCCGGAGTGACTTTCATATACCAGAACTCAGCCAAAGTGGTAAATAATGCCTTTGTAGGGACCGGACCAGCCAGAATAGAAAAACTGTTTGAAACTGCAAGGAATCATGCTCCTTGCATCATCTTTATTGACGAGATAGATGCAATTGGACACTCAAGAGGATCCGCAAGGGGTCACTCCGAAGATGATAAAGTAATGGGTTCGCTCCTTCAGGAGATGAACGGTTTTGAAGACAGGGATGATATTTTCATCATAGCAGCAACAAACAGGGTTGATTCTCTTGATGAAGCTCTTGTGCGAAGCGGAAGGTTCGACAGACAGGTGTATGTAAATCCTCCTTCCGACTGGACCGAACGAAGAGATATGTTTAAATATTATCTAAAAGGCTACTCTCTTGCTGATGACGTCGATATTGATGCATTAAGTAAGCAGACTCCTCATTTTACAGGGGCAGATATAGACGTTGTATGTAACGAAGCAGGTCTTATTGCCATAAGGCGCGACAGGACATCTGTGTCCATGGAATGCCTCGAGGAAGCAATCGACCAGAAGATATTCAAAGGAAGCCGTAAAAAGAAAGATAAATACATGGCGGATATTAAACAGATTGCATACCATGAAGCTGGTCACGCGGTGATGAGCCATCTTCTATCTGAGCCAATCGCAAGAATATCCATCCAGCCGAACACTTCTGGTGTAGGCGGAGCTGTATTTACTGAGGATAAAGATTCTTTCCTTCAAACAAAAGAAGAGCTCCGGGCACAGGTGATAATAGCATACGCCGGCAGAGCTGCGGAAGAATTAAAGTTTGGTCAGGTAACAACAGGGGCAAGTAATGACATCACCAAAGCTACCTATATCATGACGCAATATATAGAAAAATATGGATTTGATGAGCATATAGGTCTTCTTGATCTTAGCGTTCTAAAAGATGGACAGGTCATAAAAAATGACAGCTCTTTTGAGAGACTTTCCGAAATGTCCAAAGAACTTTATAAAGAGAGTTTAAAGAAGTTAAAGGCATCTTTCGACAAGGTGGAAGTCCTCGCAAATGCCCTTCTCGAAAAAGAGACAATGACCGGAAAAGAGGTAGAAGAATTACTGCTAAACTATTGACGGAGGTGTCTGATGCAAACCAAGGCGTTAAAGAGATATCGCAGACTTGACTGTCTGCACCGGGGTTCCATAATTTTCATCGGAATCCTTCTTACGATGGTCATTATATCGGCGATGAACCTGTGGACTAAATATATCCTTGGCATAAGACTTGCATATGCATACTACTGGCTACTATTTATCGGGGTATCCGGTATTATTGGCACCCTGATATACTATGACCTCAACCAGGATCTTGCGAATACTAAGCTCTTTAGACGGCAATATAAGCAGATGTGTACAGATATTGTGAAAGAATTTGAGTTTAATTTATCTACCTGTGCGCACTTCCCCAGCACAGATAATTTTGCCGAATTTGTTTACTACATGGAAGACTTTGAAAAAGGGCTTCGCCTTGACGCAGTAAACCCGACTACCGGGATAAGAGGGATAGATGAATTCAGGCAGCGTGTTAAGAATCAGGGGTGGTTCTTTTTAAAAAACACTACTATTCTTAAGATAGTTACACTTTATATCAATAATGATGTCAAACCTTATCTGGATCTTCCTAAGATACCGGGAGTGATAAGTTTAGGGGCTACATATAATAGCGAAAAATACAAAAAGCTTAAAGCGTGGATTGAAAGGGATTCTGAAACGAGAACTGCTTTTGACCTGGTAATCAGGATCCTTAATTGCAAGAAGGTGCTTTCCGAAGTCTTTAAACGCGAAGTGCGAAGATATTTTATGGATATTGATAACAGGGACATGCCGACCAGACGCGAAAAAGCCAACAGGATGCGATTTGACTTTGCCCCTGAGCTTTATATTAGGCAACAGGATGAACAGCTATTTCTTGAACAGATGATAAAGGAATATAAGGAAAGAGAAGCTTTAAAAGAACATAAACAGGACATGTGAAATAAGAGCTATAACTAATAACAGCCCTTCGCAACCTTGCAAAGAGCTGTTATTTTATCATCCGGCTTTATCTTTAATGTCAGTTAGAAAGGAGGCTGGATGATAATCTAAAAAAATGAAAAAACAACTACAGTTAATATTATGTATCAGTTCTGAATAATGTTCTTTTGCCATCAGATACATTTTCTGCATGAAAAGCGCTGCTTCTTATAACCTTCTTTATTTCACATCTTCCGCCCAGAGAAATGTCATGAATCCGCATGATATTGATATCCTGTGTCTTTGATCAAATATATAATCGCACAGCTGCGTTCCGCCCGCTGCTTTATATGGATCCGCCTGAGCAGTTCTTTTGCACTCTTCTATCCAGAATGCTATATCGCGGGGGCGTGTCACGACATCCATTGTCTTGCCATCTTTTGCTTCAATGAACATATAGTTGCAGTCTATATCATTAACCTTTATGTCTCCGTCTACTACGATACATTTAACACCAGGTTCGTACGGATGAGCATTTATAGGGTAACCAGTCTCTTTGGCTATCTTTTCAAAATCATCTTTTCTGAATTTACTTCCATTTATCTTGATCTCATCCTGCAAAAACAGGTCTATGCTGCTGCCCTTTTCGCTTTTGCCGGCTGCCCATTTCATGGCTCTTACCATATCACCTATGTTTTCTATGCATTCATTTAAGACATCCTGATTACCCTTCATGGTTATGATAAGGTCTTCTCCCAGCTTACCCATGAACTCTTTTTCTTTCAAACTTGGATTCTTTGGAGGATTTATCCGTCTTAGCATCTCTGCAGATATCATTGTGATGAGCGCGTCCGGATGTCCAGGCAGTGTGGCAAAAGCATTGAAAGCATAGTCGTTTTTATCTAGCAGCGCCGACAGTACACTTTCCTCTGGGATATTCTTTATCCCGAACGTTGTGGTGTTTTCTTCTGAGACAATAGTCCTTGGTCTTATAGCCTCTTTGTCAAATACCTGCACTATGGGATAGCTTATAGACTTACAGTTAAGAAATGCCATAAGTGCCTTTCCTGTGTTTTTATATGAACCTATATCTACGTTTAAAACCTGTGGTACATTCTCCATTGTATTATTCCCGCCTTTCGTCGCACTCTTCAGACATTGTATCAGCTGCATGGCTTGTTGTATATCACAAAAATATAAAATAAAAAGACTGCTACTCCATAATGAAGTAACAGTCTTTTTAGCATCAAATGCTTCCTTCTTCGTATTGCTTTTTACGCATAAAATACTTGTCTATAAGGTCCCAATTATTAAGGCTTCTGTCGAGTTCTTTCCTGTCATGGAGCTGGATATACAATCCGTCATTTTCCGCATCAACTCTCATAAACATAACTTCCTTGTCGAGATTGTTGCGAATCTTGTCCCACTGTATATTTCCAAGTCTCTGATATTTCTTCGGACTATTCTTTTTGTAATGGTCATCTATGTTATTTATCATAACAAGAGTATCAGGAAGCAAAGGCCTAAGTACTTCATATAGTGTCATATCTTTTTTTACCTCCTTAAACGGCAGCAGGCTGTCTGTTATACTTCTGATATTCATTCATACTGAAATAACAGATAGTGACACTTACCTCAGGAGCCGTAGCGAAGATGTTATAGATCATCTTTCTTACTATATTCCAGTCTCCTCCGGCAAGCCCGCATCCAAGTAGTCCCGGGATAGCTACGCTCATCTTATTTTTGACTGCGTAGTTCTTAACTCTGTTTATGCAGTGCATAAGTGCATCATAATCAGTATCGTTCTTGTCATGCGTCGGGACAGTCTCTCCGAAGCAGTTAGCAACAAGCCTCCCATCTACTGTCTTAAGAAGCTGAGTCTGGCCAAGAAGTTCCTTAAATCCCTTCGTCTTACATGCCTGAACGTATTTACTGTACTCTGCAGGTGTAAGAAGCTGCGTACGAATCTGCCTTGCTATACCGGCGCCCATGGCACCGACACAGTTTGTCTGATGCACCAGGATATCCGCCTTTTCATCAAGCAGGTTTCCCTGTTTCTCTATTATCATGTTCTTCTCCTTCCATAACTGACATATGTTTCGTTCATTTCTATTATGGAAAGACGTGATAATAATAAAAACAAAGGACCTTACATCATGTAAGGTCCTTGGATAATTTTCTTTCGGAAATCCTAGCTGGTTTGTGGTTATTTATCAAACCCCACGATGGCTCCGCCGCATAAAGCATGCCAGCCCTCCATGCAGCCTCATGGCTCAAGTAAGTCTCAAGTACTTACTTATCTACCTTGATTATCTCAATTATTTTCCTCTTTGTCTACCACTACGTGTTTTGCAGGATAGTATTCAGGTTTCTTTCTTCTGTGTTTGTAGACCATCTTCTTCCAAAGTTTATAGAACAGGATGGCTTCACCAAAGAGAATAAACAGGCCAAGCGCAATGATGAGGAATACCTGGATTGCCTCACCTGCTGCCATCCAGAAGTCATTCCATACCTGCCTTACTCCAAATCTGAACTTCATGATTGAAAGGCGTGGAATGTTGTAATCAATATTGACATAAAGGGAAGCATACTTAAGCCTTCTATCAAGTTCTTCCTTGGTGATCACATCGCCGTTAAGGTAGTCGTCATCATCGTAAGAATCAACTATCTTGTAGTTTTTGTAGTTTGTGATCTTCTGATTATAAGTAGTAACCACGAAGTTATTGTCCTGACAGAAGCTTTCGAGGTTGTCTGTTATAAGGCTGATCTTATCTTTAGGGATCTGAACTGTAAATGAAAGGGAACCGGATGCTGAATAGTTCTTTTCTGTATCAGATATGTACTTATCGTCATATGCAACAACATAGGCATTATACCTGTTATCTACATCCTCGATGTATCCGCCGTTTTCATCAACAAGTTTCTGAACATCTTCATAGTAAGAGAGCATCTCTTTCTTTGTCTTTTTGGTCTCTCCATTTGCACGGAATGTATATGAGTAGTCTGCGAAATCTCCTGTGATGATGGTCTCTGAATAGTCGCCGCCAGTTCCTGAAGACGAACTCTTACTTACCATGAGTGAATCCATGTTAACTGATTCTGTTGCCATATAGGCCCCGGGCCCACCATTTTCAGGACTTACGTAGGATGATCCACATCCCGATACAATAGCTGCGATAACAATAGGGATGAATAAAAACTTCTTTTTCATTATTGCCTCCTTAATACTATGTATATTATGGATGTTTGGAAAATAGATAAAACAAAATCTGCCACGAGGAAATCCCCGGGCAGATCATATCAAATCAGTTGCATGGTTAAATATAACAGTAGTATCAATAAAAAAGCAGAAGCTGCGTAAAAATACTTCTTGTTTTCTTGGAAGAACTTATTTTTCTGCTCTTTTGCAGTAAGCTCTCTTACCTGGAATGAATTTCCGCATGTGCACTCAAGCTGTTTTCCAGCACACACATAGGGGAGTTTGTATTTCTCTTTGCATAAAGGGCACTCTACTTCAAACCCCTCTTTAACTACAGGAAGAGCATCTCTCAAAGCCTGCTTTTCTTCTGGTGTAGTAAGGACGATATTCCCATTTTCATCTTTTCTCATATTTCGTACCCCCAGTTTATGCTTATAATTATAAAAATACCCCTGTCTTTTGACAAGGGTATTTGAACTATTTCTCAAACCAAAGCTTTTTAAATCTTTTTTCGAGTTCATATTGAATTGTTTTAGTAAGGACGCTTATATCTGCATCTCCCGGATTACCCGCTTTCACATATGCGGCTATATATGTTTTTACCAAGGCTTTTATCTGGTTTTCAGTACGCTTTTTATAATTCGTGCATCTGTTATTCCATGTAAAAACATTTTCGCATCCAAGATGTAGTGTCCAGTGGTCCTTTCCGCTAGTAAGATAATAATGAGTTGAAACGCGGTATCCATTATAATCCTTATATTCATTTTGATAGTACCAGGGGGCACCATACTGAACCTGCTTTAGATTATCTACGTGATAGAACCGATAATTTCCGTTTGAGAGGTATACCTGATATTCTCCAGGATCCCATGAAGTAGTCTTCTCGATCTTGGTGTATTTAACGCCCCTTTCCTTAAGAAAATTGATAAGAATTTTTTCTCTGTTTCTTTCCATATTCAGCACTCCTCGCTCATCATAACTTTGGGCGTCATCATGGGACATCCATCAGGTTCCGGAATATCATACTCAAGATAATCCTTTATGGCATCTATTCTCTGGCAGAATCCACAGCAGTTACATGCGCAGTTTGTTTCGGTACAAGGCATCTTATTTCCTCCTTATACATCATAACAGATACGGTGGAATACCACTGTTCTGTCTTCGCATTTAAAGAACCTGAGCCATGTTGTAAAAGGGGCCCCTGTGCAGTCACGTCCGTCACAGTATGGATCTCTGAAATGAATACGAAGTTCTTCATCATACTCATTCTGTTCATCTTCTGTGATCCTGTGGTCAATAACTGCTTTCCAGGTACATCCGTCATAGCTGTTTGTGTAATCATCATTTGGGCGGAAAAGCTCAAACTTAAGACCAGCGTTATCATATGGATAAGGCGATGGAGCTTCATATGCTGGCTCTACCATCTTCTTTGCTTTTGCAAGACGCTCAGCGATTATTTCGTCAGTTATCTTGCTATTGCCTTCCTTTTTTGCTTCAAGGCCTACAAAGTAGGGCATAAATGCTATAGCATTTTCAAGGCTCCTTCTGCCCTGCCAGCGGTTTAGACAAAGAGCTGCCATTTTAGATTCAAGAGAGTTCTTGTTTCTCTTTTCTTTAGCATAATATCTATAGCTTTCACCTGTAAAATCATATACGCTTCTCATAACTTTATTTTTCTCCTTCCTTGAATTGACATGAAATGTTATGAGTTTGTTATGGATTTTTGAAATCAAAATAAATACAGGTATTTTATGCATAAAAAAAGGAGCTGCGTTAACAGCTCCCCTGTCAGATGTTCGCAGCATCTGATGTATGAAGTATTTTGAACCCTAAGCGATTACTTCATCTTGATTATATAGGGTGTCAACACCCTTGTCATTCGCCTTGTAGTTGAATAGATTGGGTTCAATCCTTTACTGTGATTTCCAGAACACCTTCTTCTGTAGGGTATATGTGATCAACCTCGTCCTTCAAATATCCCTCTAAGAATTGTTCTTGTGACTCATAGAAAGGGAGTTTGTTTGTACTTCTAACTCTGAATCCGTCAACAGTACCAACAACAAGTCCTTTAGTATCATGTATAAGTGGAATAAGGTCTCTTACCTTAACAGGGGCCACATAAGAACCGTCTTTAAGTACGCAGGATAAAATCTTATATTGAGCATGTCTATAACACTCTTTAAAGGCGTGTATTGCCCCGGTAACATCTTCCTCGCTAAATACATCGCATCCCACTTTATTAGTATCTTCGTTTAAAAAAGTTACAACCCAGTCTTTTACCATAAATTCTCCTTATAAATTACAGATTACAGGCTTGCCATGAAAACTAAGCCCTAAGTCATTTCCATATTTATTGATTTCAGCGATTTCCGCATCTGTGAGCTTTAATAGTTCCTTTGACTCTGAAATGGCATTGCATTCATCGCCAGTATAATCGGCTAGTTCCTCTATACTTCTCATATAGGCCCATATAGCACGGCAGAGCAGTTCTTTTTGTCTTATAGCCTTCATGGCAGCTCCTTTATCTAACAACAATCTCAATAGTATCGCCTTCATCAAGAGGGCCAAGCTGCTTGCTCTGGAGCAGCCTTATAAGTGCATTATCAATACTTTCGCCAGGGCGGACCTCATCCTCACTGAGTTCTCCGCCGATATTGTTCTTTAATATGATGTATGTAGTCATATTATAAAATATCCTTTCTCTACACTAAACTTTTTGGTTCTTCGACCTCTGTAATGCCATAATCAGCAATTTCTATTGTTTCCGATGGAGTGACAACTCCATGCTCGTTTATAGCCCATCCACCATAAACAGTGCTGTCGCAGGCATTGGTCCATACAAGAGAAGCTATACCTCTTCTCTTGATATGGTGTCCGTCATAGTCGCTATTCACACAGTCAGTTGAGCCATCCTTGTAGAGAATATCAAAGGAATCATCTGACGGATCAAAGCCTTTAACAGTACACACATTTTCGAGGTATTCGTCCATGTAGTCGAAGATTTCCTTGGCTGTGCTGCTGATACTGACCTGAGATATGCAATCAGCATCATGTATTTTGAAATATCTAAACTTATATTTGCTCATGCCTGCTCTTTGCTCAGTTTATCCAATAAAGAATTGTATTCGTCATAGTCCCCAACAAAAGCATCAGGCCCATACAGAAGAAGGATATTATATGCCTGTTTGCTGCCTCTTTCCTTGGCAAGTGTCCTAACTTCATCGGCTGTGATAGAAGGAGCCTTCTGAATTTCTTTGCCGTCCCACGTATAAGACTTAAGCTCATCGTAAATCTCAGCATCCTGGTCAAACATTAGCCACTCACAACCTGCATTCTGAGCAAATATCATGCAGTTTTTTAAATCCTTTGGAATATCCGTACATTCCCCGATATTGTTTGGAATATGTATAAAACACCCGAAGTCATTATCCTTCAAATGAAGGATTACGCTTGATGATGTATGAGCAGCCATGCGTGGGATTACTGCCTTTGTATCAAGTGAAAGATGGCATGTGTTCATGCCCATCATCTTATAAAGTTCTAATTCTTTTGCCATTTGTTTGTACTCCTATCGCTTTACTTCAAAATACAGGCATCATCAATTACATCATCCATATCAATAGAAACATCAATAGGATTTCCTTTGTGATCCTCACCGGAGAACTCTACTGTATTTTCTCTCATGCCAGATACGGCAACAATCTTTGCATTATAAATCTCGTTATCCGTATTCTCATCCATTTTCCATTTGATATAAGGAACTGTTTCCCCAAATCCATAGGTTTTGTTATTAACTAGCACCGTTTGGCATCTTGCGACATATGATGATTTAACGATGGTATCATTTGCCAATATTTTCATTTCTCTATCCTTTCTCCCCGGTAGAAGCCTACCGGGGATTTCTGTCAAAATATCTGGGTTTATTGACATTAGAGCCAGTAAAGCTCTCTTTTATCCTTTTCGCTTTTCCATCCGACCTCATGTGAATAATGGTTGGGTGCAGCCATGTGCATCTTAAGCCCATTTACATCACGCATTATTCTTTCTGTGACTTTTTCACCTGTTGGCTCACCATGTATAAATCCGCAAGTACTGAGTTTAGTGCCTTTATGTCTTACGGTAATAGAAAATTCATATCCCTTGTCGGCGTGTGGCGAGTCCTTATACCAAAGATAGCTGACATCGTAATCAGCAATATCATCACAAATTGAATTAAGAAAACTGTCCTCAAACTTGCAGCCATACTGATACTTCTTAACATCTACCAAATCCTTAACGGAAACCCTTTTAAACTCCATTACTCAACCTCCCATTTTTCCACTTCGTATTCTGTAGGATCACACATGTATTTTTTCTGATCCTTTTTATCCTTAAGCTCCATCTTGTCCCTGAACTCATCTGCATTTTCCTCGTCAGAAAAGATTTTGACAATTCCTTTTGATGCACCGTCACAGTCACAGGGCAGTGATGTCACGACGTATACATAGTTTTTGACTTTAGCCATTTTTATCCTCACATATTCCTACAATTCTCGGCTGCTGTGTAGTTCTTCTTCATCAATTATTTCCTTTCTCCCCGATAGAAGCCTACCGGGGACTGAAACTGTGTTTTAATTATCTTAAATCTTATTATGATGCCAATTCGCGCACCTGTTCGGCACGTCCCCAGTATACGAGATTACTTGTGAGCATTTCTCTTGGAGTCATTTTACAGCCCTGTCTATAAGGGGAATCGTGGAGTTCGTTGTAATGATAAATGCTGCGAAGTTCATATTCAGCGCAATAATAGGGTTTACCCGGGTTTATATTTTCTACAACGTAATAAGGCGCGTTTTTATCAAAATCATCTGCCATTTTAGCCTTGATCTCTCTGCCGTCAATGTCTCGTATTATCGCTGTATCAACACCGCACATATTGAATACCCTGTGCCAGTGTACATTTGTAATGGAATTGTGCAACATAACGCAGATTGAATCGGATAACCCTTCAACTATGGGGAAAATCTCTTCCTGGATTCTTTCCTTTTCAAAAACGCAGCTAACAGCATCTTCAAGCTTAGTGGGAATTGGCTTCTCTGGCGTAAGATTTTTTGACGAGTTACGATCCATTTCTCTTGATTTACCATAAGAAAATCCGCTTTCAGAATCCTTGGAGTAATGAATATCAATACTTCCGATTATAAGGCCGTCTGTGTTTGTTACAGAAACCGAACTCTCATTAGACAATCCAAACGGGCCGTAGGTATCAACCTTGCACCCAGCATATTCAGGCATCTTGCGGATTGTTCTTGCCAACAGGTCAGCAACCTCATGTGTATAGTTGCAGTTTTTTATAAGTCTCTTAGCTCCCATATATTAAAACCTCCGTTCAAATCATTTTCTCTTGTTCAACTGTCATTATTGTACTATATGTACATATAGTTGTCAAGCATATATGTACATATATTTTAAAAGTAATTACAACACACTATCAAACCGCATAAATAGTAGGTTTCACGTTCGAGCTATCATATATACATATGACATTTCTCTGTCTTTGCACATTATAATATGTGTACATAAGTCTTGTCATTAACCTCTGGTTGAGTATTAGAATTCCAATATAAACCCAGATTGACACATAGATCTATCCCTGATATACTATATGTACATAATTATACTTATATAAGAATTATCTATATGTACATTTATAATACAAGAACAGGAGGCGCATATATGCATGAGCTATGATAAAGATAAGGAATATATCGCTAAATATCTGAAAGACAAGCAGATACGAGTGCCCTTGAACTGGCTGAAAGAGGATTTTGAGAACAGAGTAAGACCAGCCATTCAGAAAACGGGAAAGCCCATATCTACTTTTATTAAAGATGCGGTAAATGAGAAGCTGATCCGGGAAGGACTATGCCTGCCAGAAGACATACCATCAAAGGCATCCGGCACAGTGAGAGCAGCTATACAGAAATATATTAAGAATGATAAAAAGAAAGTTCTGTACATCATCGACAATGAGATTATGCATGGGTATGTTAAATCAAGTGAAGGAATGCAGTCATGTGAGGAAACATGGGAAGATGCTATAAATAAGTATGGTGATAGGATGTGCGAGAGTGTTTCTGATGAAGACCATGTCGTCGAAATCAGGTGCAAAAAAATACAGGCGTATAAATGAGCTATAAGCTACAAATTGTGTCACCAGCGGTGGCACATTTACCGAAGGATGGAACACAATGAATGAAATTGATAACAGTTTTGAGCAAGTGCGACAGATCATAGAAAACTCACGCAATAATGCTCTCAAGAAAGTAAATGAGGAGCTGATACTTATGTATCAGGGCATTGGGAAATTCCTCTCAGAACAGGCAGAAAAAGCATCATACGGGGATAATTATATTGACTCCCTGTCTGCATATATCCAAGAGCGATTCCCTGGAATAAAAGGCTTTACCCGAAGGGGCTTATACAGAATGAAGCAGTTTTACGAAACATATGCGGGTAATGAAAAAGTGTCACCACTGGTGACACAATTAAGCTGGACTAATCATCTGCTTATCATGTCGGGCTGCAAAACCGATGAAGAGCGTGAATTCTATATGCTGTTAGCCATAAAAGAAGGCTATAGCAAACGTGAATTAGAACGTCAAATAGATAGCGCATACTACGAGCGATATATGCTATCAAAGGAAAAACTCTTGCCGGAGCCGATAAAGGGCTTAAAGGAAAATCCGTTCCTTGACACATATGTAATAGACTTCCTTGACCTGCCATCGGGATATAAGGAATCTGACTTGAAGAATGGCCTGATCCAAAACATGAAAGACTTTATTCTTGAGGTAGGAAAAGACTTCACTTACATCGACAGCGAGTATATCGTTCAGGTCGGCGGGGAAGATTACAAAATAGACCTGTTGTTCTTCCATAGAGGATTGCAGTGCCTTGTGGCCTTTGAATTAAAGATTGGTAAATTTAAGCCTGAGTATATATCTAAGATGGACTTTTACCTTGAAGCGCTTGACCGTCAGAAGAAGAAAGAACATGAAAATCCGAGTGTAGGTATCATCCTCTGTGCAGCCAAGAATGATGAGGTTGTAGAATATGCCATGAGCAGAACACTGTCTCCTATGATGGTCTCAGAGTATCAGTTACAGCTGCCTGATAAGGATGTATTGCAAAAGAAACTACAGGAGTTGGTCAATACTCCATTGATAGAGGACGAGGAATAATCCCTGGCAATAATGCACGAAAAAGGAGCTGTCATAAGTTGCAGCTCCTTTCCGTATGGTATTAAAGTCATAAATAATCATGCCACCATGCGCAGCGGCCATATGAAAAGCCCCGCTAAAGGCTTGTTCATAACAATGTTGCAGGCTTTAAGCCTCTCATTTTGAGTGCTTCATTAGCTGTTGGATGCGTCCATTTAAACCCATCAGAGTTTTTATCAAATACTTCAATGACCGCCTGTATGCTATCAGAAGTGGTTTCGTTCATTGGATAGCCTATAAAGTAGGCGAGCTCCTTGCAATCAGGCATCCTGATGTAATCACCAAACATCATCTGATGATCGTCGGCACCCCACTTAATCTCTAAATCTTCTAATCTGTTATCCTTTATGAACTGGATAATGTCTTGTCCTGTCATGTATTGCAGCCCCTTTCATTACTTGATAAGGCTATGGTATCACATGTCAACAACCATTTCATTCGCCGCTTGGTTTAATCAGCACTTATCCCATTCAAACAATTCGTCGATGGACTTCTGATAGTCACTGTTAACCTTTCCATAAGACTCAGAATTTGCATATTCTGGGTATCGCAGCTACGGCCTTTTTAAATTCTTCCGCCCAGTATCCCTCCATCACATTTGTTTCGTCAAATACCAGATATCTTGGAAGGATGGCATATTCTTCGGCTCTTATATTTTCGCCCTTTTGAAGCCTTGTGATGACGGACTGAGCGGCATTACAGTCGGGGCATAGATTTTTATTTGGAGTATATCCTGTAAGGCAGCAGGACTTTGACAAACTGTGCTTCAAGATCAGCTGCCCACATTTTTTGCATTGCGGAACTGTTTTTGTAACATACTTAATCATGTCATTCTCCTATTCCTAACGGTTCGCCCATGGAATCAAATGGGATACCGCATTCTAAAAGAATTAGATATGCATCATCTCTATCATTTTCTTCAGGAGTCATTCTTTCTATCGCCTGCTGCCTATTTCGCTTCGCTAATTCAGCATTCTTCCAGATCCCCCACTCTTCTTTCCAGGCTTCCTGAATAGGCCCTGGCATCTTTTCGTAATCCGCTTTATCTTTCCCGTATTTCGACAGATATGATGCAAATGACCAATCACCCTTACTCATTTTGCCTCCTGTATGCCTTTGATTAAGAGATTATTCCAAGTTTTTTCTTCAATTCTTCTATTTCATCTAGTACCTTTTGTTCTACAATCCCAACAGATAATTTAGCAAGTCTATCTACCAGTTCATTTCCTGCGATCCCGCTATGTCCCTTAGTGTGCACAAATGTTATCTCAAGGCCAGCATCTATATATTTTCTGACATACTCTTTATATTTTCTTGTCCATTCATTATTGCATTTCCAGACTCCCGTAACCCAGTTTTCTATTCCAGCATAATCATAGTAGAGCTTTAGGCCATCTATTTTTAAGCTGGCAGCAGTTGCAATAGCCTTGCACGCTCCGAGTATTTCACCCGCCACATTTCTCATAGATGCTTCAGGACCACTCCCGCTGCCCTGTATAAGGTAATACTTCCCTTTAAAAAACAGATATCCTCCACACCCATAGACTTTTGTCTCTGGATTGTAAGAGCCATCAACAAACGCATACGGAACATCTGTTTTTGAATCTTGCTTGGAACTGGCATTTGTGTTTGAAACGAGCCCTATAAATCTTTCTGCTTCTTCCTTCGTTTTAAACGACTTATATTTAGCTCCGGGATATCCTTCCACCTGCTCTTTGCATGTTTCCCAATCTTCATATATGCCCGGAGTCTTTCCTGTTTTTACTGCATAGTATTTCATTTCCAGATCCACTCTTCTATGAAATCAAATCCATTCATATGAAGCTTTATATTGATGCGGCTTATTATATTAGATATTGCCGTAAGCTGTTCTAATGTCACATCCCCAATATCCAGCCTGAATTCCTTTATGGGTTCGCTCGGTCTTAAATTAAGCCTTGTATCTAAAATAAGTGTAAGCTCCTCTTCAAGTTCCTTCAAGAACGGTCCTAGTTCATTTGCGGTGACATATCTATTTCCCTTAAAGATTACCTCTGCGCTGTGAAGTCCGTTCATCAGAATTCTCCCGATCTAGCCTCTTTAGTGTAATAATAAAACCTGCAGTTATTCCATCCTTTAATAGTTGCAGTTACATTTCCGTCAGTTAATCTTTCCGTATATCCCCTTTTTTCAAAGAACTGCTTCCAGAACATCCTTGCAGGATAATTTCCTTCCAGGATATACATAGTGAAATCTTTCTCATCCCCGATATCTGACTCAAGACATATCTCCATGGCTTTAGTTGCTATTTTGTTTTTCCTAAGCTCTGGTTTGATATATAACTCCCCAACATAGGCATCATGTCTTGAAAAACTTGATGGCCATATACTTAAGAATATAAAACCGGCAAATTTAAGTCCTTTTCCTGTTCTCTTCCAGATCATAAGATATCTTTGCGAAAGATTTTCTTCGGGAAGTGTAAGAGGTCCTCCTATCTCAACCTGATTATCAATGCGATTAAGCTCGTCTACATAGTCAGCCCAGCACTCCGCAAGCATCCGGTATAGTGTTCCGCCGCCCTTTTCGCTATTGTCCATCCATTCAAGTTCAATGTCATCCTTAACATATCGTTCCTGCATTGGGTACCTCTTTTCACAAAGACATAATTTTCATACGTATAACGCTTTCAGGCATAGAACTTCTTTTCTATAAGTTCATTTCTCTTCTTTTCTGCAAGCTCTTTTGTTTCGTAAAGATCATCTATGCCAATAGTTTCATATATAAGTTCAGGCGTTTCTATTACCGCCTGTCTTGTAATAACGTTATAATCAATGACGCGTATCTTAATTACCTGATCTTCCTTGTCAATTAAGTATGCGTCACTTCCTGTATATATATACCCGCTCATAAACCATTCGCCCCCTTTGCTTTTATTTTACACGTCAAAGAGCTTATTTTCAAACGAATAGGCATGTTTTAAGCACAACAAAAGCGGGCTTAAATGCCCGCTTATTGCCAAAATACTCTGTATGTTTATATAAAATATGAATCAAGCTGCCGGCGCTGTCTCTGACTTCTTTTCGATAGTCTCTACAGCTGCATCATTCTGAGTCATTGTCTTAAGTGCTGACATTACTACAAATGTAACTACTCCGGCAATGGCTGGAACAGCGCTTGCATCAACGAAGCTGACTGCAATGCTAAAAAGTCCAATGCCGCCACCAGCAAGGCTCATTTTTATATTCTTTGTGTAGTTCTTAAACTGCTGCATAATGGGATTCCTCCTGAATCTAAACAAAAACATCATTGTCACTGTTTATATTATGGAGCAATCTAAATTAAATATTTATCAAACTTTTATAATTTTATATTCGATTCTTTATATTTCTGCACGGCATAAGATTGTAAACCTAATACATAGGTAATTTATCATTTATTGCTTCTTTGCAGCGGACTTTTTCTTCACCGTCTTTTTGCGGGCAGCAGGCTTTCTTGCTGTTGTTTTCTTTACGGCAGTTTTCCTCACTGTCTTCTTTGATGCAGTCTTTTTAGCTACAGCCTTTTTCTTTGTAGTGGCTTTCTTCTTGGCAGCAGGTTTTTTCTTAGTCTTTTGTTTTTTCTCTATCTCTTTTTGCTTTTTAAGCTGTGCTTCCGGTATATCCCAAGTATAGTTCTGATCATAGAACTTCTGGACAGTTGGGTCTATCTTTACATGCTCTTTTCTGATCTCTTCCAGAAGGAAAAGGCCTTCAGGTGTACTTATTCTCGACAAAGCCACATAGAGCTGACCAGCTGCAAATACATTAGGTGCCACAATCATCTTGCTAAATGTCTTTCCCTGGCTTTTATGGATGGTTATAGCCTGAGCTACTTTAAGTGGGATCTGCGTTATGGAGCCTATCTCATCTTTTTTCATAATGGCAGTTATCCTGTCTACTGTGTACTTATATACAGACCACTTATTTGGTTTAACCGTTACCCTTCTACCGTCCTCAGTCTTTACAACTACGCTGTCAGACCTGCACTCAAGGACTGTAGCAAACATACCATTCGTGTATCTTCCTGTTGCAAACTTATCGAATTCCTGATTAAACTCCCCTTCAGCATCACGCAGGGAATCATTTGCAGTAAACATTACCTTGGCCCCGGGCTTTAAAAGGACTATATCGTCACATGGAAGTTCTTTTCCCGTAATGCCCTGCTTCTTTGCCTGATATGCAGCCATCGGAGCATCTATGCTGTCAAGATATTCCTGGTTATTTTCATCAGCCTCCTTATTTGCGCTGCAAAGATACACTGCGCTTGGATCATCCTTATGGAGCAAATTTTTCCCATTAAAGAACTTATCATTGAAATAGCTAATGACGGAGTCATCCCCTTTTCTTAGCCTCTGAAGATTATCTATAAATTCCTTGTCAGTCTGGCGCTTCACCTCGGTGAGCTCAACTACCTTTAGTTTAAGCTCCATCCATTCTTTAGTAGTAAAAGCAAAGCCTGACTTATCAAAGCCATACTTTGTAAAATACCTCTCCTCATCCTTCTTTACGATTGGAGGAAGCTGTGAGAAATCTCCAGATAATATCACTCTGATCTTTCTGTTATATAGTTTTTCTGCCTTATGAAGCGCTCTCATGGCAAATGAGAATGCGTCATTCCTGAGCATTGATATCTCGTCTATGATGACGGTATCTGCCTGTGAAAATACCTGAAGTTTTGATGGAGTGAGTTTCTCCGGATCCTGTCCGTATGCTGGGACGGGTATTGAGAATAGTCTATGTGCGGTAGAACCCCCGATATTTACAGCTGCAGTACCAGTAGATGCACACAGAAGCGTTGTATCAGAGTGCTTTTTCATATAATCATTGATTGCGTAGGTCTTACCAGTCCCACCAGAGCCGGTGATAAAGATATTGCCTTTACATTCTAGTGGATTTTTATACATTACCGCTCCTTACTTAATTATCTGCGCATTAAGATCCTGTTTTCTGCCCTCTTTCTGTAAAAATTCAATAACTTTCGGGTCCTGGATCATCTTGATGGACTCGATCGCACATCGATAGATCATGGCCATGTTTCTCTGGTTAGGATCATTGATATCACACTTTTTCTCTAAAAGCTCAAAGTGCTGAACGGCTCTTTCTGCTGTGGATTTGGAGATTGCCATACCGCGGCAGTAGAGTGTTCCAGTTTCTGCGTCAAATCTTGACTCCTCATATTTAGTTTTCGCAAAAGCCCCAGCACCCATTGATGCTGCGAGCTGATTGATAAGGTCTTCTCTTCCTGCCATTTTGTTACATCTCCTTTTGCTTTTAAAGTCATCAAAATGATACCGTCAGAGATATCTGGCGGCCATTTATATTGCTAAATAGATCATGCTGTTTAGCAGTCTCTCTTTTCTGCTTTAAAGAATTCTGCCAAGTTTGTTCCTGGATTGCGAGTTCTGGCAACAGCCTTAGCAAAGAAATCCATTGATGCCTCTTCGCCAATCTCGTCGCGTATATAGGCATCAGCCAATTTTCCAATACGCATGATCTGGTGAATCTTATCGTAAGAGCCGTCAATCACATCCATGATGACTTTGGCATCTTCTTCGCTCACACTATACTTTTCCAGGATCTTTCTGCACTTATCGGCATCAAGTGCATGCATTTCCTTTGCTGATAAAGCTTCTGGACAGATACTCATTTGTTATTCCTCCTTGCGCATAAATAGCTACTATAATAATGGATAAGTTCTAATCCAATATCCAGTTCTACTTTTATTTTATTAAGTTCTCTTTTTGGTTATTTTTCTGCACAGACGAGTTTGTGATAACGAAGCCTGTTTAGACGATATATCTAAAATAGTTTTATTTAGAGGGAAAGATTGAACCTTTTAGCAATACCTTAGAAGTAATTGCAATAGGAAAATATAGAACAATAGTCTTAGTGTAAAGATTTAGTATGATTTAAGGGAGCGTCTCATGGGGGAATACTGACAATTCAAGTGGCACATAGAACTTATGAAAGCCCAAACGTAGAAATAACTGTTTTTGACACCCCTCTCGATAATGACACGCCTGCAAAAGTATCTGGTGGCGGAGCGGCAGTTTTCTCTGCGGGTGCTGCAGATGGCAAATGGGCGATGAATATAAATTACACAACAACACAAGTGATTAACGGAACAGAAATGACAATCAATGTCAGAACAGGCAATACATATTACGTTTACTACACATTAACCATAGGTGACAAAAGCGCAAATGGCACTCTACATTGCGGCAATTCTAATTTGTCTTACGTGTATACTTCATCTTTAACTTTCATGTATCTAGGCACTTAAATCAAGAACAGCTATGAATGTAATATAGCCATTATAATAAGCCACCTAGACATTATGTTATCTAAGTGGCTTATCTTATTTGTTATGAAATGTAATAAACTGATACGTAAGCCCACAGGTTGTTACTGTATTGGTTTACTACTCCATAGCTTAAAAAGGCTTGGTTAACCGTAAGCTGCCCAGTAGATGCATTATATGACCACGACATAGATGCTTTGGAATCAAATCGATACGCAAATCCAAGGTCTATGGAACTTACTTCGATACCTTCAATTACAACAAGAAAATTGTCTTTAGTTAGAGAAGTGTAGTTTGGAAGAGATTTACAGTCAACTGTAAAAGCACTTTTCGTGGATTTTCCAGAAACGAGTTTTGTTGTTCCACTAGAACTGACACCATTTTTTACTACTGTATCAGTGTCGTAAAAGCCCGCAGGAAGCGTAATCTGGCTTCCTGCTCCCAGGACAATATCGGACAAAGTTGTTGTACCTGATGTTACTGCATCTACTTTAGACGTAGATTTATAAGCGCCATATACTTTTGCTGGGTTTTTCTTCATGGTTCCCGTGATCTTACTGCCATTAACATAAGCGGTGTAACCAGTAAGAATCTGGGCAGCAGAAGCGGTGGCATCACTTGTAAACGTACCCTTTGTGTTAAAGATTGTTGTGCCTGCCTTTATGTTACCTGCAACGAGATTAGCATCGCCTTTAATTACTTGATTCCCTGAAAGATACTTTCCTGCTACGATTGTCTGATCCGTAGTCTTTGGGGTGATAGTCTGTGCCCCAAGAGATTCAATACTTCCGGTTACTCTCTGTCCTTTAACATATGCGGTATATCCCTTTAGCATCTGACTGGCAGCAGCAGTGGCATCAGATGTATATGTTCCATTCACATTAAAGATGCTCTTTCCTGAGGCGATATTTGCCCCAGTGAGGTTTTGATCGCCTTTAATAGTTTGAGCGCCAGATAAATATGAACCAGCGGCAATTGTCTGGTCTGCGGTACCGGGTGTATATGTAGCAGCTCCTGTTGATTTCATAGTACCGGTGATGCCGCTACCGCTTGCGTTAGTAAATGTCTTGCCGGCAAGTACGTCTTCTGCTGTGGCTGTGCCGATCTTCGCAGCTGAGACGGCACTGTCTATGTCAGCCTGCGATTTAAAATCCACAAATGTGTTGGTGCTGTCGTAGTATCCATACTTGCCATTAACCATTCCGAAACTGAATGGTACATTTACGTTGGCACCTACATTTGCTCCGCTTCCGATTGTAACGTTGTCTCCAACGTTCTTAACCTTGTTCTCAAGAACACCTACTCTGGAGCTTAAATCTGTAACAGTTTCCTTAAGGGCAGAAAGTGCAGCTGTCATTGATGCGATATTGTCTTCTGTTGTAGTAGCTGTAGTTCCGCCAAGAGCTGTGATCATGTTTTCGAGCATGCTGTCTAATGTCTCGAGATCTGCTTTTTTACTATCGATATCACCGACTGTTGTCTGAAGATCTGATACGCTCTGCTGGATAACTGTGACAACAGAGGTATCTGCCTTTGTTGTGATATCTGTCTGAAGTTCTCCAATTACTGTATTTGCAGCGACAAGTTCAGCTTCTGCTTGTGTAAGTTTTTCTTTTGTCTGTGTAAGCTCATCTTCAAGAGCATCTACATCTTCCTGAGATGCTTTTGTAGCATCAGAAGTCTTAAGCTCGTTAATTTCCTCCTGGAGCTGAGCTTCTGATGCGGTATTTGCCTGTTTTGCAAGAGTAATCTGCTGCTGAAGGGAAGATACTTTTGACTGAAGCTGTGAAATCTCGCCTTCCTTCTCAATGACAGCCGCTTTAAGCTGATTAAGTTCTGTGCTGTTATCAGCAGATTCTCCGGAAGCATCCTCAAGCTGTGCTTCCAGTGCAGCTATCTGTCCCTGGATACTTCCTTTGAGCGTATCAAGAGAAGCGGTCATTGAAGCAATCTCAGAGCGAAGTGCAGCAATGACTTCTGCGTCGGCTGATGCGGCTTCACCATTCTCTTTGATAAGGTTATTTATGGTCTCGCTCTGCTTGTTATATCTCTCAAGAAGGTCATTATACTTGGTCTGAAGGTCGGATACTGTTGATGAAGAAGCGTAATCTGTAGTAGCAGATGTTGTATCTTTCTGAAGAGATGCGCCTTCGCTCTTAATAGTTGCAACAGTATTCTTAAGTTCAGCAACATCCTTTTCAACTGCAGTAATTCTGTCTTCAAGAGCTTTTATGTTGTTCTGAGCCGCCTGTGAAAGCGCTGTAGTCCCATCCGCCTTAGTATTCTTTGAATCAAGATCTGCCTCAATAATGGCCGCAACGGACTTAGACAAAGTTTTTGTCTGTTCATCTGTAAGATTGTAAGACTTGACCATCTTGGTAAGCTTTGTCTCAAGTTCCTTAATCTCGGCATCTGATACAATTCCTTCATAAGAACCATTTATAAGATTTGCGGTAACAATCTCAGCTGCTCGCTCAGCGATTTCCTTAGGAGCTGAATCAGCTACGATTATCCCGCTCTGGGACACTGTATCCTGAGCAAGATAGTCCTCAATATACTGTCTTGTGATTGTCTGGATCTCTTCCTGGGTATCCTGTACACGGTCCTTTGCCATAGCAGTTTCAGCTGATTTTTCACTCAGGTTATGATAGGCCATGGAACCTGCGGCCCCACCAACACTGCCAAGTGCAAGTGCTGCTGCGAGCATTATGGCAAACATGCTCTTTGATATATCTTTCTTTTTCACAAGAAAACCTCCCTTTAATAAATTTTTCTTAATTATTTATGCCTGCCCTTTAAAGGACACGAAAAATATTATGGTTCAATTAAAAGTTTCTAAACAATGCATTAAATATATTTTCAAATTTGCAGCTGGCAGAAAAACATGATTGCAGGTTTTTGCAGATTTGTGCCTTGCGTATTTTTCTGCACATTTTTGCAACAAAAAAGAGGAAGCTACGCTTCCTCTTTGCAGTTTTTAGTTTAAGATAATCATGCTTTATTCTTTAATATAATAAAACTAACCATTTTATTCTCCTTTATATCTACTTGTATGTCTTATTATGTCCATTGCATGGCATACTGCAGAAAAATCGCCTCTTAACATATCATGTATATCGTGATATTCCTTATCGCTTCCACACATGGCGATCTGGATGAGCCTTTCTTCAATATCTTCAGCTATCCTTCTGCAGGAGCTGTCAAAGCTCTCAAGCTCCGGACAGGAAAGGCCAAATCTGCAATGTGAATGGATGCCCCAGGTAAATGAATTTATGTGAGACTTTCTTATGTCGCATTTTTCTGCATCGCTGTCTTCGCACATCTCTTTAAGCCTCTGGAGTTTCATAAGCTTCATCTGGTCACCTTTATTGTGGCAGATAAAGCATGGCGAACCATACATCTTATTCATATCTTCTTATTTATACTCCCTGATCTTTCTTACATTTGATTTTGCAAAGTGCCAGATTTCCTGGTCCTTCGGTTCATTAGCAATCGTTTTTATGCCATAGCAAGAAGGCGAGAGGAATCCCTGACAAAAGAACAGTTCTCCTATTATATGGACCTCTTCCTTCATTTTCGGGATATAAACTGTAGCTTCAACAGTCTTCCCCAGGAGCTTATCCAGCTTAAGATCTCTTTTTCTTAAGGTACTTCTATCTTCCATTTTATTATCCTTTTATTCTCCTTCTTTTGCGCTTATCCGCAATATGAATAATTCTCAACTTCGATGTACTCTTTGGACATTTCTTCAAGCTTTAAGAATAAAAGAAACAGCTGATGATAAGAGTTGTCATCCACATCCACATCTCCTGGAGCCAGACCGTCTTCGTCAAATTCAGCAATCCGTCTATAGTCTGAAAGCTCAGAATCCATGATTTCATTATATCCTGCATTAATAAATGTCATACATGATACGCTTTCGTCAAGCCATGATTTCTCAATGAGCTCTGCCAGCTTTTTTACCTTGTCGGTAAAGACCTGTGGCGCCAATATAAAGCTTCTATTGCATCCTGGATCTCCTTCATCATCACTCAAGTTGATAATTATAATATTTTTCTTTTCCATATTTATCCTTTCTTTAACTGACATTTATATTGTAACGAGTATATTATGTTCTTTGGCAAATAAAATAAGTGCCGTTGCCAGATATTCGGGATCTACATTATATTGACACCATTGTGGTAAATGATAGGAAAGATATGTATCTTGATAGGAATAATTCCACGCCTTATAATAAACTATGGTCGTTGAACTACCACCACCGACTTCGTCGAGAGGAGTTTTCTCGCCAGATAATTTATAAATATACTATACAGAGGCATTTTTATGAGTAAAAAAATAAATTATTCTTATATAATACCACCTATATCGCTTATGGGGGTTATATTATCCATTTCTTTAATGGGCATCGCGCTTATATTTGGTGAACCTTCAGGCAATACGTATTTTTATTTAAGTGTGGCCCTGCTCTTTTTCGTTTTTTTGCTTAATTTCATTAACCTGCTTGCCCAGTCAATAAGGCAAAAGGCATTCCCTGACAAGGCATTTAACTGTTTGAAAAAGGCTTATCAAAACAATTTTGAAGAAGAGTTTATGAATATGATCCGTAGCGGCAGTTATAATGAGGAAAAACTCTCGGCAATCGGCATTACCAGGAATGATTATGATGCATTTTGTCAAAATATCAACGAGATGGAATCCTGTTATCGAAGCTTTCTAAAGGCTATCGATTCATTTAAAAAAGAACATCCGGACAATTTTGACAAACTTAGAGAGATATTGGATGACTGATATTCTTGTTGGCAATTATTAACCTGTCCTGGCGAGGCATTTGAACTACCACCACCGACTTACGAGACACATGTCATTTAACACTGATCCTGAAACAGCGCAGATGGAAATGCTCAAATCCAAAATGCCGATATGACATTGTAGAGGCTTTCCGCTTTTTAGCATTAAAAAAGCAGCCCTTACGTTAAGGACTGCTTTTATTTTTACATTATTTAATTATTCTGCTTCAAGCTCAGTGATCTTTTCTTCGAGTTCTTCTTTTTCACATTCAAGGTTTGAAGCCCAGGCTGTTTCGCCGTCTTCATATTCCTTTTCAAGCTCTTTATCGATCTCTTCTATTCGCTTATAAATATCGTGCGAGAAAACCCCTTCCGATGAAGTCGGTTGTGGGATGAATCGCCTTTACGCAAACACATGTTTGTGCTAAAATATATAGCATATCGGAACCTTGAAAACTGTATATATGGAGTTGTGCCATGAATCTAATAAGCTAAGAACCTATGGCACGTAAAATATACAAGGTGTTAGTTCCCACGCGCCAAAAGCGCATATATAACACTTAAAGTATGCCGAAGGGATTTCCCGACGGAGTAGTGGCGCCGTGGACGTGCCTTACTATATCACTTTGGTATTGTAGAAACCATTTTCGATAATATCGGTGGTGGTAGTTCATACATCTCATCTACTGTCATCTGCCTTATTTTTCTCCTTTACTCAAGCCTATCGAGAACTCTTCCGCTTGCAAACTCAAAAACGAATTCGCCAGCATCACCGCGTGCGCCAAGTAGGAACTTACCAAAATCGTACTCGCTATCTCCGTCTTCGCGAAGAGCGCTTTCGTTAATTACTTATATATTAGAGCAATTCAAGGCATGTACGTCCAGTTTTACTATTATCTTCAACCGGGGTAACGAAATTGAAGCTGACATAAAATTCCAAATCATCATAGTAATAGGGAATACCATCTGCATTATCAACATGGGGAACACGGGGACTATTGGGGTATGATTCATTAACAGGACGAATTGTTACTATTTCCATATCTAAAATATTATCTATTCCATTTTCTTTGGCTGTGTGTAATATTTCGCGTAGTGTTAACCCTTTTGTTCTCATACATTCTCCTTTTTGGTTGTTATATTCCTAATATCTTTCCAACATGCAAATCGGACACGGATGTGCCCCATGTGTTAAAAGCAGCAGAAACACCAGCATCTGTTGCAGACTGCAGATATCGGCATATTCAGTTGTATTAGTTCGTGATCTTGAGTTTTATATCCGTATCAGGAAACATTGGCAACGCTATCAATACGAATAATGAAAGAAACACATCTACAACCTGTGCGAATTTCATAGTTTCCCTGCATGCTTGTATAGTATACTTTGATATTCGCTATGTCAATTAAATGTATATAAAATTGCAAACAAAAAGAGCCCTCTTATAATACATATTGTCTTTAATGCTCTTTAATATATGCAGAGCCTATCCGCACTAAACCGCCGGTTGAACACATCTGGGCAAAAAAAATAAGATGCAGTAATCTGCATCTTATTTACGTATTTTTTAAGCCGGAATCTTCTTTTTATTTTTCTCAACTACTATAGAAGTAGCGCTTTCAACGCTGATCCCCGTAATACTGTTAAGCTTTTCTTCGCTTCCATTGCAAAAGCACTCCCAGGCCCTTTTTACAACAGCCATGGTCTGTTCTTTTTCTTTATAGTATCTTGGCGCCTGCAAGGTAGTAAAACCTTTTCCGCCGTACTCTTTGCTGTCAAATGTGATAACAATATTTACAGGTTCCTTGCAAGGCTCTTCCTGTTTCATCTTCATAAGCGCTTGATCAAAATTCATAATGTCATCCTCCCCTTACTGGTTGTTATATAATATCTGATTTGAACCGTAAATTCAACAAGACCAGTAAACTTTATTCTATTTTTTATAAATAACGTGCGAGAAAACCCCTTCCGATGGAATCGGTTGTGGGATGGATCGCCTTTACACGAACTGTTGTTCGTGATAGAATAAGTCAATCGGAACCTTGAAAACTGTATATATGAGGTTGTGCCACGAATCTAACAAACCAAGAACCTGTGGTGCGTAAAATATACAAGGTGTTAGTTCCCACGCGCCATAAGCGCATCAAATAACATTTTCAAGTATGCCGAAGGGCTTGTCCCGACGGAGTAGCGGCACTGTGAGCGTGCCTTACTATACAACTTTGGTATTGTAGAAACCATTTCCGATGTCATCGGTCATGGTAGTTCATTTTTGACCGTAGTCTTTCTTTATTTTTTCGTAGCTGGTTGTTCTTCCTATAAGCTTTGCATATGGACTAAGTTTTATCTTTGAAGTTTTCATGTCTCTTGCCCTGCAGTATTCCTCCTGGGAAGCTTTTATAAGCTCAGCCATCTTAATGATGTCCTCAGCTGGGATCACAATGGAATGTCCGCTTTCCCACTCAGTGAACTTATCAGAAGGCACAACCCTTTCGCCATTCCACTGCTTTGGATCCTTTATCTTATCCCAGATATGTTTTCTTGTATATGGGGTAAAATGAAGATAGGAGCAGCTGAACCTGTCAAGCTCTATGGACGCGTAAGTTTCATTTACATATGTTATGTGCTTCCCATTTTCATCAACAGCATCATATAGGGTTCCAGCGTTGTTATACACAGGGCTTAAAAGATAAAACCCGTTGTTTGTAGGAGTATTACCGGTACTATAAGCCTTACGTCTAAACCAGGCCCTTAACTTCTTCTCCGTCTCATTCATTAGAACTTCACATGTTCCTTTCCTATGATCTTTACTACATCTGCAGAAAACACTGCGATCTCATCCCTGTACATTACGCTGTCATAACCTTCTTTGATGAACTTATTATAGTCACTTGCTTTAAGCCAGTAGCAATAATTGCCGTTTTCAGCCTTGCGTCTGGCTGCCTTTGCAGGGCTTAAAATAAAATCAACAGGTTCGCCATTGTATGGAAGGATATATGGGTTTGAAACATTGAGCTCCACCTCATATACATCGCCCTCACCTCGCTCTTTTGTAGCGTAATATTCTGCATTCTTCTTGTCTATGGAGAAATAGATGAGTCCGGAGCCAAGGGCTCCGGATTTGCTCTTTCTAAATTTCTTTATGTCTCCATAGTAGTCTGTTCCATGGTATGCTGTGTACATATTAGCCCTCCGCTGCCTTTGACGCCCATCTGATAAGTTCGGTAAACTCATCTTCCATAACATCTTCTCCGGCACTTCTTAAGATCTCTTTTATGCGCTCATCTACCTCAGCATCTGAAAATGTTTTATCATTAAGATAAGACACCCTGAGGTTATAAAGATCAGTATATGACAAAGAGAGTTCATGCTTTACAACGACAGCTCCTATGCGAGATGCCCATCTAATCTTGATAACATCGCCAAGGCATAACTTTTTGACATTACTCTCATTTTCCAGAGACCTTATCATTTCTTCCTGGCCATCTGCATAATAACTTTCATTATCTGTTATCACAGTGTCATATGTCTTTACAATAAGTCCGCCATCCAGCCCGTCTACACAAGGGGTAAAATCAAAGATGATTTCTTTTGCCTCTTTTTTGTTTAACAAGACATGCCATCTTGCAAGGAAGTCTTCAAGACATACTGTTCCGATCTCTTGGAACATGATTCCATAAAGAGTGACCGAATCTTCCTTAAGTTCATGGACGGTATCAATGATCTCTAAAAGAGATTTGTTTTCCTGCGCTATAAGCTCATCTACTGCTTTTCTGGCATACATGTAAGTCTCTGTAAAATAGTCGTAGACAAAGCCTTTTACGTTTTCAGGATCATCTTCATAAACGTCATTCTCAAGTTCTTCTGGTTCACAGATACATTTTACCACTTCGCAGAGCTCATCGGTAATATAAGACATTCTTGGATGCTCCTCGATATATGCAAGAGCTGCTTTATAATGATCATCCTCTGTATGCTCTGAAGGCTTGAATCCTGATTCTATAAGCCGCAGATCCACTTTCTTGTTAAAGCGAAATGCCAGGCTTACAGGCATATCCTTAATGTCCATGATCAGTTTATCCAGACCAGCGCCTTCTTTATCTATAAGCTTATATCTGTATGGAATGCCATCGATTACCGCCTCTTCTCTTACAAGTTCGTATCCAAAGAACAATGCAAATTCGCTTGCTTTCATGTTATTTTCCTCTCCTATCTGACATAAATATTTTTAACATTAAAAGCATGGATAATTTTGCGCAAAATAAATACAGCCTGAAATTCCAGGCTGTATCAGTTATCGTTCAATATCATCGATCTTTTTGTTTTTGGCAATGGTTCTTATCTGCAGCTGCATATTGGCGATCGCATCGGCAAAATAAGGTTCAATTTCATGAATAGTACGGCGCGTCATCGGGCCATTAAGACTCGCTTCTTTAATCTTAGGCTCGCTATTTTCTTGGAAATACGCCAATGTTTTTGTTGCTTTGTCCTTTGAAATATATTCCATTATTATCGTATCATTACGGTCCTTATCCTGCTTATATCTAATTGATATTCCCGCGAAGAGATTTTGGTTCTTAAATACCAGTTCTTCCATTTTCGATTCAAAAACAACGCCTTTCAGGCGGGTTACTTCATCTTTTGTATATGCTACTCCGGTATACTCAGCATGTTCTGTCGTTATGTCGACATATGCGGTCTTCAAATAGAACCCATAGTAGTTTTCATTAGTATTATCGCGTTGTAAAACCACGGTAAGATCAGGC
This sequence comes from Butyrivibrio proteoclasticus B316, assembly GCF_000145035.1. Lineage (NCBI taxonomy): Bacteria > Bacillati > Bacillota > Clostridia > Lachnospirales > Lachnospiraceae > Butyrivibrio > Butyrivibrio proteoclasticus. The sequence continues at coordinate 43,232 of NC_014389.1, forward strand.
GATTCTATTTCTCTAAAGTTTTTATCAAAGCCTCTTCCAATAGGCTCATCATCTCCCACATTTATTGTAATCGCAATAGTCCAATACTGATCTTCATTTTTAAAATCCAGCTTTGAAGATTGCACCCACGCGGCAATTTTAGGAGCCACATAAAATAGTCCGCTTGTAAGAGCATCTTCCATTGTTTCCTTATCGTAAAAACTGGATACAAATGCAATTGTTTTATCATGTACCAGTCTATTTGCGAGCTGGTAATCTTCTTGCGCATTATGTATCTCTTCAGTGTGCCCTTTGCGGATATTAACAGCTGATGTTAGATCATTGTAAAGTGCATCTCTGAACTGGTCTATATATTGTTTTTGAGTAAGTTCATCTACTGCTCTGCCCATAGGTCTATCTCCTTATTTCTTACTCCTGTTATGGTTCGCGGCAGATAAAATAAAAGAACCTTAGTTAATAAGGTTCTCATATTCGCTATCTGGCATATTTCCAAGTTCATCAACAAATTGTAAAAGCCAGTCACTGTTTAGTTTTGAAACCACGCACACGTAGTGTTTCATAAAGGGTTTGCCCTGAAAAATACATCCATGTGCCCAATCATCTGGGATATCTTTTTCTTTTACAATTTTATATTCAATTTTATTTTTTAAAAGCCAAGGCTCAAGTTTTTTAGCCATCATTCCAAAAACATTGGTTCTTGTTTCGTGAGCCTCATATTTAATTGTTGCGTTCATTCTTACTCCTATTTACAACTCATATTCTTTACTTTATAGGATGATTATACCAGATGATATTGTCATTTGATTTTCTGCACAGAATATCATTCTTTTATCCTGTCGGCGGACGCAAACCCCTCATATCTGTCTTTATGAATAATAGAGCCCTTTACCTTTATATCTTTCTGCCCGGTCTTTGGGTTGTATCTCATGGTACCACGCCTTATATGGGGCGATTTTTCAGTAGATGGATATTCTGAGCGCTCTTTGCCAAACATTGCAAATTTATTGATGCGTTCAAGCTCTTTGTCAGAGTACCTTATATCATAAAGCCTTATCATTCCGGCCGGAACATAGGCTTCATGGCTTATGCCATTGTTCTTCCTGGCAGTTACTTTCTCAGCATCTATTTCTTTGCCTTCTGATATTTTCTCTATATATTCCTGGAAACAATATAGTACGGCAGCAGCTATGTTAAGACTTTTATGTTTGCAGTTGTGTTTTCCATCACAATAGACGCACTGGCCGTTTTGCCCGCCATCACAGTCATGATCCCCTCTTGGGTGGCAGGTTGCACGACTTGCCAACAACATAGTATTTCCAGCAAGCTTTTCGTCATGTGATGAATTAAATGCGATTACAGCCTGCTCCTTTTCGTCAAATAGCTTTAAATAAAATTCAGAAATTCCATTTTGAGGATCTAGCATTTGAAGGTATGTTTTCTCACCTGTCCGGGAAAGAAAGAAACACATTTTCCTTTCAGCGCTTTCACCGTTTATGGTAATAACATAACATACATCCTGCAGTGCATTTTTAATAGTCCTATAATCAAGCTTTGCTTCGCCGTTTCTATATGATTTATAAAGTTCCGATTCAACAAGCAGCATTTTGGGATAAATATTTCCATCCTCCCAGGGGAACCCCTGACAGGTACGTAGTGATAAAGAAAACCTGATGCAAGTCACCATCGCCAATAAAAACGCATACAAATCGTCTAAATGGCCTTCGCCCTCTTGTAATAACGGTTTTATTTTTTCTCCTAGTCTTTCTTTCCACTTTTCTGCAATATATCTATCCTTAAACATTGCGTATAGCATGATATATACATATTCAAGCAAGGAATAAGGCTTTCCTTTTTTATTTTTTATACTGTCAGCCCACTTAAAATGAATATCTGTCCACGAATTGTCATCTTTATTTCTTCTTGCGCTGTTTAACAGCTTCATGTCTTTTTCTGGCATTTCTAAATCAAGTTCGGTTGTATCTCCGGCGTAGAAAACGTTGTTTCCTATATTGCCAGTATGGTAAGATGCATAAGGGTTTGATACTGTGCCCCAGTTGTCATCTACGCCCTCACAGAAGTTATAATATTTAAACTGCGGAAGGTTTTCTCTGTCGATATATTTTGGCATATTCATCATTCCCCTTCATAACTTAAATATTCGCCCGAGAGATAATAATCGAGTCTTTCCTTGGTTGTGGCTTTCATTGAAAAACCGATATCTCCCCAGAATGAAAACTCAATTCTGTCACAGCTATATTTCGAAGCTACTCTAAGACACTCTTTTACTGATTCAGGGCAGTTATATTTTTCAATTGCCCTTACTTCTTTCCCATCGACAATCTCGATACTGTGGTCCACTTCTGCAATATATGTGGTATCATCCATTTCGTCTCTGGGCTTTAGCTCCCTGACATACAGGGCCTTCCCCATTTCCTTAGTAGCAGCACTGCAGTTTATGACATACTGGATCCCTTCTTCGTCCATGACTTCAAACGGAATGGTAAGCGTGCCGATCTTTTTAACTGCCCTTATATCATCAAGGAGACTCTCCTTAAGATAAGTATAGGCATATTTTGACATCTTTTTCCTTCCTGCTTCCCAGGCTTCCAAAGAGCTAAGACTTACTTCGTATTTTTCAGCAAAGGCTTTTTGTGAAAGCCCTGTCTTTTCTCGAAGTGCCTTGACCATTTCGGGGATAAGCTGTCTTTGCATTTCATCTTCTCTTGGATCTTTGTTGTCAAAAACGTAACTTTCAAGGATACTGCCTTCCTGCAATCCTGATGATCTGTTAAATGCTTTTATAAGCAGTTTCGCAACCTCCTTATTCTCTTCAGCAAGTTCAGTCAGTGAGTTTCCACTGAGCATCTCTCCTGTATCGAGCATGAGTTCTTTACCTCCTGCCACCTGCCTTATTGCAAGGACAACCTTCATTGCTGTCATTGGATCATCAAACTTATCGCCAGTTGTGTCTCTTAAGAACTTACTTTCTTCTGCTGTAAGCATATTAAATATCTCGCTCATCAATATACCTCCATACCTTACTCAGTAAGGTTTGTAAATACATTTACATTACTTAGTAAGGTATCAGGATAAAATTAAGACCTATACGTTAAATCTCATAGGTTAATATTTTTATATTTATTTTCATTATCTTCTTTATATTATTTATACAAATAATTGCGCGCAGCAAAAAGCGCATGAGAACGTGCTTTTATTACACAACAGTACAAATGCCGCTATAAGTACATTCATGGAGATGCAGCACGCACAAGCGATAATTCTGAACATACCTTCCTTCCTTTTTGAAAACCAACATTAAATCCTAACTCTAGTATGGCTATTGCTAAAAGATAAACTGCAAAAAAATAAGAGCAGCAAGTGCTCTTATTAAGTATTTTATTCAGTTGTACAGATTAGCATATGATTTCAATGCCAGGCTTTCCATTTTCGGTTGCGAACTTCTTTTCCCAGATGCAGCAAATGGTCTTTTCTCTAAGCCATTTTGCGATCTCACCGGTTCCGCCTAAAAGGCCAAATTCGAGCTCGTTAGATCTGCAGTTATAAGTTGGCTTTTCAAGATGGACCTGATGGACACCATAATCATATCCATCAATGGCAAACTCCAAGATCGTATCGCTTTCGCTGATGTCACTAAGATCTGATGTAACAAATCTGTTGTAGCACATGGTCATTACATAAACCCAGGCTACATGATGCGTCTCATTAAGCTTTCTCAGATCCTCGATATTCTTTACGCCATACATTATGCTTTTGCAGCTTGCTGCCGCTTTTCCGATAGTACTTGCTTTTACAAACATCTTACGCACTCTCCTTACTTAACGAATCCCTAATGTCATCATCGATCTTATCTGCAAGAGCATTTAACTGCTCTCCAAGTTTTAAGATCTCTTCTTCGTGATTTTTAAGATAAGGATGTTTTTCTATCCAGCCTTCACGTCTAACTTTAGAGTTATAATCATTACAGATATCCCTAAAGGGGTTATATCTGCGTCCGGTGCGTCCGCATGTTGCTATAATGCGCACTCTTGTGATGTCATACTCCTTTGCCAGCTCGTCAAAAGTCTTCTTTTTCTGGTGCTTAAGATAGATTTCTTTAGCTTGTCTGTCCGTTAACCCGATATATTCCAGCATTTCCTTATATGTATTACAAACCTTTTCCGCTTTTCTCATTTTACACCTCCACATAACAGCCACATTTGGTATCCATTGTGATATCATCATATCCAAGTTCTTCAAAGGCATCATCGTAAAACGTTGCCATTGAATGGATCGCTACTATTGGCTGCATATCCTCTGTATATTCCTTGCGGGTTGTTAAAAGCTGGTCATACTTATCGGGATCCTTCCAGATCTTTTCTTCGAGAAACTTTTCAAGGGAGACAATTGTTCCACCTCTTTGAACGCATCTTGAAGTTCCTCTTCCGGCATCAAAGCCTTCGTCATAGTAATAGCCATCAAACTTGATATACTTAAGACCATCCGTCTTATCCTTGTATATCTGGAAGAACTCCTTTTCCCATACTGGCTTTATAAAGCAGAATGAGTGTCTCTTCCCTTCATCGTCGAGTGTTTTATCCCAGACGTCGCCTCCAAGCTTCTTGGAATGGAAGGCGAACGAAAAACCATCCGCCTTTGCCTTAAAAGCACTTACATATTCCGCCTCAACTGATATAAGGCCTCTTTCTGTATCTTTTTGCATATTATTCTCCTTAATTTAAAGTTCCTGCTGCCAGATTTCCGTTATGATGGCATCGTCATTTGAAGTATCCCATATATGACGCATAATCCTCATGTCAGATATAGGCTCGGTGTGGCCCTCAACACAAAGATTACCGCGCTTTGCAACTTTAAAAAGTGTTTCAGCCACTTCCCAGACGTCATCGAAATCATCGCCTTCGCAAATGTCAGAAATGGAATCTGCCTGAAGACAGTACCATGGCTTATCAGCCCCCGATTCAACAATCTCCTTTTCTCTTTCTGTCATAGAAAAATCTGGCTTTTTAAGCTCAGCCTGCATATCGCTCATAGTCGACATCCTCCTCTTTTTCTTCAATCTTTACAACCTTCATAAGCTGTCTAAGTCCAAGAGGAATCCTGGACATGATAAAATCTGCAGCTGTGATATCCTCAGAACCATTACTAATGTATGGTCTTTCGAGATTATCCTCAGAAGGACTCTCGAGAGTTGCTCCAAAATATTCCCCGGAGTAATCTGCGTCATAGCTTCCACTAAATACAAGCGTGTCTCTATCTATCTTTGAAAGTTCGATATCAGGATTACTGATCTCATCCATCTCTTCCAAGGCTTCTCTCATCTTTGTCTCGATGAGAGAATAAAACTTATTGGCATCTATCTCTATAGAAAATCCCTGCCTGAGCTTTCCCTTAATTTTTTTTCCCATTGTGTTCTCCTTTCTTTACCTGACATAAACATTGGTATAAAATAAGAATGGATTTTCTAAAATAAAATAAGTAAGGAGCAAACCCATGGCAAATCCATTTGATAAGTTTTACACCTGGGTATTTACTAAAAATATCAAAGTCGAAATGTACCTTCTTATTATCATCGTTCCTGTGACTTTACTTGGATTCTGGTTTGAGCAGGCAAGGTCTGTGTCAGAAGTTCTGTGTGTTATTGCATGGATATATCTGATAGGTAAGTGGATATACAAGATAAAGACATGAAAAACTGAGTAAATTAAAAGAGCAGGTGAGAAATCTCACTTGCTCTTAGTTTTCTTTTCTAAGATTTTATTTACCAGGCCGCCTGCAAGAATAATCAAGCAGGCTCCGCAGCATAAAGACATCGCAGCAATATCTCTTCCAAACAGGAATGTGGCAGTATCAAATGTTCCATCAAAGATAGGCCATATAAAATACAGCGTGGCAAGAGTTAATGTAATAGCTATACATGCAGCGCGTTTCATCCGGGTGGCATCATACTTCTTTTTATTCATTTTCTCTTATTCTCCTTTTTAATAATATTCATACCTGGTCTTAAGGTAATGGGAGCAAGCCCACCATCCATAATTTTTTAATACATAGTCTGCAGCCTTCCCAAAATCAGGAAATACTAATTTTTTATCATCCTTTGTAAGTTTGAATCTCTTTTTATTACCATCAATCCATGCATCATCAACAATATTAAAGATAGTACCTCTTTTAGACACATATCCCCGCATATCAAACGGATCACTCTTAAGAACCCCATCTTCATCCAGGTCCAGACATAGATACACTGCTTCTTTTCTGATATCTCCTTTTTCTTCAAGCCTTTTGGTGCGCGCATCAAATTCTTTGAGTCCTTCGATCATTTTGTCATGGCTGTCAAAAGCAAAGGGAGCCTTCCGGTATTTCTTTCCCTTCAGCCTCACATTTTCATTGTTATATGGAGCATTGTCAGAATGCTGGTAGTGTAATCCATATTTATCATAATAGCCAATTACATATATGCATGTCAACTCAGTTCCATCTTCCCCTTCATACCACCATAGTTCAGGGATATACTTCATCGTCTTTTTATTTCTTTTCATAGGCTATCCTCTTATACGTTATCTGCCATTACCTACTGGCAACACACCAGAGCGTCTTGCACTGTCATAAGAACCGACATATATCATCTTTCTTGGATTCTCGCTAAATCTTACCTCGTTAGATTCTGTAAAATACAGTGCTTCTAATAGAAACCTTCCATTTACACAGATACTTTTATCGCCGGCTTTAAGTTCATAATATGGATCAATATGTTCTTTTGTCACAATACTAGCCACATCATTTACATCTACCTTCAGCCGGCAGACCGCATCATCAAATGCTTTCTTTGAAAGGCAGTTTTCAAAAACTTCCAGTGAGCTTTCAATAGGAGCAAACTCTTCGTATTTATTAAGAAAGTCAGGCGTTTCATTATATATGTAGAGCCTCTTAAGGTCAGTAAAGCAGATGGAATCGCTGCATCTTATATATTTATGTAGCCCCGCTTCCCAGGCAGAGCTTTCCCTAAAGAGCTTCATTATGTAATGCTCAGGATTCATACCAGGGCTTGGAACGGATGGCTGTTCATAATATCTCCCCGCGTATGCATCTATAGTCTCAAAATCGAGAACCTGCTCTACTGCTTCTTCAGGACTTTCTGAATCCACGATAAATTCCTGTTCTGGTACAGTAACCACGTATTTCATGCGAATCCCTCCTATTCTTTTAGGATATCTTTTTCTTTGTTTTAACAGTTTTCTGCACAAAAATAGCGCTGCCAAAGGCAACGCTACTATTACTTAATACCATCTTCTTACGACATAGCCGTCATCAGTTTTAGTGATCTGAGTGTCCCAGTGCATCTCTTCCTCATCATCAGTCATCTGTCTGATATGTTCAGAGCCTGGGGCGTCAAGATCAGGATCCCTGTCTTCTTCCCATTCATTCCACCTATACATGATATACTCGATGAATTCTTCCTCGGTATAAAAGCTGTCATGCTCAAGAAGCACTTTTGCAAACTCCCTGTCGCTATCCCATCGGCCATCAATATCGCAAAATGTTCCCTCGCGTACTGATTCATGGAGTGATTCAAGATTTTCATCACAGGCCTGTAGGATGTTTAAAAGAGCAATAAAGTCTTCCTTTGAATCTACCAGGTCGTACTTCTCCCAGTTTCTTATAAGAAAATCTTTTACTTCGATTGGCTTTATCTGATTCTGCTTTATATACATAATTTTCTCCTTATTTACTTACTGAGGATGAGGAGTCTTTCAACTTCCTTCAAGATGTCCTCATCGGTTTTTAAAACCTTCTTTGGCTCAGATGCCTTCACTCCAAATATCTTCATGATATCATGATTTGTAATGTTTCCAAGCCGCTTTTCGTCCTTCTTATTCTCAGGTTCAAATCCTCCGATATTCCAGTATGCCAGTTCTCCATACTCTCTGCATGCTTCGATATCCTCGGGAAGAGTTCCTTCTCTGTCGGCTACGAACTTAAAGCTTCCATGTTTGGAGCCTTCTCCGATCTGCATATTGTAATAATGAAGACTACTTCCATCCTCTGACATAACAAGGCTGTCATGAGGGTAGATTCCGTAAGGTCTTACCATGTTGGTTTCCATATCCTTGATCCACATATTATTCTCCTTAGTTTACGACTTTGATCGACGCACACTGTAGTGCTGCCGCGTTCATATTTTTTCTTTTATTGACATGTTCTTTTACAAAAGCTGTTTTCCCGGTTTTAGTTTTTCTTATATGACTTCTTACCACCCATGAAGCACAAGTATACTTTCTAATACTCTGCTCAGTGTGTGCTTTTGGAGCTTTATCAGAGACAAAGCTGATGCCATTTAAAGTACGAATTCGTCTATTGTCCGAACTCTGGTATACTGATTTAATATTTTCACCCGACTTTTTCTTGACTGAAGTCTTGTTATTATTAAGAGCCAGGAGAACATTGACAATATGCGTCATACTCAACGCAGCTGAAGATGCTTTATCATAATCATCAGCGTATTTGCCGCCTAAAGTGTATATCTCCTTTGCTTTTTCCATTCTATTCCGATATAGGCGCAGGTATTGCTCCTGAAGCATTGGATCTGCGTGCTGCAAAAACTCGCTTTCAGTGATTGCCTGTATGTCATTCATGAAGTCGGTTTTCCAGACAATATCGCCTCCAACACCGCCATTTCCATCTTCATATGTAGCACTAATCAGACTCTCCCATGTGCCGCGGGCATACCAGTTTCCTTCATTGAAACCATATCTGCAGAACCGGATCCTGAAAGTCTTATCTTCGAGGTTAATCTCTTTAATATCCCAGGTTATATACCAGCCATGCTTAGCTCTCAAGGTACCGTGCTCGAATGGAGGAATGTAAGATAGCCATTGATCGTATTCTACCAAGGCGTTTTTAAAAAGTTCTTGTCTGAGATTATCAAAATCCAGTTCGGTAACGTCAATGTAATTCCGCCTTTTTACATCCGCTCTGCTTTCAACGATATTTTTATCGATGAGACACTTAGTAAGAAGACCGGCAAACTTATAGCCTGTAATAACCGACTCTTCTGTGGTAAAAGCATCAAAGTCGATAAAATCATTTTTGAAATCGTTGTTCATATTCTTTTCCTTTCCTTAAGAGACTTAATATCTCTAAACCTGGAATCATCATCCTCTGGATCCTCATTGTCCCACATACCAAATGCCTGGTCTGTTTTAAGGAACTTTTCGTATTCCTCTCCTGCAAGCTTTACGAATTTAGCTCTGATCATATCTGCAGCACTGTCTTTTGCAGCAATCTCTGCTGTAGACTTTATATCACACTGGCACTGCTCGATTGTAGTTTTTATGATCATATATCTGTCCATCTTATTCTCCTATCATTGGCATCCATACTGGCATATTTTTCATATAGTTCTCGGCCTGCTCTATGCTCGGAGTATCCTGGATTTCTCCATAAGAACAATACTTATTGAGTTTCTTGCACAGTTCCAACCACTGTTCTTTTGTTATCATATGTTTCCTCAGATCTCCTCATATGTCGCCATGGCGAGTGCTTCGCCAATCGGGCATCCGTTTCCATTAACTTCGTAAACTTCGTAGCGAAGGCTGTCTATTGGAAGCGCTCCATCATCATTTAGATGGTCAAAAAGGTCGCATATCTTATCGCCGGCATTTTCAACAGCCTCTTCTTTGGTCTTGTAGCCATAAACAAGTGGCTGATTTGCACACTCAATGTATGTACCATCTTTTACACCTGCAATCCTATTTGCTTTTTGTTTGATGATAAATCCAAATGTATTCGCCATTTTATTCTCCTCTCTTTTACCTGACATTAAAATAAATACTTTTAAGTTATGGCATGTTTTAAGCAAAATAAAAAGCAGCCCCATGTGAGCTGCTTTCCAATCATGCCGCCTTGCAAGATAATAACGCTTTTATAAATCAGAATGGTTTTAAAGTTATCCAAGATAAGCCCCGCGGCTACTTCCTGGGGATAAGCTTCTCTTCCAGTAAGAGACAGTTCCTTATCAAGCATCTTCTGGTAGACCTCTGCCGCGCTGTTTCCGAAATTCTCAAGATAATATCCTATGACAAGGAGCGTATCCTGTTCTTCAAATACGTCATTAGGATCCTTTGTAGAATGCCCCTGCATATTGCAGAGATAGTTTGATACAAAGTATTCTTCCTTTTCGTTCGCATGCTGATTTACAATTGCAAGCACGTTGTTAACAAAACCGTTATCTGTATTCAACCTAGCTGATTCTATCTCAGCCGTTTCAATTACCCATGGCTTTATATCCGCTGCCTTTGTCTTTGCTACTGATTCATTTGATTCATAAAAAGGAGACTTTCCACACAAAAAGGAGACTTTCCAGCGGGTTTACGTTCCACATAATCGCATTCAAATTCATCATCGCAATCAAATGGAATCATGAGCTTTGAATATTCGTTGTAAACTGCTCTTGCTAGATCAGGATGCTTTTTAACAAAATCTTTTGCATACATCTCTGCATATTTCGCATCAATATTCATTTGTTTATCCTCCTGTTCACCATACATTAACTGATATATATAAGTATGTTTTGTCTTAGGAAAGATAAAAATATGGCGCCGCTTTGCTACCCGGTCCAAAAGAAGCTTTCGCTTTTGAATATGAGCTTCGCTTTTCTTCAAATCATATTTTTATATTTTTATAAAAATAAGTTTGCGGTTGATAAAGATGTAAATCTTAAAACATAAACCTGCGGTACGTAAAAGAAACATTTAACGTATGACGATGTAAAATACATCTAGGAAAACTGCCTGGCACAAATGATGATGCCAGGCAGTTTTCTCACAATTATATAAATTTTTATCCAAGGTTCACATTGTTTTGATTTGTCTTATAATATTTCTTCCTTCCTTCACCGCTAATGATAAGATAATCATTTTCTACAAGATTATTAAGAATCTTATTCCTAAAATATGTAGAATCACTCACACCCAAATATGTAGTGATTTCTGTTGCTGTCCTTGCATTGTTATAACAAAATGAAAGAATTCTCTCATCATGTTTGCTTCCGTTTGGAACAGGAACATATATGAGATTTCTGGTAGGATCAGCTTCAACGCCTCCGTCATATGTAAGATCCGGAAGGACCAGTGTGAAATGATCGGAAGTTGAATAAATATATGGCCTATGCTTTTCATCTGCCTTTGAATAATCTTCTACTATTTTATCAAATCCTGTTCCGGCAGCTTCCATAACATTACATGAAACCAATATTCCACATATCAGTTCATTTCTTCTTTTTGAGATTATTGAAGAAAGATCATAGGTCTTTTCTGTCTTTGTACTCTGGAAAAAGCTTCCTGGTGACGATATCTCAAGTCGGTCTTTGAACATATCAACCTGAATCTGCGTACCATCAAGAAAGTAGTCTCTATGGGCGACTGCATTTATAAGTCCTTCAAACAATGCTCTTGCAGGATATGCATCAATGTTTATTCTTGAAGATGACTGCTTTACCATAGTATGGTTCATCCTCTGAGTTATGAAATCCTGCATATATTCGATGGTATCTGTTAGACATCCGGAAAATTTATTTACAGTGACTATCCTCTCACTACCTTTATTAAATCCAGAAAAAGCAGAACACTGGACTTCAGTCTTGTTATCCTTATAATCATCAGAGAATAAGACGGCACCATTTGCTAAATTCCTGTTCTCATCAAAAAATCCCAAAGAAGTAAGAGCTTTGTCTGATAGTTTTGTCCCTTTTGAATGTTCGTCATGAAATTTAAAGAGCTTGGAAAAATTGTCCCTTTTATACACTCGATCTGAAATGAGCGTATCATAAGCCTTGTTTTGGCTATTGATGCTCATTTCAATTATCTCTTCATATGTTGCTCCATTAGTAAAGCCTTCTCTCCTCATGTATATGGAAGGTATATTCTTAAACTTTACTATTACGGGTCTAACAGGTGATTTTTCTACTTTTACGGCTAATATAAAGAATTCTGTTTCTCTGACTTTATATGAAATAAAATCAATTTTATATGGAGGTCTTGGAGTAAGATGCTCATTTATCTGGTTGTTAAAATAATTCCTTTCATTATCAGCCTGTTTTCGTTCAAAGCCAATAAGGTTATTGGTCTTATCATCAACACCAATATACATGGTTCCGCCTTCAGCATTTGCAAAACCGGCTATTGTTTTTATCCATCCTTCTATGTCATCCCTGTTAAGGCGTTGTTTACATTCAATTTCTCTGCTCTCAAATGCATTACCATTAAGAATTTCCTCTAAAAACATGCTAAAATCCTCCTATTGAGTACTTCAAAAGCCACTTCAATAATACTTCAATATTCACTTCAATGCTACTTCAATAAAAACTTCAGAACCACTTCAATACAATTTATTTTGATTATATACTTAAATGTTCTTAAAAGATAATTTTTTAGGTTAATGACCGGTTTGAAGATTATCTGGCAAATATACTCAAATAGTACGTAAAATAGATATTTTACGTACCGTTAAATAGCTTAAATGCGTCACTTAAATTTTTAGCCATTCCAGGCATTCAGTATACGTAATTTCCCAAGATAAAATACGTACCGTAATTTTGCGTTTTCAGATAGCTATTTTGTGTTATTATAGGGTTGGGGATTTGAAAAAAAGAAATTTGAAAAGGGGATATGCCGGCGGCCCCGCCATGGCATTTTTATTTTTGTGGCTAATAAAACAACTGTTGCTCTTACACAAGATCAGTATAAAGAAATGATCCAGACAATCCGTGAAGGCGGAATAGGGTTTCGAAAAAACGATCGCATCGCAAATGCTCTTGTCCTGGAAGCGAATCTCGGACTTCGTATCGAAGACATTCTCAATCTTAAATTAAATGATATTATACCGGATGGTGACAGATACAGATTAAACATCGTGGAGCAAAAAACTAAAAAGAAAAGAAGCTTTACGGTCCCATTCCCGATCTACCAGTATATCAAGTTGTATGCTATGGAAAACGGGATCGGGCCAGATGAACGTCTCTTTGCCATTTCAGAAAGGAATGTGCAGAAATATTTACAAAAGGTTTCAGGCTACCTCGGATACGATAATATCGGCACTCATTCGTTCAGGAAGTTTTTTGCGACAGAAATTTATCTTAATAATGATTACAATATTGTTTTAGTGCAGCAACTGCTCCAACACAGCTCTGTTGCTATAACTCAGCGATATATAGGTATCACATCCGAGATGCAGGAAAAAGCACTTCTTGGTCACATACAACTTCTTTGAAAAATTTTAAAATGAAATGATACATAATAATTTATGGAAATAAAAAAAGCGGTCACACAAAAGTGTAACCGCTGCGCTTAGAACTCATTCTACTTGATTATTCTCCGATTTACGATCATAATACCGCAAGCATTAGACGTAACTCAAATCTGCGTACTTATTATCCATACAAATTAACTAACGTTAATTTTATGATTTCATTATAGCAGATATTTTCAAAAATGCAAATTTATTTGCTCATTCTCCCTTTCTGTCTGAAGCTGTTGTGCCTTCTGCGTAATCAGCTTCTTTTATACCGTTGCTTCATATAGGAGTTTATCTCCTACATGGACCTGTTTAACGCCGATTTCTTTGTTCTTGTTGAAATTAAAGCTGAGCATATAACCTGTATCAAGTCCGAAGTAATCCAGGTAATCGCTTATCTGTTCCTCTCCGCTTTCATTATAACGCTCTCCGTGCCATATCTTAAGTTCAATTATATACTGCTGTCCCAGGTAATCGATAATTACATCGGTCCGCTTCTGGTCTCTGGTCTGAGCTTCGATATAGTAATTACCTGTACCGTTGATGACAGGCTTTACATACAGAAGGAAAAATTCTCTTCCGTCTTTTTCCTTGAACTTTTCTTCAAGCTCACCATATATCTGATGATAAGTTTCTACAAAATGTTCCAGAATAAGACGCACATTAAGCTTTCCATTCTCAACAAAAATATTTCTATTAAGATCACCTTCTCTGAAGAATACATTACTCTTCATTTCTTCCTCTGAAAGGAAATAATTATATAGCATAGTCTCAAATATTCTATTTGAAACCTTTACTGTATTATGGTCATTTCTTATAAGTCCATACATTTCCATCTGAACTATTGCATCCTGTTGACCATTCCATGTAAGTCTTGTACCTTCCATAAGGATACTTCTAATGGTCTGCTTGAGTTCCGGAAGGTTATTTAGGTTCTTAGTAAGTGACTGGAACAAAGTATTATTCTCTGAAAGAATAAGCTTTACAGCTTCATCCAGCCCCCACTGAGTCCATATCTTATCGGCACTAATTTTGTCTTTTACACTAGTATCCAGAAGTTCGCATATTCTGCTAACAAGGAAAGGATAACCATTCGTGTAGTCTCTGATCATCTTTGCCATAGCTGCACAATCCATCCCTGTACCATGATCTGCCTCATATTCCTGAAGCATGTTCCTAATGCCATCTTCAGAAAGGCTCATGTCTACATTGAAATCAGCTGCAATATTCCATGGACTATTTTCTTTTGATTCATCTTCAGGACGAATCTTATTCTTTAAATGCTTTACATCTGTAACGCCTGCCAAAATCACAGATTGAAAAGTTCTAATACCGTCTCTGTCACGACTGATATATTTATCCCTAAGCTGGGCTAAAAAATCCAAAAACACTTGATTGTTCGTAGCTGTATCAACTTCATCAATAATCAGAACTATATCTCTTTCAGAAGCCTCGCACCATTTCATGAGTTCATCAAATAACTCTCCTAACCTAGCTTTAGGCTCTTCGCTATCCTTCCATTTTTCTATCGTTCCAATGATACAGCTCATATCTACGTTATCAAGTTTCCTACGATTGCATAAAAGCCTACAAAACTCCTGAACAAATTTTTCTTCGGTAGAAAAACCTGATTCTCCAATGCTTTGAAAGTCCAAGAAAAGAACATCATATTCTTCAGATAGATTTTTTCTAAGAGCAGTTAGCGTCGTGGTTTTTCCGTACTGTCTGGCTCTGTTTATGGTAAAGTATTTTCCCTGATCTACGAGCTCTTTGATCTCCTTAACACGCTCTGTAAGGTCAACCATATAATGTTTAGTTGGAATACAAACTGCTGTCGTATTGAATGTTTTCACTAGTTTCTCCCTTGTGATACATCATTACCCTGCATCATAGCTATACAAATAATATAACACGCAGACTTTTTTCGTACAAACTTAAATACCTGCGCATATCATTAAGGATTGCATTTCTTACATGCTTTATACTTCTGTGCAATGATTGAGTCCCTGCTTTCTGATGAAGTCGCATAATTCTCAGGAGCAATTTTCTTCACTTCGTTACAGCTTGGTCTGTGGAACTTCTGGGTATTAGTATTAAGCACATAAGTTTCGGAAGTCTGCTGCTGTTCTGGAATGTCATATGTATTAAAGTTATCTGCGTTACCGGCGCCGCCTGCTGTCTGATTACTGTTGTCCGCCTCTATTGTAGGCGCCTCAGAAGGAGCTTCTGCAGGAACGTTTTCTTCTACCTTGGGTTCTGCTTTCTCTTCTTTTACCTCAGACTTTTCCTCAGTAGCCGCTGCCACCGCCTCTTCTTTTTCTGCCTCTTCCTTACTGTTTTCAAGTGCTGCAGTATCTTCCGAACTTGCCTCAGATGCAGATTCGGTCTCTTCCATGGCAGGAAGTGCTCTTGCAAGCTCCTGCGCGCTCTCCACAGCTGAAAATTCCTCAGATGCTTCAATGCTTACTTCTTCGCCCGCTTCTGCAGACACTTCTTCAGGCGAAGCTGCTACGATAGATACAAAACCTGCTACAGCAAGGAATACTCCTGCTGCAATCGATATTGATCTGGTCTTATACTTATCTGGCAAATGCTCAAATACTTTCTTTCTTAGTGGGGAAATATAGATTCCCAGTGCCATGACAAGGATACCGCATATGATATCCCCGCTTGTGAATGCGCCAAGTGACGCAAGCATAAACATAGAACCAAACGCCCACTGGCAGACTCCCTTTAACTTTCCTGATTTCATAATATGTTACTCCTCTTTCTCTTTCCTTTGTTACTGTATATCAAGCGCCAAGTATTCGCTTAAATATCTTATAGTTCCTATCATCCCCAGGTGGGCAGTACACTGCAAATTCTATCTTTTCAAATATGCCTGGGAACATTGCAAGAGCATCTTTATATGCCTTTGCTACCACTTCAGGGTTATTTTTAAATGCTCCACATCCAAACGCGCCAAGGATCAGAATATCTACCCCATGGTGAGCTGCACATGTAAGCATATGGACTGCTCTCTTTACATGATATCCATACTGGGCAGCATCATCCAGGTGCATTCTTGGAGTGCTGTTGTTTGGAGCAGCCATGGTGATCACATCCACTATCGCCCAATTGCTTTTTGTAAGGCGTTTTGGAATTTCGTCATCTGTTTTGCAGATCACTATCTCCTCTGAATAGATAAGTGAATCCGTTGCTACAGGAATACCTAGCTCGCAGTGATAGCCGTAAAATGAATCACGTATCTCCCTGCTGTTTAATACAGGATACAAAGTAGTTGATCTGCATAAGCTCTCTTCTTGAGCTCTTGACCCCCTGGTAACACCACCTCCCGGAGTAAATGCGTTTGCAAAGTTAAGCACCGCAATCTTCTTATTAAGGTTAGCGGCATACATGTCCTGAGCTGCCTTTACAGTCTTTTTGTCAGATACCGTAACAACGGTCTTTTTAGAACCTTCGTCATATTTAGGATATACATACTCCCAGTACACAGATGAACTCGCCATGGATTTTCTGACCGAGCTTTTAAGTGTTGGATCCGTCATTGTCCATGTAAGTGTATCCTGGAACGCTTCAATTCTTTCTTCTACTGTTGCCAATTATTATTACTCTCCTTTGTCTACCTTTTATGCTGATATCTGGCTGCCTTACAACAATGTAACACATCTATCAGAATGTCTGATCCCGTGGACTGTCTGACCTATAGCCCAGGAAGTATCCGGGATCTCATCTCCAACTATTACCTGCCTTTTTACAACAAAATCAAAATAATAGCCGCCAATACCTGTGTAAACTTTTGTGATGACACCTTCCCTGAAGCTGTTTAAGATGATCCTGGATTCCTTTGCAAAAGTGCTCTCATGGATGCGAATGTGGTCGCCCACACTATATTTGCTGTCGACCTTCTCGCTTATTACGCATCGGTGCGGAATCTTACCCGTACATATTGATAGCCTGCATTCCCACAGGTAGCCTTTTCTTTTTATGAGCTTGCTCTTATCTCCGCATACCGGGCAGATATCTTCGCCAATAGCTTCTTCTTTTATTCTTTCTTTTTCATATGCATAATCTCCAAGCTCATAGCCAGGATACTTATTCTTATTCTCCACTTTTGATATTTCCTTTACAAAATCATAGGCCTGCTGCCTTATCATTTTCCAAAAAGAGGATCTTTCCATTTGTTTTCTGCTGATCTGATAGCCTTTACCATCTTTTCAAGCAGTAATGTATATTTGATCTTATCTTTGTCTTCAAACCACTCTCTTTTGCTATTTTCTTTAAGCTGCTGCAGTTTTAAAATTGCTTCAGGTTTGTAGAATTCTAAGTACTTACTTTCTGATTTAGCTAATTTCTCAAAAAATTCTTTGTAGTGATCCACCTCTGATGTATCGCCAGTGTAGTATACATACATGATGTATGCTCCAAGAACAGCTTCTTCTTCCTTTTCTGAGTGAAGCATGAGCCTTGTTATGATTCCTAATGTCTGATCACCTGCTGTGCACACTACATTCATAAGATCAAGTGCCTTATCATTAGATAGCGGTCCTGTTCCCCAAGTTCCCATTCTGGTTCCTCCGTTCAAATTTACTATTTTATCTTTTATTCTACAAATCCATTGATCTGCTGTCTTACCAGGCGATCTATGATAAGTTCTCTATCCATACCTGAATATGAACTTTCTTTTCCGTATTTTTCTTTGTTTTCCATATAGCACCTGCTGCAATACGGCTTGTCTTCGTCTTTTAGTAGAACAAGCTGCCCACCGCACAGTGGACACTTGTTGTCATCCTTTGGAAGATCTTCTGAGATGTAAGCATCAGGATATTCTGGCAAGAACTCCTGCCCCCAGTTCATTTCAGTTAGCTTCACTTTTATGTTCCTCCAAACGTTTCTTTTGCAGGCCCATAAAATCGCCTACGTATTTGCCCTTAAAATGCGCATATCTTAGCTCGCAGTTAATGTATATAAGATATGTTGCTAGTTCATCGTTATTCTTGTCCTTATGTTCCTTGTCATAGTACCAAGCATAGCTATCAGCTTCTCCAAAGGTATCAAAGTATGCTTTTCTTACCTCTAAAACCTCGGTGATAGGTCCAATAAAGAAGATGTGCACCAAGTGAAGACCTACGTTGCCTGCCTTGTCGATAGATTTTTGGAATTCTTTTTTCATAAAGTCGTTTGGCTCTATGTCAAAGGTCCCTGTTATGATGTTGGGATCGCCGGTTTTGTTGTTTGCATTCATAATATTTGCAAGTTCCTTCGTTTACTTTAGTTATTATTCTATACTATTTTTACCCTCATATATTTTTCTGCACAAGTGAAATTTTTCTGCACACTTTGTCTTTTGTATTGTGCGAAAGATATCCGGCGGTTATGCTATGCCATATTATCATTAAATGCACGGCCCGTAATCATGATTAAATCCCCGCTTTATTACTGTTAACGAGGATAAAGAAAGGATTTAAAATATGCTTAAAAGACTTATAAATTATCTGGCGAAAAAACCCTCCCAACGAAGTCGGTGGTGGTAGTTTAATTGTATAGCTCAGGCTGCATTTAACTTAAGGTAAGTACGCCCTGGATTATAGCCCGGAGACGTCTTTTTATATATTCTTTCGCTTAACTTCTCATTCCAGAGAGCTTCTTTTATTTTGGTCCCGTGGGTAAAACCATGGATAACACAAATATCATAACCTTCTCTGTCGACTGCGATAAGATTCTTTAAGAGTCTTGTAGCCTCTTTTACCGAAAGGCCGTGCATATCAACAGTAATGAGTTTTGCTCCGCCTTCCTCCGAAAGAACTATCCTTTTAAGTTCGCCTTTTGAAAATAAAAACATCATTCGTTCGCTCATGCTACAGCCCTCCTCTCATACATTTCGATGTATTTTCTTGCGTTTTCTCTGAAAATCTCAGGCCTTACCCACTTTTTATTTATCCACTCAAAGTCATAATTTGACGGGATTCCCAACTTTTTAAGTTCACCCAGGAACTGCTCATCCTTATCATGATGATCAAGCCCTACGTACCAGCAGTAATAGTGGCAGAGCTCGTGGATGAGAGTTATTACAAGCATCTCCTTATCTTCTTTAAGATCAGGTGCTATCTGGATCTTAAGTTTTGGATGATTAAGAACATCCATCCATGGAAGGTCCCTGTCATTTACGCCAACAGCAAAACCGTATCCTTCAAGACTCTTATATCCGTCGTATTCACAGTACAGATCATCATCAAGGCAGCAGTAGTCATCATTCATCTGCATATCAAACAGGCCCATGGCATCAAACCTGCAGTCTGGCTTCTTAAATTCGATATCAATTGCCGGGATGTTCTCAAACAGCTCTTTTAAGTAAAATTCTTCCATTTTTCTTAATTCTTCATTTGTCATGTTCATTTGCATGTCCTCCTATATAGTTCCGAAAAGCGCAACCCTATATGGTTGCCACGCGGAGTCTTAAATCTGATGTTTATAACTCCTTTAATAGTTAAGTAATTGAGCAGGGTACTTTTTCCGGTTTTTTGGAAAGAAAATAAAAAATCTTCCTATCTTCCTAAGTGAATTTTTGGATCCAAATTCCGGGGATTTTAAAAAATAATTCCCTAATATATGACCAATTTCGCAACCCCTCCTGATAGCCAGAGGTTTTTCCTTCACTTATTCCCACTAAGAGACAGCTTTATACAACCTCAGATGCAAAAAAAATGTTTCCCTATATAATGACGAAAAGCGCAACCCCTCAGCTATATATGTGATTTAAAAAACGAAAATTTCGGTTTTCTGTCGCTTTTTTAATATGGGAAGGAAGTTTAAAATAAGAAAAATAAAAGCCCTTCTATAACTCCTAATTACAGAAAGGGCGATTTTGGACGAGAATATTTGAAATTCTTTCATAAAAGTGCTAAATTTATTGATGTTATCTGTCGATATTCATAACAGATAGCAATGCGGACAATGATTAACCAATAATTAACCCTCATGGAAGTGAGGTATCGATTAAACATCTTCTATATAAAGGGGTGTGGAAGGTGGAAATTTTAAATGATTAAAGCAAAAGCTGCGCTTTCCTTAACCGGATCGGGCAGCTTTTATTTTTTGTGTTTTGACGGCATATTATGTCATAATAGTGTTGCAAGGTGATTTATAAATAAATGTAGGTAATTGCGAAACTCGCCGTGCGCGTTCGCAATCTTGAATTTAAACAAGGAAGAATTCATGCAGAGCATGAATTCTTTGATGCAAAAATGTGAACTAGCAATTTTGGCGCACTTTAATAAGCATATGGCTTAATGAAGTTGGTAAGTCCTACGCGATTAGCGGTTTTACACTGCGGATATACTCATGATGTTTGATTTTGTCGGCTAGAACGACGGTGATGAGCTGAGTGATACCTGCAAGAATTAGATCAGCATGCAATGTTTTTTCATTTTGTGTGCGACGCCCTGCAAGACAGAGATTCTCTTTCATGTGATTGATATCTCTTTCAACGACGGTTCTGATTTTATAGGTGTTATCCCATTCTTCAGTACCGCGCAGTATCCCTGGATATGCACGTAGATTCTTTTCGGGATAGATATATATCATACGGCCGCAAGGAGAATTAGTGCAGGGATTTTTACATTGACACTCACGAAGAGATTTGCCAGTAGATTTATTGTAAACACGTTTGATTTTGGGACAGACAAATTTATATCTTACTAAACCATTGTTCCTTGAAGATTTGCCATCGGATTTCATTGGGAGTGAATCATCTTTAGGACAACATGGAATGCCATCTGAGTTGACCTTGCAATCGGGATATTTGATGCTTCCTCTATTGGCTAGAGGGATATACGCTTTTGAAAAATGCTTATCTGATCCGAAGGTATCCCCTGTAAGCAGCTGTTTATACAAAAGAGCTGAATCAAAAGCGGAATCACCCAGAAATGTTTTGGGATTGATAAGTGGGTGCATTGAAAAGAAGTCCTGTAGTGTGGGAATGAGAAGTTTTGCGTCATGAACGCATTTATCTTCATCAGGTGAATCAGACTTCTTTTCGACAACAATATCCGGGTGAGATGTAAAAAAGTCTTTGTTGTAGAAAGAAATGTGGCGAACAATTCCTAGGCCATTTGTTACAATGCCAAACTTGAAAACGTAGCAGAAATGGCCGTTGATATATAACTGTTTGATTTCAGGATTGGCAGAAGCATGAGAAGGCATTGCTCCATAGGCTGACTTATAGGGATCATAGGATTTATCAAAGCCCATTGCTTTGGCATATGCCTTAAGTTGTTTGATTATCTTGTTTGCATACTTAGGGTTATTTTCAGTAACAAAAGCTTCAATACCAGAGGAATCAAAAATGGTCATGTTAGCTTTGTCAGTGTTAATGGCCTGACAGATAGGTTCGGTAATATCAACGAGCTTGTCAAAAATCAGTTGTAAGTCATCCACAAAATTTTGCTTAAAGCGGGTTATTTTAGAGGCATCAGGAACTTTGGTAAAACCACAGAATTCACGAAGTGGCTTGGAGTATGAAAGAAACACCAGTAGAAGCTGATCTGTGGGGATGCTAAAAACGCGTTGGATGATTAAAGCCCAGAGCATGGCTTTTAATGGGTATTTACGGGATCTTCCCGTTGATGCATAGAAATGCTTTATAAAAGAGAGCGGAATAATTTCATCAAGGTCGATATTGGTTTCTAATAGAGACAGAAACGCGGGCTTGTCATTTTCAAATTTATCCTGACAGTCTGCATAGATATCAGCCAAAGAAAGCTGTTTATATGGTATCATATATATCAGAATAACTCCTTTCTTAGTGTTGGTCAGTGGTTTCTCGTCAATTCTATTGTACCATATCTAGTGAGGGGTTATTCATTTTATATGAAGCAAAAACGCCGTATTTATGCGGCTTTCGGCGTTTTGCAAACGCCTATTTATAAATAAATGTAGGTAATTGCGAAACTCGCCGTGCGCGTTCGCAATCTTGAATTTAAACAAGGAAGAATTCATGCAGAGCATGAATTCTTTGATGCAAAAATGTGAACTAGCAATTTTGGCGCACTTTAATAAGCATATGGCTTAATGAAGTTGGTAAGTCCTACGCGATTAGCGGTTTTACACTGCGGATATACTCATGATGTTTGATTTTGTCGGCTAGAACGACGGTGATGAGCTGAGTGATACCTGCAAGAATTAGATCAGCATGCAATGTTTTTTCATTTTGTGTGCGACGCCCTGCAAGACAGAGATTCTCTTTCATGTGATTGATATCTCTTTCAACGACGGTTCTGATTTTATAGGTGTTATCCCATTCTTCAGTACCGCGCAGTATCCCTGGATATGCACGTAGATTCTTTTCGGGATAGATATATATCATACGGCCGCAAGGAGAATTAGTGCAGGGATTTTTACATTGACACTCACGAAGAGATTTGCCAGTAGATTTATTGTAAACACGTTTGATTTTGGGACAGACAAATTTATATCTTACTAAACCATTGTTCCTTGAAGATTTGCCATCGGATTTCATTGGGAGTGAATCATCTTTAGGACAACATGGAATGCCATCTGAGTTGACCTTGCAATCGGGATATTTGATGCTTCCTCTATTGGCTAGAGGGATATACGCTTTTGAAAAATGCTTATCTGATCCGAAGGTATCCCCTGTAAGCAGCTGTTTATACAAAAGAGCTGAATCAAAAGCGGAATCACCCAGAAATGTTTTGGGATTGATAAGTGGGTGCATTGAAAAGAAGTCCTGTAGTGTGGGAATGAGAAGTTTTGCGTCATGAACGCATTTATCTTCATCAGGTGAATCAGACTTCTTTTCGACAACAATATCCGGGTGAGATGTAAAAAAGTCTTTGTTGTAGAAAGAAATGTGGCGAACAATTCCTAGGCCATTTGTTACAATGCCAAACTTGAAAACGTAGCAGAAATGGCCGTTGATATATAACTGTTTGATTTCAGGATTGGCAGAAGCATGAGAAGGCATTGCTCCATAGGCTGACTTATAGGGATCATAGGATTTATCAAAGCCCATTGCTTTGGCATATGCCTTAAGTTGTTTGATTATCTTGTTTGCATACTTAGGGTTATTTTCAGTAACAAAAGCTTCAATACCAGAGGAATCAAAAATGGTCATGTTAGCTTTGTCAGTGTTAATGGCCTGACAGATAGGTTCGGTAATATCAACGAGCTTGTCAAAAATCAGTTGTAAGTCATCCACAAAATTTTGCTTAAAGCGGGTTATTTTAGAGGCATCAGGAACTTTGGTAAAACCACAGAATTCACGAAGTGGCTTGGAGTATGAAAGAAACACCAGTAGAAGCTGATCTGTGGGGATGCTAAAAACGCGTTGGATGATTAAAGCCCAGAGCATGGCTTTTAATGGGTATTTACGGGATCTTCCCGTTGATGCATAGAAATGCTTTATAAAAGAGAGCGGAATAATTTCATCAAGGTCGATATTGGTTTCTAATAGAGACAGAAACGCGGGCTTGTCATTTTCAAATTTATCCTGACAGTCTGCATAGATATCAGCCAAAGAAAGCTGTTTATATGGTATCATATATATCAGAATAACTCCTTTCTTAGTGTTGGTCAGTGGTTTCTCGTCAATTCTATTGTACCATATCTAGTGAGGGGTTATTCATTTTATATGAAGCAAAAACGCCGTATTTATGCGGCTTTCGGCGTTTTGCAAACGCCTAATAAATAAATGATATTGGAGGGCAAAATGGGCAAGATGGATGTTGATAAAGATGTTCAGGAAGTTTTCCTTGAATATAAGGATAAGTATGAAAAGCTTCGCGAAGAATACGCCTCTAAATTAAGAGAGATACTTAAGGATAAGCGCCTTTCTGTTCCATATGGAGCTGTTAGGGAATCTGACGGTACCTGGGGAAATTTAAAGGTAGCTGTTCCTCCGGCATTTGCCACCGAAATAGAAAATCACAACGCAGAAGCATATGAAGCGTGCAAGAATATGTTCCTTGGAGTCGGCCTTGAATTTATTGGTGAGCCAATGTCCAATACGGATAATTATCTGGATCCTTTTAACATAACTCAGTTTACTTCACAGGAAGATCTTACCTCAGAGCAGAAGGAAAAGCACAGACAGTTTTTGCTTGCATTATCAGTCAAACCGAACTTGGAAATGGAAAAGGAGAATTAAATATTTACAAGAAAAACACCCCATGCCATTACGACATGAGGTGTTTATGTTTACTTCAAATTTGCTGTTATGCACTCTTGTTTTCCTGACGCTTCTGATCGTCCCAGTAGGCTCCAAGGTTTCTTATATCACCAAGGTTACCAAAAACGGGATCCGTACGGAATCTCTTCATCGGACGTTCAAGTTTGTTCTGAAGCTCTATAAGCTTATCCCAGTATCCAGGAAGATACGTATAGATATTCTTAAGTTCTTTTTGGTTTTTGTTGCAGCAACACCAGCAGGATACCCTGTCCAGGATCTTATAAAGATCAGGAACAGATAAATCCGAAGGATCTTCTGTCCAGTGAATGCCCTTGCTCCAACAAAACTCAAGCGCTTCCTGTTCAGTCATTCCCCACTCGGCAAGAGGAGCTCTTTTATACTCTTCAAGCCTTGTAAGTCTCTGGGGTTCGTCAACTGCTATTCCGATATACACTATCGCATTACGCTCTTTTGCATATCTGTCAAGCGCATCCAGTTTGTTTCTCGTTCCCCATCTGCAAAGGCCTCCACACCAGCCATAGCCATTGTGATCTCCCTTTTGCTTTGAGTGAACAGGTCTTTCTAGCATATCATACATAAAAGGCCTTTCCGGAGTAAGGACCGTAAGTGGCACCTCGTAATAATCCAGAAGCTCTTTTATCTGATCCCTGACGTGGTAGATGGCTCCAAATTCCATCCCGGTGTCGTAAAACACCACCTCGTCAAGAGGATAAACGCTGCTGCCTTCTGCTTTCTTTTCCAAAAGCTTTAAAAGCATAGCTACCGAGTCCTTTCCAAATGATACGCTCGCAATATGAAGTTTTTTTGTTTCCATAACACACCACTACACTACCTGTGAAGTGGAAATATTTTGGATTGCTATTCATGTTTCTGCCAGTTTCCGGACAGAATTTTGTAGCCACGATGATTTACTTTATGTACGCCCATCGCATTCTCCGGCGCACAACCTGGTCTACCAGGATCGTGTTACCTTTCTGCCGTCTCCGGCCATACTGAATAATTGTTTTCCATAAGTGTCCTCGCCATTTCCTGCCTACAGTTTTCACAAAGAGCAACTCCCCATACTGTATAATCATGGCCATAGCTCATGATCACAGCGGTTGTCTCCTTGCCACATGCATCGCATGTTGGACGATACTTGTCGTCTGTAGCCAAATTAGGCTTTCTGATTCTTACCATATCTTATCCCCTTTCAATAACAGACATTAGTCTCTTGTGTGGTTATGGATAATTTTAGTAAAAATAAAAAGCTACCTCAAAAAGAGATAGCTTTAAAAATCACTCTATGGATTTTAGTTTAACAAGTCGTGAGCAAGAAATCCCCCACCTCTAAGTGAAGCGTAGGTGGCGGGATGAATTGCGGATACACGGCGTATTTCTTTTTGCTTTTAGAACGCCTGTTTGGTCATACTGTTAGTATGAATAAGGCTATCAAATACAGAATATATCCCACAACTGAACAGGCTGTCATGTTCCTCAAGACCTTCGGCTGCTGCCGCAAGGTCTATAATCTTATGCTCTCTGATAAGATTGAGAGCTATAAGTCTACCGGCAAATTTGCAGTAGTAACACCTGCCAAGTACAAGAAAGATTATCCGTATCTCAAAGAAGTAGACAGCCTTGCTCTTGCCAATGTACAGCTTAATTTGCAGGACGCATTTGGTAGCTGCTTTAGCAAATCCCGTAAAACAAACAATGGCTTTCCAAAGTTCAAGTCTGCAAAGCGCAGCCGTAAGTCTTATACTACCAACTGCCAGTATCCGAAAACCTCAAACAAGCTAAAACAGCCTACGATCCGCCTTGATGACAAAAGCATTATTCTTCCCAAAGTTGGCGTTGTCAAAGCGGTCATCCACCGCAAACCTTTGGATGGCTGGATGCTCAAATCCGCTACTGTTTCCATGGACGGTGATGGAAAATTCTATGTTTCCTGTCTGTTTGAGTATGAAGGGCTTATTACCCTTAATAGTTCAACTGATAAAGTCTTAGGTCTTGACTATAAATCAGATGGCCTTTACATGGACTCTGATGGCAACGTTGGCTCTAACCACAAATACTATCGTGAGAGCCATGTTAAACTCGCCAAGGCACAGCGTAAGTTAAAACATAAGACCATTGGGAGCAATAACTACCGCAAACAGCAGCTTAGGATAAACCGCATCCATAAGCATATAGTCAATCAGCGTCTTGAAAATCTCCACATACTTTCTACGAAGATAGCCAATTCGTATGATGTTGTGTGTGTGGAGTCCCTTGGCATACGCTCAATGTCCAATAAAGGCTTTGGTAACGGCAAGGCTACCATGGATAACGGCTATGGCATGTTTCTTAAGATGCTTGAATATAAACTCACTGACAGGGGTAAACGTTACATCAAAGTTGATAAATGGTTTCCGTCAACGCAGCTTTGCAGCTGTTGCGGCAGCCGTAAAAAGCTTGCTCTTAATGAGCGTATCTACAAATGCAGTTGTGGTCTTACTATAAATAGAGACCTTAATGCTGCCATCAACATCAGAAATGAAGGTTTGCGCATCCTGCAAAGTGCGTGAACATCATATATGGTAGGCTAGGAACTAGCCGAACCCAAAGCCTGCGGACACCGTGTAAGACGCATCGTTACATTTCCTTGTAACCTGTGCAGTGGTGGTTGAAACAGGAAGCTCCGACTTCTACAAGTCGGAGTAGTTCACTCTTCCATCATTTCAGCAGCAGCTCTTAATGCTTCGGGACCATATCCTTCAAGGCCATCAGCATAATCATCGCTGTTTTCTAGCCTATCTGCTTCTTCGATTACTTCATCCTTTGTCAGTCCAAGTTTGTCGATCTGTCTAAGTAATTCTTCCATACCTGACACCCCCTTACTTACTACTTTTCTACTAATACAATAATGCGGGGAGCCTTTTGCTGTCAACCGTTAGTTCAATCTTAACTACAATATATTGATATTTTTATATCTTACACCCAATTTACGGCATAAAAAGAACCGGCCCCAACAGGTAACCGGTTCACTACATTATTCAATTATCTCTGCTGTCTTATATCAGCTCTTCTTAAGATCAGGCCTGTAAGCGGATAATCCAGGTATTGGCTTTAATAGTCTTTTTCATAGTGAGCCTCCTTAAAACAGGATTCTGGCATAGGCCATTCCGGTTCCGCTACCAGGCAGATCCAGAGAGATCATTCCATTTATCTCGGAAAGAAGCTCTTTTGTAGGAGCGGCTTCAGCTATTTTCTTAAACAGATTTTTAGCATCTTCTGTCTGCTTTGCTTTTGTATCAACCTTTTTAAGATATTCAATACTTGTTTTAAGGCTCTCTTCTAATTCACCCATCTCGACTTCGGTCTTCCATTTGATATATGTACCGTCGTCATAGTGGCTGCACTCATCAAGAGTATGCTGCAGATATTCCTCAGCTCTTGGCTCGCCCATTTTTACTTTGTGTCTGGCGCTTGGGATGAACAGTTCGTCATAAACATGTCTGTTTCTCTTCATGTAACTGTAAGAGTATCTGGCCTCGGCAGCAGCCTTTTCCCTGATCTTGTCAGGATTGTTCAAAAGTCTCTCTTTCTCAGCGATAGCTCCTTCGGGATCAGTGATATCTGCTATTCCCATGGTAGCAGTACGTTTTTGCTGCTGCTTGATGTTGTAGGTATACGTGATGCCTTTTTCAAAGCCAAGCTTTTTCATTTCACGCTTGTACTTTTCCCATCTTTTCTTTTCCATTTTGTTCTCCATTATATTTTGACATATCTTTTGCCCTGACAGCTACCTGATATCTATCATTATAGCAGATAAGTGTATTTGGTATATCAACTTCTGTCTCATTTAAAGTTCCAAGTCCGGCTTCTTCGGCGGCATTCTTAAAAAGATTAAGAATAGTCTCTAAAGGCTCTTTGAACTTTTCCAGGCCTTCTTCTGTAAAATAGAATATCCAGGGCTCTGATGGGCGGGGACAGAATAAAAATTCTTCAAACTGTCTCTGTGCCCATTCAAGATCTTCCTGGTCTGAAAACTCCATCTCGCACTCTTCTAAGATATCCATTGCATGGAATATGCCGACATCACCAAATTCAAAGCGCTTAACTTTCATGCTATCTCCTTAATCAGCAAACTCATATTCTGACTTAGTCCATTCCTCAAACATCTTAAATGCTTCTTTTACGCTATTTGAGATATGTCCCTTCTTGTCAGTAAGAGCTCCTGATGAAAACAGGATTTTTCCATCCTCGTCAGTAATAAGATCAACATTCATTGATGCATTTCCGTCAGCCCTGTCTTCATCGTAGTACCTGAAGCATCCGCACATAGCTCCTGCATATTGCTGGTTAAATGACCAGTCATCGTTATGAGCAGGGAATCTTATATAAGACTTTCCAAGGCAGTCCTTCTTTACCTGTGCAAGGAACTGTCCGATGTTCTCGTACTGTAATGAGAAGCCAGGCCTATTATTGTCGTTATAATAATGGAATCCTTTTATAGTAATCATATTATTCTCCTCTGTTATCAATTGGTATTATTTTCTGGATCATACTTTAAAAGATAATCTCTTATTTCGTCTGTATAGATCCTGTCTTCCTGGTCATCCTGATACCATACGCAGATTTCTGTCTGCTCAGCACCATCCTTGATTTCAATAATGACGTCGTTGCAGCCGTCTCCTGCGTACTCAGGCATAGCATCGGGTTCAATAGAATCTTCTACTATGATTTCGTCAAATTCAAAGCCACAGTAATCAGGCTCACCTTCTTCACGCTCAAACCCAGCATCGTAATTCTTGATCCATACTTCATGGCCAAGCTTGTTAGCGAGGTTTAAAGCTCTGACAAGAAGCTCCTCTCCTTTTTCAAGGGATACGTATTCTGTCATGCCGTTACCTCCTCTAAATCGATCTTGTACTTAAGTCTGTCTGTGATAGCTGATACCAGTGAATATTCATAGGTCTTAATAGCTTCAGCCTCAGATTTTTTAGACTGTCTGCTGCACTCAACAAGCACTTCTGTAAGGCTTGGTGTTGCAGCGCCATAAGAAGTGGAAGTCATCTCGCTACCATCCAGTGTAAACTTATACACCGGGCGGATATCTGCGTAGTAACCTCTCTTTGAGTCGTAGCAAAGGCTTGCCCTGATGTAATTAGGGTCACCCTTTACATAGTCTCTTTCCTTGGCTGCCTGCATGCCCGTTATATGATAATAGTCTTCTCTGATTGTTTTTCTCATATTATTCTCCGTTTTTTAAAACTGCTCTCTCCTATACAGAGGCAGTTATTTAAGCCCTGTATAGGTTGGCCAGTCTATTAAATTACCACTCATAAGTTGGGAGCTCATCCACGGGATCGACATCGCGGTCAAACACGATCCAGTTGCAGTTATTTGCCTTTGCAAGTCCAATGCACTTTTTAAGGTCCTCAGGGATGTCCCAGCCTCTTTTATCAAGGAGCTCGATATTAGGATATATAAAATATCCGTATTCGCTTTTTTCATAGACATTCACTTCGTAAATTGACTGCTCGGAAAGCTTCGACTCCGTCTCCTTAGTAATATGAGCCGTTGAAAGACTCAGCATCTTGTTTATTTCCATCATTATCTCCTTCAGGCTATATCGGCCCAGTTACGTTCGTTATCATAGAATTTCCTGATCATGTCGGGCAGCTCGTAAATGGAACAGAAGTGATTGCATCCTCCGGCAAAATCCCTTAAGGAGCTTGCGCTTCTATACAATACGCCACTGCAAAAACGTCCTGAACCAAAATCAACAATCTCGCCGTATCTTGGGATGCTGTACGCAATATATACGTACTTGCCATCTTTCTCTACAAATCCTGAAAGATCGTAGTGATTTGGAGTAATACGGATCACATTGATACCATCTTTTGAAAGCTCTCTTTTGAGCATATTCCTGAATGCGATAACAAATGATGATGCCTCTTTTGACATATAGCAGCCATCATCCTGGATAGATCTGCCATGCCAGTTTTTCATAAAACTTTTCATTTTATTCTCCTTTCTTTATCAGACATTAACTAATTTCATAGTCATAATGGTATTTACAGGAGAAAATAAAACGCAGCATGTATATTCTGCATAAAAAATAAGCTGCTATCTAAAGATAACAGCTTACGCTCATGCTAGGATATTTAGTGTTCAAACAGGTCGTCCAGCATACCGGATACGCCTCTTTCATCAAGAAGAGATCTTCCTGGCTCATACTTTTCCTTAAGTCTCATGTACTCTCCGTATTCCATATGTTCTTTAAGTCCTGCAACAGTCTTTTCGATATCTCCTTTGTTTTCTATAAAGAGTTCTACTGCTGCTTGGGTATTCTCATTTATGATATAATCCGCATTTTCTTCTATAGCATCTTCAACTGTCATTTCGAGCTTCTCAACAAGAACCTGGATGTCTCTAAGGTCTTTAGCCCTTGTGAAATCCATGTTGCTCTCGAGCTCTACAAGTGATGTATCAAGAGCGATCAGCTTCATTCTAAGAAGATCCCTCTCATCAAGAACATTGATCTTTATCTTATCAAGCTCGTACGCAGGTTCAAAATGGAGCTTGCCTGTTGAATACTCGAGATCTTCAAGAGTAGTCCCACGAAGTAAAAGGTCATTATTAAGCCAGTCGTCTGCAATTCCGCCTTTGCCCTCTTCTGTTTTATATTCTTCCATCTGTCCCATCTGCTGGGCAACTTCTACTGAAAGCCGTTTGACTTCCATGGAAAGAGCAGGGCCTGCAAAATCAATATCTGTATATTCAGATGGGAGTCTGTCCTCGTGAACCATAAGAGCAAACCCGCCTACAACATTTAATGTGATAGGGGCGCAATTATGCTCTACCATCTTCTTATCAAGTTCCTTAAGGGCGTGGAACAGGGGATCATTTTTATGTGATTCAAAATCTATCATGCCATTTAACTCCTTTTCAAAAGAAAAGCCGGCTTAAAGTATAAGCCGGCTTATGTTAGGTACTTTGACAGCTGGGCTTTAGCAATCCCAAGATGCGCTTTTGGCAGTTCGTTTTGATGCTTTTCTATAAACAGGCATGTAGAGCGTTTATCAATACTCATTGCCTTTTCTAAAAACACTTCAAATTCCATCTCAGTCTCTGCCTTTAGAAGCCTTCCGGCGATACTCTGGAAATTTGCTATATTGGTAAACCAGCTGTTTACTAGATCATCTGATTGTTTCTTTTTATAGTGTCCCATATATAATGCCTTTCCCATGACATGAACAAGTTCCAATCTAATGATAAGATAAATCAGCGTTTAATACAACATAGGCGTATCAAGAGCTGTCTTTATTGGTTTCTGATCTGTCATTTCATGATGTTCTTTTAGATAATGGAAAATACAAAATAAAATAAAAATTGCAGCAGGATTCCTGCTGCAATCTCATATTTTATTGTATCAGTTGTTTTCTTTTGCCATTTCTTTTGCACAGCTTAGGCAGTAACAGCCTTCACAACCATCGACCTTGTAAAGAAAACTCATCCAGGAAACATTCCATTTACCCATATCTGAGCATCTTTTACATGACCCCTGGCCATGCCCTTCGCATTGTTTATATGATATTCTTTCCATTATTTGGTCCTCCTATCATGCCGAGCATGCCTGTTTAGGGTAAAGCGTACTTAAAAGCGTCGCATTTAATCTGTTTGCTATATTGGCCGCCTTCATGCTGTCAAGCTCAATCAGTATAGACTTTCGCTTTTTATTAAGACACGCCTCACCCAGTGCTCCAGATCCTGCAAACTGATCTAGGACCAGTTCATTTTCTTTAGTAAGGTAATCCAGGAGCTGCTCAAAAAGCGGCACTGGCTTTTCGGACTGAGCAATCTGGTCTTTTCTTGGGACCGCCTGTACATCAAACATAGTTGGCAGCATCCCATTTGCTCCTGACATGAATCTTGTAGGATTTCCATTAGGATCAAGCCCTCTTTGCTTATCTGGGCGCAGCGCTCTTGCTTTCCCTTTTGAAAAGATCATTATATCCTCGGTATTTTTAGCTTTTCTTCCTGTGTTTGATACGAATGTGCCCTTCTTCCAGGGAACGCAGGCGTAATATTCAAACCCTGCCCTTTTGGCCATCTGCTTGAGTTCATACAGATACTCATAATTTGTAGCAGATTCAGCAGGTATTATCTCAACGAGGAAGGAACCATCTTTAAGGACTCTGGCTTTTTCGTCAAAGTCTTTCTGGGTATATTTAAAGCAGCTATAGTTGGCAAAGTTTTTATTGCCGCCTGATGTAGCTTTAGTGTCTTCCCATGGGTGATCCGTAATTATACAGTCCGCAGCGCCATTGTTTATGATGGAGAGGTCTCTTCCGTCACCTTCAATGACAAGGCACTCTTCATCCATAGTCATATAGATACCACGTCCAACCTTCTTAAATGCTTTTCCGAGATTTTCGTAGATACGGGCACGTACAGAGTCGCTGCTAGTATCAGGAACTGCCTTATAAGCCTGGTTAAGCGTAAAAGTCTGATGCCTGAAAGCCTTTAAAAGTCTGTCTTTTACTGACATATTATTATCCTCCTATTAACTTACATTAAATGTTTAACATTCGGATAATGGTTTGTTTAAGCCAAAATAATGTCAGCTAAATACTTTTGAGGCAAGATCCGCCTTTTGTTCTATAGTCATCCTTGATGCATTTCTTGCTACCCATGCTTTTGCCCTTAAATATTCACTATCAAAATCCCCTTTTATGTCAAGACCAAGGAGATAATCCGTGGTTGTTCCAAGAGCTTTTGCAAGGTTAAGAAGGACAGTCCCCTTTGGCTCTCTGTCGCCTGTAATATACCTTGACAATGACACTTCGGTAATCCCTGCATCCTTTGCAAGTTCTCTTTGCGTTTTACCAATTAGTTCCAACTGCAACCTTATCCTTATCCCAGTCTCTCTGGCTCTGATATTCATACCTTATTTTTACTCCTTCGATATTCTGATACTCACCTTAGTATATAGATTTGCTTTATAAAATCAAGAGTATTTTTAAATGATTAAACGTTTGGTTAATAATTTCCAAATATGTTTCCATTTGTTATATATAATGTCAGAGAAATCGCTCTGAACATAAAAAATCCTCATGCTAATTTAGCATGAGGATTATAAAAATCAATTATCAACTGCAGAAATGCTTATATCGACTTTTTCATCTTCTCTGATAACGCAGCTCATCACATCTCTTGCATATCCAAGCATTGCATCAAGCACATATGCAAGGCTCTGGAATGTAGTATCAGAAATAGTAGCATCCAGGTATGATATCTTGGCCTCTTTGTTTAAAAGGGTGATCATAAGTCTGTCTGTAAATCCTGGGGCAAGTCTTATAGAAAATACAAGGCTATATCCTTCCATCTGACTAGATGAAAGATCAAGGCACTTAAAACCTTCTTTATTTGCATATAATTTCCAGTTATCAGATATCTGTCTTGCAAACTTTTCTGTCTCAGCAAATCTATATTTCTTCATGGTTTATTATTCTCCTTATTCTTCAAAAGCAAGTCTGTGAAGAGTTGCTCTTACTTCTTTATAATCAGCTTCATCCTTGCAATTTTCATTATACCATTCAAATGTATCCTTAAGTGAATCATTTGAATGTTTTGCTTCGCTAAGGATGCGGCCAACTGTCCATACAACACGTTCTTTCTTTGGAAATCCTTCAATCCCATCTTCATCTAAAAAGAAGTTGTAAGCTCTTGTTCTGGCTTCTTCAACATCTTCCTCGGATGGTTTTGGGATAAATAAGAGCCTATCTTTTTTAATGAACTCGAATTGTTCATTATATTCTCTAAGGAAATCCTCTGCAGACATGTCTTTGACCTTCTTATCCATTTTACTCTCCTATTATTTTATATATTCTTCGTAGTTCTTTTCTCTGAATGCGCAGTATTCATCATGATAGTTCATATCAGTAAGGAGCTGTTCGATCTTCGCCCTATGCTTGCTAGCTTTGTGGAGTCTTGCAAGCTCTGATATGGCATACTCATTTAGGCTATAGTGTAAAATACCGGAAAGCTCATATCCTTTCTTTACGTCTTTCAAGGCAGTCTCAAAATCTCTATAGACCATAGCTTCTCTTCTGATCTTATCCCAATTTATATGCTTCATTATCTCGTCGCCATAGTAAGTCTTTTTGATGATATCTGCTATATCGTTAATAGTCTCATTAAGCTGGAACTTTACGTCATTACAGATACAACTTATATCTGCGATAAGATACTCATAATAGTTATCGTCTGTAGGTCCCTGTGCTTTTCCTTCCCATTCCGGATAATACTTATTCCAGATGGTTTCAATCAGGTACTTTACCGTTACGACAACGCTCTGATCCTGGATAATTGCTTTTTCGTAGCTTTTGATTTTGGTTTCAAGCTCTTCGATCTGTTTTTCAAGCCTTTCTTTATCCTGCTTTGCATTTTTCATTGCTTTCTCTGCGTCCTTGATGTTCTGGCGCAGGTATATTTCGCGCTGAGTCATATATTTCTCCTTTCTTTAACTGACATTTTGTAATATGAATAAATAATGGTTAACGTCAGACAAAATAAAAACGCCGCTGCAAATGCAACGACGCCTTAGTTTATAATTATTTAGTTTTTATTGTACCAACTAAAATCCCTGTTCTTATCAACTTTATGTAAAGGTAATAAGTAATTGTCTTTCTTTATGCATGATAAAGTTTCTTCGCTACAAGGAACGAAAGGTATTTTGTCTGATACAGCGTGCCTATTCTTTATAGCCTTTACGCAATCGGCTAGTTTAACATAAGAATAATCGCTACCATCAGGATAATACGGACTTACATCCAGCAGTAAAACCCATAACGCTATTCTATCTCCTTCTAACAATTTGCCGACAATAGCATTATATTCCTTTGCAGCTTTCATATATGTATGACAGCAAAAACCTTTATTTAATATC
Organism: Butyrivibrio proteoclasticus B316; assembly: GCF_000145035.1. NCBI lineage: Bacteria > Bacillati > Bacillota > Clostridia > Lachnospirales > Lachnospiraceae > Butyrivibrio > Butyrivibrio proteoclasticus. Next base: position 78,664 of record NC_014389.1, read on the forward strand.
AAATCTAAGCTCTTGCGTATCTCATCCGGATAATAAAACATGGATTCTTTTATCATATTCTGTCCTCATATTCAAATTTGCAAAAGCGATATATCTGTTTTAGCTTTAAACATCATTTCTTTTCCTGCAAAACAGCAAAGTCATATCCGTTTTCAATAAACAGAATTGTCTTTTCATGATTGATAGCATTCCCAAGATGCTGATATATAGTTCTCATTTCGTCCTCTGAAAAGCCTGTGTCAAGAAAAGCATTAACACCATTTCGCATGAACTCACGGAATTTTCTATTTCTCCACTCTTGGCTATAGGGCTGGCCTTTGCTTGCAGGCCTTGAAAACCATTCAAGAACTTTACATTCAATATCTCTTGGCGTTTTGCAGTCACCTAAAAGGAAATACTGATTGCTTCTTTTTTCTGCTATAAACTCATTATTTTCGTTTATAAAGCTGTTTGGAAAGCAGTCTACCAATGCTTGTTTAGCTTCTTGTAGATCGTTCATGATAATCTCCTTTACTCTTTAGGAAGGTCCTGATACTCAATTTCAAAAGACGATTGTTTATAGCGCTCGATAAGATTATACATCATCGTCCATTCTCCTTCATATAGGTACCAATTTCTTTTAGGTAGCAGCATTCCCTGGGATTTTCCTCGTCATCACAGACTTTATATTTATCCCAGTCACGGGGACAATCTGATTCAAATTGAGGGCAATTATCCATAAATGGGCACCAATCTCCGTAATATGGTAAGCTATCTACTAAAATCTTCATTTTAAACCTCCATTCTTACTCTGACATTAATTTTAACATCGAGATTATGTTATATTCCAGCCAAAATAAAAGCAGCGCCTCCAAATGGAAGCGCCGCCTGTGCTACTTAGAACCCCATGTAAGCAAAGCCGTTTACAGATTTAGCAAAAGCTTTTGCTCTCTCTCCGTCCTGCTCAAAATATCTTACATCTGTTCTATTGTTTTCATCTTTAAAACATACCATCCACTTCATGATTGTTTCCTCCTGTCTTTTAATCAAGTTTCCTTCTTAAGAAGGATATAAGGTGTCTTAGCATCGTCGTAAGCAAGCTCTAATACTTCAGGGATTGCTTCTTCAAGGCTCATATAAGTATCTCTTAAGTACTCTTTTTTATTGATCTGTCCGCCATCTGCTTCATCATCCAGGCAGTCAAGATCAAACTGGGCGTAATAGATATAGTCTACATCCCCTTTCTCTCTATCTTCCCTTGAAAGATTTGTTCCGCCTTCGCCTTCTGAGATCTGAATTAACTGACCTGCAGATGGAACGAAGATGGTTACCATTGGAAGCTCCTGCCAAGCCGGCGCGCAATTTTCCTTATTCTCTATTCCTTCATCAGCAAGATAGTGATCAAACTCAATTTCCGTTACATCAAACTGTTTTACGAATGTAAGAGTGTCTGGCTTTTGCGGCCACTCGATCTCATTTATCATTTCAATGATCCATTCACAGAACTCGTTTACATCTTCATGGAAATCTCCCTGAGTTTCCTCGATGTGCCCATTCTCGTCAACGATAGTAACGTTATAAGCTGCGTGCTTTTTATCAAGCTTTCCCTTAAGCCACTCGAGCTTTTCTTTAGGAAACATCATTTTAGTTTTCTTAGCCATTTTGTTATCCTCCTTGTATCTGACATTAAATAACTTATGGTTAGATAATGTTAAATACTGGCCAAAATAAAACGTAAGTGGCGTCCGGCTTAATTTTATCTTTAATATGTCAGGTTCTGGGCAAAATAAAAAGAGCCCTGGATATCCAGAGCTCATAATAAACAATAACATCATGAATTTGATGCGTCTGCAGCAGCTTCCTCTTCAGGAGTATCCACTATGGATGCCTGCAGGTAATTGTCGTAATCAGTTTTTGTCATTGCCTCGAGTTAACTTGTAAATATATAACTGCCATCTTCCTGATAATAGGCCATAGCTTTGTATTTTCCAGCTCCATCAAAGTTTTAATCATAAGAATCAATAAATACAGCTTTCTGCATACAAAAAGCGCCCGCGGCATTAAGATACCTGGGCGCCTACATATTGGTTGTACATAATCCACTCATCATGCTGTGAACACGATAAAGAGTGCGATTGCGATAAAAGACAGAACCTTTCTCATCTCTTACTCTCTCCTTTCATACTGACATTAAATTTAACAGCTATATAATGTACAATACTAGAAAAAATAAGTAAACCTCATATCTGCAGCCATTAAGGTTGATTAGTGTGTTGTATCATCATGCGAATGAATATTTTCTTTGTGGCTAAGATCATATCCCTTGATAGTGCTTATTACATCATCTGCATATCCGGCGATCTTATCCATACTAGATGCTTTAAGCTCCTTAAGAGGCATGTGCTTGCCATCTATAAAACATGTTATCTTAGGAACATCTGATTCAAAACTCACATTAAATGAGCAGGTATGGTCATTAAACTGAATTTCGGGTTTAATAATGAGCCTGTTAATATCCCTCTTACTCTGTGATGCATTTAAGTATTTTGGCAAACGGTCGATGAAACTGTTCTGTCTTTTTACAGTCTGGAGAGATACGTCTTCGATTCCAGCTGTCTTTGCAAGATTTGCAAGCTTGTTCTTTTCCATCAGGATCAGGTACTTTGCACAGTTCTGCACCTGCTTTGCGAACTCCGGGCATCTTTCTTTAAGTCTGTCTATGTCAATCTTATGAGGCTTTTGCTGCTGATCGTATTCTTTTATATTGATGTGATCTGTAGATATAAATGTTGTAAACCATGGTCTCCCGTCATCCAGGGTTCTTACAAGCTTAAGTTCCTTATTTCCCGTACTGGGATTCTGGGTTGCAAATGCTTTTACATTAGGATCCACGTCCCTCATGATAAAAAGGAGCTTATCAAAGCTTGATGATGACTTTGCCAGGTTCTCAAATGCTTCCACAAACTCTTCTCTGCTGTACGTATATTTAAGTTCAGCATGCTTTTCATGTACATCCGGATAAGCTGTCTTTAAATAGAATCCCTGAAGCGAATATTTTGGATCCCTTTTATCACAATCTGCGTCAAGGACAAAGGTGACAGTCTTGGCCATTTTCTCCTGGATAGTTCCATCGTTTTGTATTTCGAAAGATCTTCCGACATCAGTATTAAGATTCACGCTGGCTACAAAACGCTTACCGTCAGCCTCAATCTGAAGGTGATCTGTCTTCATGTTAACATCACACAGGTCCCTGTTTTTAACCCAGTCCTTGATCTGGGCAGAGACCTTGATCATTGCTTCTGAGACATACTGGTACATCTCATCTTCTGATGAAAATCCGCCGTCACCCTTAACTATTCCCGATAATATACGATCAACATTTAACGGGTGCTTCTCATTAAGATAATGGATGTCAGTATGGCCAAGATTCATTCCAAACTGAGTCTGAAGGGTATTTTTAGCGTCTTTTCCAAGATCTATAATAGACTGATCGAACATCTTTTCGTGGCTCTCAGTGTTAAATTCCCAAATATACATAAAATATCTCCTTAATATTTTGTGCAGAAAAATATGCTGCTGGTAGTATGTGGTATATTATTCATATCGAAATGAAAGTTACATATCGAAAGGAAATAAATACAAATGCTTAATACAGCTCTTAAATACAACCCAAACAAAACATATACTGCAGTACCTAACTTCCTTCTTGGGGAGGTACTTGATGCAGTAAAGAAAATAGATCCAACCTGCGACACAATCGCAGAAGCTTCTGAGGATTATCCAGAAGATCTTCCTGATTACGCCATCGTAAATAACATCCCGATCTATGCAGACATCACTGCAGTAGGTGCACATGTATATCCAAGCGATGTACAGGCACTCATGAATGAGATCCAGGCTAAAGGCTCCGATATTTAATCGGGGCTTTATTTATATTATGAGCAAAAGTAAAAATAAAAATGCCGGATCAGGAATATTCCCAATCTGGCATTTATAATTTAGCTTTAGAAAGCAAGACTGCTCATCTGACGTCTTTTATCAAACCATTCGTCTTCAGCTTTCTTAAGAAGGTCCATGTGTCTTGTCTGGTATATTGCGAATGGAATGTCTCCTGCGCATCTAGGATCTTCTTCATACAGCTTTTCAAGTTCCCTTTCCTGGTTGATTACTGTGATATTCCCTGCGTACCATGAATTTGTAGCAAGTTCATCTATATCACTTATCATCAGGTACTTTTCTGAACGCCCCATATCCTCGTGAAGTTTTAATTCATCAAGGAGTCTCTGAGCTTCTTGGAGCTTTTTAACAGGATATGAATAGAATCTCTCAACTGAAGGCACGCCTTTATTTGGGCAGAGGAAGTTCTCAACTGCCAGATAGCGGACATTTGCATCCGGGATTACCTTTACATCGATGTAGGTATGGAATTCAAACTGTCCTCCGGCATATTCTACTACTATTTCCTGGTCCTCAGGGTCATAGCAGAATGTATTTTCATACCAGCCTTCCTTAAGTCCTGTGCTTCCATCAACATATTCCTGAAGCCTTTTGTTAAGACAGATCTTCATCTTGTCTTCGATACGCTGTTTGAGCTCATCTACTGATGGAACAGGGCTTGAATTTGCATCCTTTACTTCCTTGTCGAATTTAAGCAGTCTTGAATGGATATAACTGGCGATTACTTTGTTTGCATCTACGATATCATAGCTTCCATTTTCTGTAAGATAGCTGCTACTTTCTGTTGAATCATGCCAGTCCATTCCGCCATAAGTTGTGATCTTGATAATTTTCATTTTACTCTCCTTCTATTTATCTGACATTTGTTTAGATAAATAGGTTATGGCGCGCGTAAATAAAAATAACGGAGCAGTTTCCTGCTCCGTTATATGCTTAATTCTATTATTTAGTTGCAAGCGCCAGCTGTCTTTCAAGCTCAGCAATTCTAGCGTCCTTTTCACTTATTTCCGCATCCTTTTCACTTATTTCCGCATTCTTTTCGCTTACAGCCTCTTGAACAGCCTTGTCGACAGCAGCTTTTACTTCAGCCTCTATTTCAGGCTTCATAAATTCTCTTAATGATTCATACATTTTACTGTCCTCTGTATTCAGTTATCTGAACATATTCATTATTTCTTCCTTGTTCGGTCTAGTATCTTCTTCGATATACTTCTCCTGAGTGTAATCGCCAGCGCCTCCGTTATCAAACTGCTCAAGAAATTTTAATGTTCCTGTTACGCCCAATGCGTTTTTCAAAGCATTTATTCCTGTTGTTTGGATCTGACTATCTGGCAATACATTTATTCTTTCAGCAATCATGATATTACCTCCATTAACCACTCTGTAGGATTCTTAACCTTGATTTTCGCTGGAATCCTGTTAGCATTATTCATAAATTTCTTATCCGTTGTTAAGAATACATCCGCTTTTGCCGCTTCAGCGCAGGCAAGATGAATGCTGTCTTTTGTTCTAATATTGCTATTGTCTCTTATTTCTATAGCTCTATCAACAATGTTTTCTGTAACTTTTATTTCGGACGAACAAAGACTGTACATTAAAGCAAGTTTTTCTCGTTTCATATAACTAGGAGTGTCGCTTATTTCTTTTCTTAGCATTTCACTCCCAATGATTTCTATGCGTTTTGCTTCGGCCAGTTCAAGAATAAGCATAACTGAGTTTCTTTCAAGGTATATTATTGGGTAGCTTCGATCATCTAAAATTCTGTTGAAGCAACAGTTATCCAAATATATTTTCATGGTTTTATTCCTCGTTATTTTGACCTTGCAGTTTTATTATATCATTCCCAGCTTGTTTCTTCTAGTTACCTGCTAAGATAGATATCAATTCCTTTGAACTGATAATGCTTATCTTTTCTTTCCTTTTCCATATCATCAAGGATAGAGGCTACAAAATCATGAAGGCCTGATGTTTCGTAGTCAAAGTCCAGAGTTTCTGCTGCCTTTGGGGTAATAAATCCCATAGCACTGCTTTCGTGTTCTCTTGCAGAAAGCTCAATAGGATAAACCTGAGTCGAACCATTGCTGTAGATACCTGATACAAGTCCATAGAGAAGCTGCAGATCTTCTTTATCAAGACCATCCTCTCCTGGTTTTTCAATAAGTGCTATTCCATATGTGATCATATTGTTTTCCTTTCTTTTAGCTAACATTAGTTTCATGGAACTATTATGGATTTTGGCAATAAAAATAACGGAGCAGCTTGTGCTCCGTTATATATTCTCTTTTTATACACTCCAAGGGTCGTCAGGTTTTGGTTCATCTGTTCCACGTTCACCCTCTGTATTAGCCCAGATTAGAATCAAATCATCAGATAATCTTCTTACTTCGACATACATGGGGTACTCCTCGGCATCAACATCATTAAATGCTTCGCAGTCAAAACTTACAGCAGTGCTAAGAGCTCTTATGCACAGGTGTTTTCTATGAGCTTATTTATCTCGTTCTCAATCTTATCCGACAGACATACTTCCCAGTCATCAAGATTTTCACACAGAGGAACTCTGGTTCCCTTTGGAACATAAATATCATATTCGCCATCTGATATAGTGTAGATAAATTCATCCCTAAGAAGCTGCTCAAAAGTTAAATACTCTGGTACACGAGTGCTCTCATTCGCTGTTGCTCTCATGCCATTAAGGTACGATTTGGGGAGGCCTATGCTGATTATATTGCAATCTACATCGATATAGATCTTGTTGTTGCAAGGAACCTTTCCAAAATTTTCTTCGCCTATAGCTTCTCTCAATTCTTCTAATGTCGTCATGCAACCTCCTTTGCTCTCTTAACGAGAGTCTGATATGTAGGCAGTCCTGCATAACAAAGAATAAAGTCGATAGCATAGCGTTTACCAGCTGGGAAACAGTTTGTTTTTTCTGAAATATCAATGTTGTTATGGCTTATATCATCCATTTTTGTAATGTGATATAATCTCCCTGCGCCAGGGTAGGTTTTAGCTACATATCTCTCCTTGTCAATCGTTATTGAAACAGAATCACGATCGTCATCAATCTGAATCCGTCCTATTTTTAAGCTATAATCTTTTCTCATCACTTATTTCCTTTCATTATCAATCATTAAATATACTTGTTATCAGTATGGAAAATACAAAAAAAAATAACGGAGCAGCTTGTGCTCCGTTATATAAATCATCAGTACTGACACTCAAGTGTTGTATCGAGAAGGCTTCCGTTTTCTTCATCCCATGTCTCAATGACTGTAAAAGGATGGGAATCTCTCACTTCTATAGCCTTCTGGACAGCTTCATTTCTGTCATAAGTTGGAAATATTACATCACTGTTGGTAACATCTCCGTCTTCATCGCGGTCCTCAATACAGACCTTATAAAGATCTCTCATATATTCCTCCTGGTTATCAATAGATTGCAACCATACTGCCATCAGCAGCTTCTTTTTCAAGCTTCTTCCACTGCTTTTCAGCCTTATCTTCATCCTCGTAGTAATCGATAACGGATACTTTCAGATCCTTCATCTCTTTTGGCACGTAGATTGCCTGAAGCTCTGCATCACTATTGATAATCACTTTAATTTTCTTATTTGCCATGTTATTCTCCTATACTTATTCTTTAAATTAGGCTTTATTAGCTATTGTAGATCTCTTCATTATGCTTGATTCCAAGCTTATCCATTAAATCTACCAGGGCATCGTGATATCCCTCATAGTACCCTTTTCCATAGGCATCACTTGTAATAGATTCAATATTGTTTTCTTCGTTATCTGCAATTAAATTCTTTACAGTCCATTCTGTCATGTTGTATGGAGTAAAGTTCTCAACAAGATCATCATCTGCGATATGCTGATCCAGCTCTTCATCAGAATAAGTAAACAGAACTATAACAGCATTTACTGCGCTAGTATAAACTGATTCATCCTCATTAAATTCATCATCTACCCAGCATACGAGTTCTCCAAATATGTTGTTTTTCTCACCTACTTTTGCCTTGAATGTGACATAGATACCATCATCTAAAAGGACAATATTCTTCTTTCTGCTGTTATTTTTAGCTTCATCGAAGGAATCAACTACAAATCCGCCAAATCCCTCTTTTTTAAGCATTTCCATAAGTCTGTTTTTCATTTCGCTCATATTATTCTCCGTTCTTTTTCTATGCTATCCATGCTTCCGGTGGAAGGTAATTTGCATACCTGTCAAATTCCTCGTCATTTCGGATTCCAAGGATAGGATTATGCTCGATCTTTTCATAAAGCTCTTCAATATGTTTTACTGTCTGGATATGTCCCGTGTTTTCATCACGAAGTATATCCAGGGCAGCTTTTAAGTTATCATATCTGTTCTGCAGTCCGATAAAGCTCATGGCAATGTTAAATGACAGGCCTGCGTATAATACAATATTTTCCTTGGTCATTCTCAAAAGCTTCTTTCCGGCTTCTTCCTCTGCAATATCCTTAAATTCGATTCCAAAATAATCCTGTTCGAAGCTATCCCAGCCAAGATAATCATCGTCAGCTTTTATAGCTACAAAGAAATTATTAAAGATAGCCTCGAAGTCTTCATCAAGCCAGTGTTCGTTTAGATCTTCAAGCATCTTGTCGCACTCTGCACAAAGGTTTGTAAACTCCATCCTGAACTCAGAAGCTTCATCCTCATTGCCGTCAAGGGCATTTACAAGGCTGTCTTCATCACCGTCCACATACCATCTGACATTCTCGCACTCTTCCTGAATCTCATATAAAGTATTCTTTATATGATCAAGATTCATATGCTTTGCAATAGGCTTTTTATAGCGCATATTTCTGGCTTTTAGCCTTTTTGTTTCTTCAAAGTCTGTTATATTCATAATTTATTTATTCTCCTTGTATCTGGGCGATTATATCTCAATTACAAAGCCGTCATGACAGAAGCCATACTCATCTGACAAGTAGTTCTCTACGCTGTCAAGCAGTGACTGGTACTGCCAGGTTCCTGGTTTAGCATTCTTATAGTCAGGATCCTCTGCAATTTCTGCAGGAAGGTCTACTTCGCTGGGGAGGTCTATTCCTGCCTCGATATCTTCATCATCTACTTCCCACTTGATATTAACTGCTTTCATGTTATTCTCCTTTCTTTATCAAACATTAAATGATATTCATGGTTAGTATGGATTTTGATAAATTAAATAAATATTAAGTACTGATTACATCTAATAGAACTGTTATTTTGTAATCTTTTGCAAGCAAAAAAGGAGCAGAATATTCTGCTCCTTCTATTTAAAAATTGATATTCAGTTTTATCTTCCGCAAGGGAATCTTTTGATGTAATCATTGATATTAGTCAGATCATCAGGATCAAATGTATTTCCGTACTGAGCATGATATAAAGCTTCTTTAACAACGTTAGCCATCTCATCTTCGGATGGCATTTCGTTTTCGGCTTTGCATATATCAATATGTTCCTGGATTTCTTTTAATACCTTTGCATCTTCAAAATTATCATGCCCATCGAACTTATAGCGTTTCTTAAAAGCTGCGACATGCTCTTCTATAGTGATAATTACTTCGGGCTCTTCAACTGCAGCTTCATGAAGGCTAGAAAAATGTTCCTTTTCATATCCAATATCTTCAAGTTCTTCCGAAGTGATCCCCATGCCTCTTATAAGGTCATGTGTCATCTGCTCACTATGTTCTATAGCCCATTCAATTGCTGCAATGCATAAGTCTATAGCTCTGTCATTCGTTATCTGTTCTCCTATGGTCTTGATCGCCATTTTTAAATCCTCCAATTTGTATTAGTCTATTTCGTTGTTCTGATAATCATTTTCATTAAGCGTTCATATCAGCCCTCCAAGTCTTTATATGAGATTTCCATGGCAAATGGATAATCGTGTATGTTGGCGGCCTCGAATTTTACACCTATGTTTTTCTGAGGGTCCATGCCGACCTCGCGATCATACTTGCGAGCAAATCTATTAGCCTGCTCTTGTGTCGTAATTCTAGTGTCGTTCACAATTACCACTTCTTCATACATCTGAATCATTCTTACAGCGAATTTTCCCATTTCTTATTCTCCTTTCTTTAACTGTCATTTGGTTATTGTATTTATAAAATATGGGAAACATTGAATATAATAAAAAGCCCTGCCAGCACAATACGCTGACAGAGCTATTTGTTCAATAAAAATTAGATATCTTCTGGTTTATAGGTATATGTTACACTGCCGTTAACTTCATTATCTGCAGTGATAACAGCGTTTCTGAACCAAAGCTTGTCACAGACTTTTCCAAACCACTTTGTTATCTCATGAGGATCTTCATGAGCACGCAGAACCCCAAAAATAGATACAGTATAGGCAGCCATGCAGGATTTATCGGGATTTTCCACACAGATTTCTGTAGTGTTCCTTCAGAGCCTAGAGGCAAAAATCTCTCCGGACGCTCACTTGCTTCATTCCAAAGCTCTGAAGAACTATCGAACAGTACTTCCTTGCCAATAAGCTCATCAAAATCAGAGGGCTGCCTGTAATATCTTTCAAGTCATCATTCGTAATCTGCCTACACGAATGTTCCCAGCTACATGCGTCCAATCACTCATTATTTTCTCCTTTTAAAACATTGATTTTATTTTGAATAATATCATTTACATCATCTAGTTCAATCAAATCAACTCTCTTTTCATCACAATTATCACAAAAAATCCTTTTATAGTAAAAAGATTTTTCCTTCATCTCTGACTTCAACTCGGCAAGCATAGTCACCATATCAGCCTTTAATCTTGCGTTATAGTCAGCTTGCATCATGGTAATGTATGCTCTAAGCTGTTCATTGTCGTTAACTAGCTTATTGTTGATTTTTACCTGTTCTTCATATTCGTCTTTTGGGATTGTTTCTACTTCATCCTCATAATATGGACAACTATCTTTTCCAAAACAAAAGGCATCCTTAATATTATCTTTGGCTTTACACTTATCCATAACTCTATACTTGCAACTCATAATTATCTCCTTATCTTATTCTTCTGCCTTCTTATACATCTGGCATTTGCCTGTTTTTCTAAGTGCATTATCCTGTACATCATGATAACCACTATACCAAAGACCCGTTGCTCTGCATTTTGGTTTGGTATCACAGTATTCACACAATGCACACGCTGTATATCTGCCAGCTTCCATATTATTGAAGTCTTTACCTCTCGCCACTTTTTATCCTCCTTAGCGTATGTCTTTATACGTTTTACTCTTTTCGATTGCATCCAGTCGCTTACGCATTTCCTTGAGTTCATCATCCTCGAAGGACTGCGTATCAAAATCAAGCACTTCTACATCGATGTTTTTGTTTCTTGTATAAACGCTTGTTACCATACCGCCTTCAACAACTACAATTACTTTTGTCATCTTTTATTACTTTCCTTTCCTTATCTGACATAAATTACAAATACTCTGATATTATGACATTCACTAATCAAAATAATTCCAGGTAAAATAAAAGCGCCTCCGGAATCCGGAAGCGCCTATAATTATAAATATCGTGCGAAAAAACCCTTATTACAAAAGGCGAAACCTTAGTTTTATTGGAATAACTGTCATTTCTTTTTGCAAGTATAAACATTGCAACCTTCTTTCTCATCATATACGATTTCTCCTTTGTAAAAACAAAACTCGCATACTCTTGGGCATTTACCATGCTTTTGATTCTTCTCTTAATTCTTCAATCCTTTGAAACTCTTTTTTTGCTTAATGCCATGTATTTTCCTTTCAAAATAAAAGATTCGTTTTATTCAGTAGTTACATTGACCACTTTTAGATTACTTAACATATATCTAATATCATTTTCTGTTTCTTCTAAAGCAATTTCTTTTGCTTTATCTTCATTGCTAGTATTTACAAGTTTTACAAAAGAGTATCCGCATATACCTGTATCTACCGTCACATAAAAATCACTCATGTTTTATTCTCCTTTCCAATAAAAATTAGGTTTTATCCTATATCGCAACTACAGATGCAATATCCATATTCATCCGAAGCCCAATCTAATATTTCATCTGTAGTACAGCCCTTCTTTAGGAGTGTATCGGGAACATCAATCTCTTTTGGAAGTGCGTAATCACTATCCCCTTCTTCTAAATCCCAAATAATATGTGTTATCTTCATAATTCAGTTCTCCTTTCCAATAAAAACTAGATTTTATAATGTTTCAAAATCTCTATATTCATTAATTCTTACAAGCTCATCATACAATGAACCGTCTGTAACATAGGTGTCTTCTGTATCATCAACGGCCTCTCCATCCTGTAATGTTACGATATGTACCATATTTGATTCGTCCTCTTCAGGTTCAAATTCGCCATCTTTCCATATATGCAATTCAAGGTCATTGTTAGTTCCAAATTCTGTTACAACTAATTCCTTGTCTGCAAGTAAAGCATCAGCAGCATTAATTATTTCCTCGAAAGTAGGTCTTACTAATTTATTCATCTCTTTCTTCTCCTTTTATATCCAACGAAAACATAGGTTTATTCTCCCTTCATTTCTCACATATTCTTCAGCGCTTGATATAGTTATCCAAGTTACATGGTATGGTTATCCAAGTACCTTCTACAAACTTATATGGAACAGGTTTGACGGAATCGATAGCCTTATAGATGTCATTCCATGTTGTCTTTTTATTATCTTTTCTTACGAAAAACTGACGTCTGCACTGTTCGTAATTCTCTGGTTCTGTAAAAGTCAGTTTCCTAACCTCATCATAGGATACATGAACCCCATCCATATCTCCTAAAAGAGTCATGATTGCAGCCCATCTTTCTTGTAATAACTGTTCAATGTCCGCATCAAATCTACTGTCTGTAATCTGCTCAAAAACAAGTGTTTTCATTTTTCCTTCCATATTATTTTCCTTTCGTCAACCATCATAAATTACACATATATGAATAATTATGGTATTTGCTAAATATAATAAATATCGCGCAAATTGACACTCCCATCAGCTAAAGCTAATGGGATTCTTGCTTCAAGGATCACGGTTATTATCACATCTATCTAAAGATAGCAGTTTTCTCATCGGTCTCCACAAGCGTAAGGCTATTGCCTAGTTCGGGTGTGCCCCACCCTACTACAAGTATATTTAAGGTTTAGGCCACTTGCTCAGCAAGTAGGCTTAGACCTTTTTCTTTTATGTTAATAGCAGCATTAATATCTCTATCGTGATAAGTTCCACATTCAGGACAAATCCATTCTCTAACAGATAGATTCTTAACCTGGATATGTTTATATCCACAGATATTGCAAGTTTGACTACTTGCATAGAATCTAGGAACTCTAACAATTTCAGATCCATAGAATGCTGATTTATATTCAAGCATATCAAAGAATTTAGACCATGATACATCACTAATGTTTTTAGCTAATTTGTGATTATGAACCATTCCTTTTACATTCAAGTCTTCAATACAAATGATTTGGTTTTCTCTCAAAAGCTTTGTAGACTCTCTATGTAAGAAATCATTTCTTTGATTAGTAATCTTCTCATGTATTCTAGCTACAATGATACGCTGTTTATTCCAGTTTTTAGAGAATTTAGTCATGTGAGACAGCTTACGCTGTTCTTTGACAAGTTTACGCATAGACTTATCAAGGTATTTAGGATTATCTACTGTATTACCATTGCTATCCGAATAGAATTCCTTAATACCCACATCAATACCAATGATACGTCCTGCATTTTCATATATTGGTTGTTCAACCTCTACATTAAGGACACAAAAATATTTACCACTAGAAACCTGTTCAATAGTGGCATTATTGATTTTGCCTGTTACAGGCATAGAGATTTTAGCTTTTACATAACCTAATTTAGGAAGTTTAATATACTTTCCAGCTACTGCGATATTACCATTAATACACTGCGTCCTATAGCTTTTATTGTGGTTATGCTTAGATTTGAATTTAGGCATAGCTGCTCTCTTGGCAAAGAAGTTTTTATAGGCTCTGTCTAAATCTCTAAGAGATTGTTGCAGAGCTACAGAATCTACTTCTTTAAGCCAGACAAATTCTTCAGACTTCTTATAGCTAGAAAGCATCGCATTTGTCTCTTTATAGCCAATAGAATTACCTTTTTTGAATTCATTAGTACGCAAAGAAAGCCCTTGGTTGTAAATGAATCTACTACAACCAAAGGTCTTTTGAATTATATGCTGCTGTTCTTTATTAGGATAGATCCTAAACTTAATTCCTTTGAGCATCTAATTGCTCCTCTAAATCCATTACTTTTTCTATTAGCCAAACAACATAATCAGGAGTTTTACGAGTACCTTGTTCCCATGTTTGAACGGTTCGCACGTTCAAGTGAAACTTATTTGCAAATTTGCTTTGGGAAAGTCCTGTTTTTTGACGTAACTCTAAAATTGTCATAAGCATTACCTCTAAAGCCATTATACAACGTTGTTGTATATTATCAAGTATTTTTACCCTGATTTTTGATGTAATGTTTCAGAGTATCGCTGCTAACTTCTCCAATAGAACTTATGAAGTATCCATCAGACCAGAAAGTTCTTTCGTTCCAAAAACATTTGCTTAGATAAGGAGTATATTCCTTCCAGATATGGTAGGTTGTGTATGACTTCAGAGTTCTTACAAAATCCGACAAGTTTATATTAGGAGTAGTTTCTATCATTAAATGTAAATGATCTTTATCAGCTTCCATGTGGTGAATATGTACATTGTGAGAGTTTGCTATATGAATAGCAAGAGTTTTTATATCGGAGGATATATTGTTAGCAGATAGCAATTTTCTTCTATTTTTACAAACTAAGATTAAATGATATCTTAAGAGAAACTTATGTCTATGTCCATGATTATAGTCTTTATTCATGAATCCTATTATACAAGAACAGCCCCGCTTAGGCGAGGCTGAGTGAAGTCTATCGGCTTTCATCCCATAAGCTAAAGCTTGATGGGTTTTCAGCCGTGAGAGTTATATAAAAGCGCCTCCGGAATCCGGAAGCGCCTATGATTATTACAAGTTATTTTCGATATATTCTTTTAAGTTCCTGGCTTCTGCGCAGTCCGGAAGATCTGCTATAAGGTAGAAGAGTTTATTTGAAAGGTCTTTTTTGATCTTATCAATTTCTGCCTTGAGCTTTGTTTTTTCATTTATAGCATCACTTATGGCCTGGTCTCTTGAAGCATACCCTTCAAGCTCATCGAGTTCTTTTTCGATCTTTTCCATCTTGTTGTAGTACCTGTCATATCCAGTGTCGTTATAACATGCTTTGGCTTCTGTGTAAGCATCTTTTAACTTCTTTGTTTCACTTTCTATGACCTTCTTTTTATAGTTTTCGATCTTTTCTATCGCGTTCATGTTATTCTCCTTATCTTGCAGCAAGCTTTTGCGGAATAAATCCTTTTTCCATACAGATCTTATCGACCTCATCATCAGGAAGGATCCTGTTAACTTTAATCTCACCGCTTATAAGCCATGGATCACGCTGCTTTGAATTAGTCTTAAATCTGTAGTAGCCCTTTGGAATGGTCCGAAGACCATTTCGTTCGGTCACCGTAAGTTCGTCTCCTCTTATCTCACATTCACACCACACACTGTCAGGTCTTCTTGCAAGACTGCCATCAGGTTGTCTTGCTCCGATCCAATCTGTCCAGGGCACGTTTGTCGTGTGCCAGCCTGGTCGCAGGGATAATTTTCCGCCACAGCCGGATGCCTTAACGTGAGTAGCATCAGCAAGAGGGCCACAAGAAGCCTTAAGCCATTTACCAAGGACTATCTCCTTATCTGATTCGACATATAAAGGATACAGCTTGTCACTTTTGATCCGGCAGAGTTTATATACCAGGAGATTCTCATTCTTTTTCGTAGACAAACTCTCCCTCCTCATCTCTGATGCTGGAAATTTCACCCTCAACATCTTCAGCAGCTCCAAATTTAAGCTTTTTGAATTTCTCTTTAGCTTTTGGGTATGCCTCATCAGGACTTCCTGCACTTATATCGATAACGACTTTTGCTTTTATCTCAAATTCCACAGTGTAATTCTGGGTGTTTTCAGTGATAACGCAATAACAGTCAGACTCTGAATCATCAAGCATCTGTTGCAGGCTTTCGGCGTCGGATTCATCGTAAAAGACGGTCCTATCATCAGCTGGCACAAGCTTAACTTTATCTTCTTCTCTTTCCTGCTGCACAAACAGTCCTTTGGTCATATTTCTTACAGAATATCTAACCTTTGGAGCAGTTCTGTTTTCGATGCGTCTTTCATTTGTTTCTAAGTTTCCTGTAAATACACACCACTTGAGGTCACCTCTTAGATTTGCAACAAGTTCAAAAGGGATTTCCCCATTTCCGAATGGAGCATTCTTTTGATAGGTCTCATTAGCGATCTTGAGAGCTTCCTCTTTTGTAAGGCCACTTTTATACTGCCTCGCAAGCATCCCTCTGTATACCATATTACCTGTAGAATAACTGTATTCAACAGACTCGGTATCATCAAAACAGATACTCTTACCGATCAGAGTGACATCTCCTATTGACAGGCGGTTACATTTATTACCGCAGCAATCATAATATACGCTCATTTTCTTCTCCTTCTTTAGGCAAATTCTTCTTCGCAGTATGTATCTGCTATAGCGCGGGCTTTTTCTGGATAACGCCAGTTCTTTCCCTCGTTTTCGTCTATCTTTTTGTAGATCTCCTTTGTGATCTTAGAAAGGACTTCTTCAGGGATATTTTTCTCAGCATCCTCCCCAAACTGTATATCAACACTGCTGTAGCAGGCAGCCTCATATTCGTCGCCTTCGTACTCAAACTTAAATCTGTGACGGTCAGCTAAGAAATCACTGATACTTACACGGATGTGCCTTAATTTGAATTCATTTTTGTTCATAATTTAATTCTCCTTTATTTAGCTAACATTAAATTTGTTTGTCTTATTATGGGATCTGGCGGTAAAAATAAAAGAGGCCTGCCGTAGCAAACCTCTTTAAAAGTCTTATTTAGTTTTCTTTTTTAGCTTCTTCGATAATACCCACTATAGCTTTTCTCAGTAGCTCTTGTGCTTTCACAAGCTTTCTGTGATCAGCAGCATCAATTTTTTCTGGAGCGATATCAAGGAGACTACCTATCTCTTTAATGATCTCAGCTGACTTATCCTGGATAAGCCTTGATATTCTTTCGTCTGCAGTTTCATCTTCGATAAATCTGTCTGGTTCCATCATGAGCTGCGTTAAACTAAAGTGTTCCTCCTCTTCTTTAGTAAGAAGCCTGTCATAGCTGATAATATCATGATATTTTCCGCTTACAGAATCAAGTCGCGCTTTGAACCCTTCTTCAGGCTGACACCCAGGGGCACAACCTCTGAGTCTCATTCCATAATAATAAATTTTGCTCATGTTTATCTCCTTATAGTCTCTTGAAAGTTTCTTCAGAGCAGAATCTTCCGCTTTCCCCGGTAAGATCTGCCATGGAGTGGCCAATAGCAATGCTCTTGATATACTTAAGTTCTCTTGCCTTATTAAGTACAAGTTCCAAAGCATTAAGCTTTGCCTTAGAAGAGATTTCGGAGTATTTGATGGTAAATTCAAAGCCCTTTGGATAATTCTTTATCCTATCAAGCGCACTGTTAAGCTCTGATAAAGTCTCTTCATCAAAAAGTCTGTCTTTCTTCCAGGTGCCAGCCACATCATCTCCATTTCGGATCTCAAGTTCGATATCCTGACATGAAGGATGAAAATCTTCCTTAGGAATATTCCAGTACCTGTCATCCTCCCAGTAGTATTCGATTGAATAGAGTTTAGACCCCTTGAGCTCCTGGACAAGCTTTTCATAGGTATCTTCAGATATTTCATCATCACTCACAGGATCATTATCACCAATACCAAATTCAAGTCCCTTCCATCTAGCATCATATCGACCATTTTCTACGCCGTATTCAGATTCGCCGCACAATCTCACCTCGATAAGTTTGCCGCTCTCGCTTTTAAGAGTGATAGAATCAACCTGCACTGTAGTCTTCTCTTTTATGGTATCAGGGATATTTGTCTTGAATCTAAAATATGCTCTCATATTTCTTTCCTTTCTAACTATCATTAACAACAATCATGTCTATTATGTAAATATGTGAACAAAATAAAAGAAGCCCCTTATAAAAGGAGCTTCCTGCTATTTAGTTTCTGTTGTATGCATATCCAAGTGCTTCATCGAGATAGAAATAATAATACTCATATTCTTCAGGGAATTCTATACGCATTTCTCTGTCAAGCTGCGTAAAGATCTCATGAACAAGTATCTCTTTGTCGATTACCTTAAGATAGCTCTCTGCTGTTACTTCACCATCGTCCAGGTAAGGATTGTAGTAAAACTGGTTATCTCCTATCTGGCAGACAACGCCGGAACACCCATGGTCAAGATCGCCATCAACTATTTTAATGACGTTCTTTTCAAGACCTTCAATGACCATTTCTTTTGTTATTGTATGCATTTTAAAACCTCATTCCTTTTGGCATTAGTTATCATCTCTGCGTTAGATACAAGTGACAGCACTTTATCGTTCAGAACGCTTAGCTCCTTTGTTTTAGCATTTACCTCTTTGAGCAGGTCACTGCCTACAAGGTTCTTTTTAGCGTTCTGCATATTATCCATGGCCATCAGTATACACTGACTGATTATAAGAAGTTCATCATCAGAAATGTTATTCATATTGCCTCCATTTGAAGAGTTTTCTTCATTATAACACGCTCTTACCTTATGGAGCATTGATTCAAGCGTTTCTGATGGGCTGAATACTATGTGGCATTCATGTGGATGAAGAATTGCTTCCTGCATTTCTTTAACAATGGTCAGTACAACATTTCTTTCGCTTTCGTTATTGCTTATAGCTTTTGCAACATCCTCAATACTTGCAGCCTGCATTCTGGGATCCTCAAGCATCTCTGAGTCGCAGTGCCATTCGCGGAAATCTTCCATAAGGGCAACCACCTGCTCTGCCAGTTCATAAGCTGTTCCGAGAATATAATTTTCGATCCTGCTTACAAGTTCCTCAGGGCCAAGCCTTTCTGTGTGATGAGGACACGCCTCAAAATCTACATCGGTAATTTCCTTCATGCAGTGGCCACAAAGTGTCATCTGGTTATTTTCATCAGGAGCAAGATTTTTGCACCCCTTACATCTTTGATTAGCATCCTGTCTAAACATTTTGTTCTCCTTATTTTGTAATAAAGTTGTATCCTTCTTTACATCTGATCTCCGAGAAAGTCATATCGCATATTGACCAGCTAAAGATCGTTCTTTTCTCAGTTGTTTTATGAAGACTCCTTTCCAGAACCTTCATATCGACGTAAAAGTCATCTTCCTTGCTGCCAGCCTGCTTTCCATGATTTTCTATCGCGTCCTTAAGGGCGCTTTTATAAGTCTTTTCACTTACTTCTATTTTTGATGTAAAGCTATCTGCGAGCATGGTTTCTATAAAGAATCTCTTTGTTTTTACTCTTTTAGCCATGTTTAGTCCTCGCTGATATGTATGACCAGGCTATTATCTGCAACTGTTGCACCTCTTACGATGCAGTTAGGCTCAACAGGCCTGATATTCCAGTCCACTACAGAACCTTTAAAAACCTCGTTAAAATTATGGTTTCCATCCTCTTTCTTTACTACAAGCTGTGTATCGTTATCGATATACATAAGAAATCCGTCAAGTTTCATGATTTATCTCCTTTCTTTAGTTGACATTATAAATATTTCCTGTATTATGGCCCGCATCAGAATAAATAAATCAAGGGCTTCAGCTCTGGTTTTGAGTAAAATAAAAGGACCGCCATGGTATAGTCATGGCGGTCCCTATCAACTTATCATCCCTTGAAATAACTACTTCTGTCCTTATTCTTATCCCAGCCCGGGTAGTATTTATCCCACCACTCAGTATTCTGCCAGTCATGTTCTATTACGGCACCATCACTTCTTAAATAATATGCCGGTTCCTTCTTAAGCCACGACTTCCAGTCTTTTTCTGTTGTTTTTTCAAACTGTTCTCCAGTAAGATGAAGATCAGCTCCAGAAAACCAGTCGGCCCATTCTTTAACTGAATCAAACTCGCAGTAGATGTCATAGACATGATGTTTTTCGTATTCCTTTGCAAATGTAAGGAACTCTTTAGCTGCTTCACCACACATCTTTACAGCTGCATAGAAGCCCTCACGATAAGCTTTTGATAAATGAAGTTCTCTTGGCTCAGTTCTTCCAAGCCTTTCTAAGAATGATTCTACTAAATAATTATCCATGTTATTATCCTTCTGTTTTATTATTTTCTACTTCTTTTACATGTCATTATTATTATTCCATTTCAATAATTGATACACGGACGAAGCTTACATACAGGTATCTTTTTATGCCAGGTAAGCTGATCAGCGCAGCGGATATAAGCTATCCCATCAATCACCTTACTTACATAGACCAGGGTATTTTTACTGTAAGCGAACGTTCCGCTTAGTATTCCTTCCTTATTCATCTTATTCTCCTTACTTTGTGAATGCTCCGAAATCAAGGACCATGTCTGCTGCCTCAAAGAAGCTGCAGAAATTTACGAGCTCATTCCTCTGCTGGTTAAGAACCTTGAGTGTTGGCATAAAGTAACACATATCGCCGCACATCTTAAAGTTTTCAACTGCTTCTTCCTCTCTGCCTTTTATGGTCAGCCACTCAGATGAAACAAAAGAGTAATCCTTAAAGCTCTTTCTGTCGGTGTCATAGACAAATCCTGTAACCTTGTCTGTAGCACCTTTGTAGTACGTATTGATTAACATGTTATTTTCCTCTTTCCCATTCTGACATTAAAATAATTTACTTGATTATGGTTTATGCCGGCGCAAATAAAAACAGAGAGGTTAGTATTTGAAACCTCTCTGTTTCATTATTGTCAAGATAGCTAAATAAATCTTTGTTTCTACTTATGCAATCTTATTATTATCCCGTAATTCTTCAATGAAAGCCTTGCGTCTTTCAAACCAGGCTTTTGTAAACAGCATTGGCGTGTACCAGTAGCTGCTGTTATCATCTACAAAAAGAGGATTCCCTGTATAAGGTTCTGCCAGTGAATCACCATGTACGACTACAGCCGGGCATCCAATAATAGCAAGCTGCACAAACGCCATATAGACTGCAGTAATATCGACGTCCTGACCAACTGCGATCATCTGTGTTTTTGGATCATATCCAGCATCTCTTAATGCCTGAGCACTTGCAATAAGCATTGCTCCTCCTCCAACAGCAGGATCCAGTGTCGTCACATAGCCGTGATCTTTGATATCCTTCTCAGGAGAATCAAAAGTCATCTGAGCCATCATCTCGCATACATGATATGGAGTAAATATCTGTCCCCAGGCTCTTTCTCCCATTGAAAGCTTCATATACATGTCACCGAGGAAATCCTGATTAGGATCTTCGTTAAGAGCCATCATAAGATATGCAAGAAGCTTCGCGGGAATCTCTTTTCCTCCAAGGCGCTCTTCGCACTTATAATACTTTTCTTCTCTTTCCTGCCTTACATTATATCTTGGCTCTGTCTGATTGCTTAAAGTGCACGCAAACATCTCCATCAAGATGCCCCAAGCCTCTTTCTTATTAAGGCCCTTATTGTAGCACATACTCTCGAATTCCTTCTGAAATTCTTTTTTGTAATCCATTTTAGTCTCTTTCATGTTATTATCCTTATTTGATCTGGCGTTAACAGTTACAAGGATAATATGTTTAATTTAGGATAAAATAAAATAGGAGTCCTGCTAAAAGCAGAAACTCCTATTAAGATTATTTTTCTATGCTATTCCCTAATGAGATGTTGCCAAGATATGCCATAGCGCGATATTCCTGTTCTGAAATGATCTTCACTCCAAGTTCTTTGGCCTTCTTATTCTTTCCAGAAGAAGATGTAGTGTCATTATTGATCAGATAGCTTGTCTTTGCTGAAACAGTTCCGGATACCTTACCACCAAGTGACTCGATCTCATCTTCTAAAAGCTTTCTTGGCTTGTAGTTTTCAAAAGAACCTGTAACTACAAATGTGAGGCCTTCAAGAGAACTGGCACCTGCTGCCTTTTCCTCAATAAAAAGGATATCAACAGCATCAAGAAGATCTACATACTTCTGAGCTGTATGGTCTTTATCTGGAATGCCTAAATCCAAGATACTCTGGCAAAAGTCATTGAGAGTCTTCTTAATAACATCGCCAAATCCTTCGATCTTACTAAAGTCATATCCAGCCTTGTACATCTCAAGGAGTCTTCCGAAATAGTTAGCTTCCTTGCCGTCGAACTTTTCGATTGCCTTCTTTAAAAGCTTAGCCTGGCCATGTCCAACATTAGGAAGACCAAACGATGCCAACACTCTGATAAAGTCAGATGTTCTTGACTTATCAATAGCAGTAACGAGGTTCTCTACGCTTTTTTCTGACCAGCCATCCTCATTCTCAAGATGTATTTCAGGCTTCCCGAGCTTTGCAAATACTCCATCTTCATGCCACTTTTCCGCCTGGAAATATAATGAAGCAGGTGCTGATGCATTGATATATCCCTTTGAATCAAGGAATCTTATCGATTCGATTGAAAGCCCCTCGATATTCATCTGGTCTCTTCCGACAAAATAATCCAACTGCTGGATAGCACGCTCTTTGCAGTTATCATTGGAACAGAAGTAATCCGTACTTCCAAGGTTAACAATAGGAGAACCACAGAACGGACACACAGTTGGTACTTCAAAGAGCCTTTCAGGTTCCTTGTATATAGTCTCTGTAAGCTTGGGGATGATCTCTCCTGACTTAAAGATTCCATATACTCCACCGATTCCGATATGGCGCTCTCTTATGTAATCCATGTTGTGAAGAGTTACACGGGATACTGAAGTGCCGCACATCTGAAGAGGCTCTCCAGTCTCATCGTCACATACAACAGCTGTGAAGGTAAGCTTGCCTGTTCTTCCAAGAGCTACATCAATATCAGTTACTCTTGCCTTCTGTTCCTTCTGAGGATACTTATAGGCAATGTGGCCTGGAATGTACTTACTTGATGTAGAGAAGTCATCCTGGTGTTCTATAACATCGATCTTGACAACAGCGCCATCGATGTCATATCCAAATCTTCCATCCTTGTGAGTCTCATACTCATCAATAAGAGCCTCAACTTCTTCAAAAGTCCTGGCAAATCCGCAGATAGCTGTCTTAAAGCCATCTTTTTTAAGGATCTGCATTGCTTCATACTGGGTTCTTGTGAGGATATCTCTTGTAGCTCCCTCGACTTTCTGGACTCTGAAGATAAACATATTGAGCCCTCTTTCCTTAACGAGGACTGCTTCTTTCTGTCTGAGTGTTCCTGCAGCAAGATTTCTTGGATTGGCAGCAGGCTTTCTTCCAGCTTTCACTTCTTTTTCATTGAACTTTTCAAAGTTCTCATGCTTCATATAGATCTCACCACGCACCTGGAAGGAATCTCCGTACAGGTCATGAGATAAAAAGAGTCTTTTTGGAACATCAGGGATCTGCAGTACATTTTCTGTAACATCTTCGCCAATGATGCCGTTACCTCTTGTCTCAGCAAGCACAAGATCATAGCAGACACAGTTAGCCTCATCATAAGGCTCAGTATCATTGGTCTTATAGCGGAGTGTACAGGAAAGACCGTCAATCTTCTCTTCAACGGTAAAACCCGCATCAGGGTAGTTTGTCTTAACATTTTCCATCCACTCTTTTACTGATTCTTTATTAAAAACATCCTCTATTGAGAGCATTGGTACGTCGTGAGTAACCTTCGAGAACTTACTCGAAGCAGTTCCTCCGATCACCTGGCTGATAGAATCATCCGTAACCCAGGAAGGATTCTTTTTCTCACAGGCCTTAAGCTGCACCATCAGCATGTCATATTCATGATCAGAAACTTTTGGAGCATCGTCATCATAATATGCTCTGGCAAGATCCATGAGCTTATTTTTAAGCTTTTCATAATCTTTTTTAGAAAGCTGCTCGCCAAGTGCTGTATTTAATTCAATCTCGTTCATACCTATTATCCTTTCTTAACCGTCATTTTTATAGATACGATATAAGTATGTCTTTTTCTGGTCAAAATAAAATGTATTGAACTACCACCACCGACTTCGTTGGAAGTGGATTCCTGCTTCAGCCACCACTGCGCGGGACTGTTCTATAAAAGCAACAGAACTGCGGCTTATACGGTGTCCACAGGCGTTTGGTTCCCGTAGTCCCTACGGTACTTTATGTTTTTGTGTTTCTATGCTGCATCAGGGAGCATTGTCCGCCCCTTTTGAAGCAGGCACCTGGCAGCATTAACATCACGATCGTGCTCTGTACCACATACAGTGCAGGTCCATCTGCGGATAGCAAGGTCCTTGGTTTTCGGATTCCTGTGTCCGCATATATGGCATGTCTGGGATGATGCATAGAAACGTGGTACTTTGACAAGGGCGCCCTGATACAGGGGCATTTTATACTCAAGCATTTTGGTAAACTCAGACCATGATGCATCACTTATGGAACGTGCGAGCTTATGGTTTCTGATCATGCCTTTGATATTAAGATCTTCAATGCACAGGAGACTGCACATCTTTGCAAGGCGTGTACTCTCCTTGTGGAGATAATCATGACGCGCAAAACAGACCTTCTCGTGGAGACGGGCAACCTTGCGTTTTTGCTTTATGTAGTTGGATGAACCTTTCTTCATGCGGGAAAGACGGCGCTGCGCTCTTATGAGCTTTCCATTGGTTTCATAGAGATACTTCATGTTTGGAGCAACAGTTCCGTCATCAAGAACATAGAATGACCTTAGTCCCAGATCAAGGCCATGCTCCATGCCATGATTGCCTTTAATAAGAGAAGCACTTTCTATCTTTAAGGTCAGGGATACAAAGTACTTGCCTGATGGTTTCCTTATGAGCGTAGCATTCAATATCTCGCCAGGTATATCACGGGAGAGCTTTATGCGCACCATGCCAATCTTGGGGATATTTATGAAATGCTTGTCCAAGGACAGTCTGATGCCGCCATTTTGGTTTCTTGTGCGGTAGGAAATACCAGATTCCTTTTTGGAACGGAACTTAGGATAGCCGCCACTATGACTAAAGAACTTCTCAAATGACAGCTGTAAGTCTTTAAGCTCTTCCTGAAGAGCCATGGAATCAGCCTCTTTAAGCCACGGATATACGAGTTTTAAGTATTTAAGGTCATTTGCGCAGGCATTGTAGTTCATACTGCGGTGCTGAGTGCGCCATGCAAGGCTTCTCATGTTCAGATAGTAGTTGTGAACAAATCTGCAGCAGTCTGCTGTAACAGACATCTGTTTTCGCTGCGTGATATTTGGATATATACGATATTGATATCTAAGGTAAATGAACTGTTCCATGGATATAGCATACCACAAAATCACGCAGAGCGCACGTATGTTTGGGTTGTATCTGGCAATTCATCCCCAACCGGCATTCGCTGGAAGGGGTTTTCTCGCCAGATAATTTATAAGAGAATGATAGACATTGTTATCAAAGTCAAAATGCGCTTGAAGATTGCGGGTTTCAATTGCACTTCCAGTGCTGAAAAGATAGGCATTTACAGCAAATTTTCCACGGCAATCTGTGGGGCGGAGTATATCGTATTTCTTACAATCGCTTAGAAGCGTTTTTACACGTTCTTCTGAAATGCCCAACATTTCAGCCATTTCTTTTTATCACTTTTCAGAAGGTAGACTATATTTGTTTTAAATTCCATCCTCTGGGCAAGTAGTAAACTAATACCGACCAGGTTAAGGGGGATCTTGTTATTTTCCCAGAGTGAACTCGAGAGTAAAGAAAAAGCTTAAAGATACAGAAAAGCCATAGATGCTCGTGAAACATATCTAGGTGTTTTAAATGAGCCCGCAATAGATAAAATTAAGGGCAAGGCGAGGGAAAATGTTATAAGTAAGATTCAGGGCAAGGATGAGGTTATACTGGATAAAGCTGATTATATGGATTTAATCAGAACAGCAAGACTTGTTAGCGGATTGAGGAAAAAATGGAAAAGATGGCAACTGCCTATAACGAGAAGATGGAATAAGCGGAAAGAGCTATCACTGGTGCTAAAATAAAGATCAGAGATATGCTTGATAAAGCTAGAAGTGAAGCCCGTGAAATCATAGATGAGGCTCGGGGAAAAGGGGTTAAAATGAGGCTGGAAGATGCCAAGAATGAAATTGACCTGGAACGATACAGAAACTTGGAAGAAAGATTTCCTGATACATTCAAGAAAATGCGTAATGATATGCAGCAAGAAAAGAGTATAAGCCGTACGATTCCGAATCACGATTATTATGATAGGAGTTTTTGATTTGCAATATGTATTTGCATTGCATAATTGCATTGCAAATATTATAATAAAACCATGGAAGAGCTAATTTTGAATGGGATGATGAAAAAGAACAAAAGAATATCAAGAAGCATAAAATGGACTTTTCTACCGCAGCACATGTGTTTTCAGATAACTGTCGTATAGAAAAGTATGATGGAAAACATAGCGAAGATGAGGATCGCTATAAGGTTATTGGGGCCATAAATGGCTACCTGATGATCATAGTTGTTTCATACACTATGAGAAAAATGATAAAGTAATCCGGATGATATCCGCAAGAAAAGCTGAAAAGGAAGAGAGGGAAGAATATTATGGCAACTATTAGAAAAAAAATAGATGTATCTGCAGAGCTTACAGCAGAACAATTGCATATGCTAAAAGAAGCCGAGAATACGGAGTATGTATTTGATGAAGACAATCCGATCCTTTCCAGGGAAGAGCTTGCTCAGTTCAGAAGAGTTTCGGAGCTTATTAAAGAAGAGCGTGAAAATAACCAAAAACAGAATGTTACACTGAGATTATCCCCCAGAGCGGTGCGCAAAGCAAAATCTTTGGGAAAGGGATATACTAGCATTTTAGCAAAGATTGTCGAAAAAGCATTAGATAATCCGGAACTTGCAGAACTGCTGATGAAATGATAAAAGCCCTAGCTTACGTAAGCTGTTGTTCTCTTTTTGCCGTGGAATGTCGCCTGAATGAAATTACTACCATCAAAGCCCATAACTGCTATTTTTCGATGTTCTTCTACAATATTCATTTGTTGTGCTTCCCCTATGGCAAAATTTTACATTATTGATGAGGCCCCTTCTGTCAGATGGCAGTAGCTCATATTAATATTGTATGTAGTAATCTGACGTTGCAAAGTTCTACCCGTGGCAGCAGGCAATAAAAAAAGCCGTGGTGTATTTCTACATCACAGCTTTTCTGCTATTTTCAAGTAAAGCGGTTTTCCTATCCCCTTCTAAAGGGCTTATTGCCCGTAAGGGGATTCCATGATTCTGATGGCAAAGCTTGGTCTTCTTCATGCAAATAATATTCATAATTATACGGCTTGTACTCAAAAGATAGGTCAGAATCTACGTGCGCAATCTCTGACATTTTTCTTCCTAGCCATCGCGCCTGTTCAATACTTAGTGGCAATTCTATGTATGCCAACTCATGATTTTCAGCATCATTAAGGCGTCGAATAAGACTATCACAAATATTTTGACTGAGTTCTTCTTCGGTATGTTTCATAACTTTCTTTTTTTCTTGAACTTTCTTCTGATTTTGGTTTTTATCCTCGTCAGCAGGCGTGGTCCGATATAAGTTATTCCTCCGGCACATATAAGTATCAGCCCAGTCCACCATACTCCAATAAGTATGAGCATATACCGATACACTGGCTCTTGCTTATATGCTACTGCATAAGGGTACATCCTTTTAAGTACAAGTTCTGCCACAGATGCAGCGATGAATAGCGCTGCTCCTATCCACACTAAATTCGTGTTCTGCGTCTGTTTTGCCGCTTTTCTACTCACAGTATTCATAAGCTATTCCTTAGTCTTTCATGATAGAGAGCATAGTTCCTTTTACCTTCTGCTTGGATACATCCAAAACACCTAATACAGTACATGAGCTTCTTCCCATATAGAGCATAGGGCACTGACTCATTTCCCATATCATTTCAGCCTGCGCTTAGGACAGTAATTTGTCCTCTGATATCGTTATACCAAATTCAGGTTTCTTTTGACGTATTTTAAGCTTTGCGTATTTTGGCTGTTATTAATATTCTCAAACGTCAAATATTGTTTCTTAATTTTATTTATCTGCCATCTATTGTATTCTTATCAAATGATATGCTAAGACTGCGATCATTACTCCTATTATAGGACCTGTGACTGCTATAACTGTAGGAACCGTTATGTGCAGAGCGTACATAAGGATGATAGTAAGTGGTATTGCCATACCAATACACCCAAGAAGGATCAGCAGTCGACATTTCCTGGTGTTTTTGATTTCTTTATTCATATCTTACATTACCTGCCTTTTTATAATTTAATGCTTCCTCATAAAGCTTTTTAACGTCTTCGCTTTTAGGATGATGAGTATACAGTATTTTTTCTCAATGTCATTAAGTTAAGAGCAAGATCATTAAAATAGCCATCAACAGATTTGTGTTGATGAGATATTTGTCGTTTTAATTTGGATTAAGCTTTATTGTATTAAGTCAGTGAGTTGACAACATAAGATTGGTAATTGTGTCACTATCTTTCGGAGTTAAATAAACAAAATACTTGGTAGTAGGGTTTATGGCAGAACGTGAACAATCTATTACTTTACGAACATAAGATTTGTCTAATGTTTTATCTATTACAGATACATAGCCACCTTGCAATACATTAATAGTGTCACTTTCTCCATCTTCATTCTCAATAAGCAAAGCAACTGCTGCCTTATGGAAAAGAGTCTTATCTTTGCTTACAACCCTAGATATTTCATAATTAGAATCACTATCGTTCTCATAAAAGCTATTACCGTTGATTGTTATTTCGTGGTATCCTTGTCTTTCTAATTTTTTAATAGCATCCATTTCTATAGTTGATGCGAAGTCCTTTCCAAAACTTGTTTGAGAAATAAATAATGAAAAACTATAAATTGATATAACCATAATAAGAGTTAACCTAAATAGAGCCTTAACCGCATCTGACATAATATTTTTCCTTTCGTATCACAAAAAAATAATTACTTGTCTACGCTGTTTTACTTTTTTATTTCATTAAAGGTTATTTTTGATTTTTGATGTAAAGTTTTTCAATCTGTCTTTATCTTAATAACGTTGTATTTTTCTCCCTGCTTTTTATGTTTCCTCTTTATCATCAAGCTGCGTAAGCATAATGAAGTCATCCATATCTTCCACATAAGGTTGTTCATCGAAACAGTCGCGAATGCTGCAGCATGTTTCTTCGTCCATTACATTGGCGAACTGTTTGTCAAAATCATCATCATCGGTTTCGATATCAATGGAATCTTTCACTCTCGTCCATTTTCTTGTTGCTGCATGACTGTTAATTTTAAGTATTTCTATAAAATTTCCATCTTGAAACTCAACGCTGTATTTCATTGTTTTTATCATAATGGACCTCTCAAACAGCAATCTCCTTTACAGAAAGTGATACAAATGCAGTATTTGCATCAAATGAACTATATGGAAATATTATATCATAATTTCTTTGTTCAATTTTGCGTATTTATTCTGGTTGGCAGTTCATTTTCAGCAAAGAATTTATATTCGCACACAATAAGTTCATCTTCCTCGATCGCCATTACCTGCAGTTTCATCAGGAACAGAATATCTTTAAGATATTTTATATCCTTAAGTTCCTCGGGAGTATTTTCCTGAATCCTCTTAAACAAAGCTCCAAGCCTCCAGGAAGCTCTGCAATGACGCAGAAGATAGTTTTCGACATCACTTATTTCCGAAAGGATCCGGCATATCTCTTTTTCTGGAAGTTCATTTTTATACATTTCAGGCATCATGGCCTTCACTTTAGTATATGCTTTGGATACAAGGTCTCGTGTTCGTTTTTGTTCTTCTTTTTTATTATATTCTTGCATTTTTACGCTCCTTTTATGGAATTTTTTATGCCGGTTGAAGTTTGTATTTTCCTGGCTTTCTAATATTTCGCATACTGCGCATGGAAAGTGTTATAATCATACTGTCATGTAGCGATATAAATCGCATACCTGCTGCTATTTGAAATTATCATAGAAATTTTACAGATTATAAGGAGTATTATGGAATCTTATTTATATATCACATCTCAGAACATTCCTGGGGCGGAGCTGTTTATGTTTTCATTTTGCATCTTAGTGTTCAGTGCTATTTTTGACATTGTGTTTACTTTTACCGGACTGTTTTATAAAGGGGATGCGCTTCATAGATCCAAGTACCATTCCATGATAATTATGACAACCGAAATACTTGCAATGATAGGATTGTCCCTGGCAGTCATATTTGCTTTCATGTCTGGCAATTGGTTTTATAAATCCATTTTCATATTGTTATTTTGCGTCTGCGTCATATTGTTTTCTAACACTGTACTTTCAACCCTTAGGATATTCCGGACAAAAAAGACTTTCAATGAGATGGAAGCTGTTTACGAACTTATCAAAGAAAATGATAAAAAAGACCAGCCAAATCTTTTGTTTGAATATTTCATGACAAGAAAAAGGAACCTTAAGAGCAGGCTGTTATCTGAGGGGTACTGCAGTAAGAAAGACCTTCTGCTATTAAAAAATGTCTTCAGATATTCGACAAAAGACGAAGTCCGTTGTTTTGTTCTTTCCAAAATGATCATGGATGAAGATAATAACAAGGCCGATTCAGATACCACTCCGGATAATACCGCTTCCCAATAACAGAAAAAATAGTTGCATTCAGAGCTTAATTGATACGCATCAGCACGCCGTCTTTATTTTCAACTTTTATGGATCCGGACTCTGTATAGCATGGTCTGTCCATATTTATGCTGTATGACATCACCCAGCTATCATCGATGAGCTCTCTTTCATATCCCCAGTCTTCTTTATATCGCGATACAGACAGACATTCATATGTGCTATAGCCAAAATATCCTCTGATCACATGATATACGAGATTTCCAAACTGGGCTTCCCAGCGGTTTATTTCCCTAAGGATATCTTCAGGGACATCTGTTATCTTATCCTTGTCCGAGCACCAGATTTTTCCGGTTTCTTTATAATCTGCGATAACATCTTCCCTGATCTTTAAGCTTTCCATTCTTCTTATAGCTTCGTTTTTCATGTATCCACCTTATCAGAATGTGCAACTGGTTTTGTTATTTCAACTGTTCTTTTGGACTATAATTGTCTCTGCATTATGGATTTTCATCCATCTTTTCCTCTGGTACTTCAACCAGGTCGGCTTTTTCATATTTCTTTGATACGTCATATTGTATTCTTTTTTATGATAACACAAACAAGAGTGATGAAATATGTTTAGATCAGCTTTTAATGATGTTTGACTTATTAAAGACAAACTTTTATATCCTGCTGCCTTGGAGCATAAGCACTCCAGCAATCTAAAAATGGGCAAAAAAATGATGTCCTGCCATTCCGGCAAGACATCTTCAGGCATTAAGATTATTTTTTTAACTTTCGTTAAAGAAACCTTTAAGCAGAACAGGAGGTGCACCCTGTCCTGAGTTTTATTATAGCACAGTATATGTTAAAAGCAAGATATTTTTCGAACAGCTGTTCTTATAGAAAAACGGCCTGTTCCCTTTTACAGGATCAGGCCGTAGCAAGTGGGCGCTTACATACCCAGAAGCTTTATATGGGTTCCAACCTTAGTTAGCTTATTATAGCAGATTCTATATCATGATTTCAAACAAAATATAGTTACTGCCCTTAGGTATCTGCTGTATACAAAGACGCGTGGATATTCACATATCATCCGTATATCCGTCGCTATTTACGATATATACATCATTATCTTTCTGCTCTCCAAGGATGCTCATGACTGCTTCTTCTTTTGTCATATCCCATTCTTGTTCAAAAACAAATTCAGGATCACGCTCATATCGCCTACACAGATTATCAACATTTATACCATTAAAGGTTCCCATATATTCGAGGTTATATCCTATGATGTCATAACCAATATATGCGTCAAAAATCATATCCTTCTCTTCGTCTTCGCCAATGTCGTTTGTGTGTATGAATATGATCTGAAGCCCGCAGTCTATCATACACTTTACATGGTCAGCCCATAATTCCGACTTATTGTATTCTTTTGCCATGTCAGGAAGTTTTTTAATGAAATCTTCAACGTAATTTAGGCCTCTTAGATTAATACTGTACTTTATGCTTTCTGATATTCGTTTTTCCATAGTTTGTTCCTGTAAAACTGTAATTATTTGATCCTTACAAATCGCTGTTCTCTTTCAAGAGCCTCTCTGTAATGTCTTGCATCTTCCTCGATAAACGCCTTTAAATGTTTACCTGCACTCATCCTTCTGGTGATGAACCTGTCAAAGAAATCTTCGATCGCGCCATCACCAAGCATATCTTTAAGATAAGCTTCAAGGGCTGCATTCATCTTATTGCTCTCAGAGAGCATCTGATAAGGGTATTCCAGCATTCCTGAAACTTCTTTTGTATCTTCTTTTGAGAGTCTGTATTTCTTGAGCACTCTTTTAAGTTCTTTTACTTCTGAATTCTTAACATCTTCTGTCATATATGTTGCTGGATTTCTTTTCATCTTGGTATTCCTCCTATTGTCAGTTTACGGTTTTATTATCTTCCCGGGGAAATAAGGTTTAATACGCCAAGAAGGCATATGAGCATCCCAAGGCCTGCCATCGCATACGCTCATGGCGTTGCCTTTTTGAAAAACTAAGGAAAGATAAAGAAAAGACACTTACCGAAGGTGTATACTCGCGGGCCGGTGCCGGTAAAAGCTCTGTGAGATATTTGGTTAACGCAGTGCGTACACCTGATATACGCATCTGCAGGTAGTGCCGTTTAAAAGTTTATATTCTTTATCTATATGGTCATGCCCGTGGACCACAAGAGGAACCTTGTGCTTAAAGGCACACTCGGTAAGACCTTTGTAACCCTGATGGACGATGTCCTTTGACTCCTTAGTGTATGGGCCGGCGTGAGAAATTATAACGTCGACATCCTTAAAATCCTTTACCATATCCAGAACCTCTCCCTGAGTGTGCATACAGTAGGATGGATTTGGCTTATATCTTGGGCACCCGTCAAAAACAGCTACATTAAGATTATCTATATAGATGGTGCCGCTTTTTAAATGGATAATGCGGTCTAAAACCTTTGACTTATAATCACCTTCGTACATGGTAACGGAATCATGGTTTCCAAGAACTGCAAATATCTGTATATCATCTGGGATGAGCCTTACAAGTCTTATAAGGTCAGCAGTCGTATTGTCACCAAGGAGAAATACCGCGCTGCATCCTGTAAAGTCGATGCCATCTAAAAGTTCATCATTAAAACAGCCATGGGTATCTGATATGAATATCCAGTATGGAAGGTTTATATCCTTCTTATCTATATGGCCATATCTTTTAAGAAGGTTTTTCTGGAAGTTCTCTTTGTCTATGGTTATATCAGAGGACTGCATCTGGTCACCTAATTCATCATTCTTATTTTCAAAGAGCATTTTAAATAATGACCACATGACTTCCTCCTGTAATATCTAGTACATGCCAAGTCCCCATCTCATGATGATGACTATCAGGTATGCTATGAGCATTACGGCAATGCTGATCCTCGTTCTTTGCCTTCTTTTTTTCTCTATACCTTTTGCTTGTTATATATCTTTTGTAGTTTTCTGCAAATTCTTTTGCTGTCATAAGTTATTTTTCAGTTCCTTTTTGCCATTTTTATCCTGCCGTCTTGGCGAATAATTCCGGAACGCCTGCTGCCGCTTTTGTTTTGCTACAGCAGTGCATCCTGCAAAAATGCAAGTCCGGCATCATTCTTATTTATCTATATATGGCAAATTAAAAATGGTAGTACATGCTAAAGACACATAGATGTAGATGACATACACATGTCCCTGCCAAATAATATTGTGGCGCATTTGATTTTTAATTTTTGATGCAGATTTGTCATCGGACAAATAAGATGTTTTCTTCCGCACATTGCCCGCGCATATCTGTTGGCGCCGCCGTGCTACCCATTCGAAGTAAGGCTTGCGCCCGTTAAGGAGTGCTATCGCTCTTTTTAACGCTTACTTGATGTACTTTTAAAAAGAACATGTCTGCAGATTGGCGCTGCGGGTTTGCCATAAGGAAAGCAAGTGTACAAAAAGGGAATGGAGCTCTGCCGGAACGTATGCTACTTCCTTTATGGCATATCTGCCGGCCTTACTTACCTGTGTGCAGATTTTTGATGATATATAGATATGCTACAGGACTTATCCGCGTTTTGTGCAGATAACTGCTGCCTTTTATGGCAGCAAGCGCTGTAGCATTTTCTGCACGGGTTCTTTAGGATACTACAAGGCCGGTATCCCTGCATGGCAGAATCTGTCTTATTTTCGGCTTATTTTTACCTGTAGCATGATGGATAAAGAAAAGAAATAAAAATGCGACAAGCTCAAACTACCGGAGGTGTAGACTATATGCGGATATACCGGCTGTTTGCCATGTAGCGTACATCCTCATGTAGGCAGCAGGTATGCGACAACGCATATTTGCTTTAAGCCCTGTTATTTCCATGCCTTATCTCATTTTCTGCTTGTAGCAAAATTGTGGTAAAATATATACGAAGAACTATTTGTTTACTACAAGGCATATCTTCCCTAAAGGCCAGTATACACTGCGTATCATCCTCATTTTGCTTGTAGCATTTTACCCATATCACGCCCAAATCTGCTGCAAGGCAAATTTACTATAAACGCAGACGTATCATAGCCATATGGGAAGTCTGCCATGTAGCATATATGTAATATTGGATGAAAAAGAGGCAAAAATAAGGAGCCTACCGGAGGTGTAGATCCGCTCATATACAGGCTGTATGCAGGCAGCAGGCATATGCAAGGCGGGTATACACTATCGTATGCTTGCCGGATGGCGGATAATTCCCTGTGAGACATACTCTTTTGCTCGCTTCTTTGCCGCTCTTTGTGCAAAAGTGTACAAAAGGGGAACGAAAAGGACATAAAAGGGGCGTACTTACCGGAGCTTTGGCGTAGGTGTGGGCTGGGAGCTTACTGTTTAAAGGCCAAATACGCGCCAGTATATGCTTATGGGCAGCAGTTTACTGTATTGGCGTCGCTTAGCTACCCACCGAGGTGGAGGCTGGCGCAGTTTGAAGTAGCGCTATCGCTTATTTTCAAATCCTATTTTGGGTAAATGCAGTTTACTATAAGTCAGATTTACTATAGCTTACTTTAATTTTACAGACCAAAAGCGCGCTTGTTGGTAATACTCAGTATGTTGTAGCGCAATTCCTGAATAAAATATCCTGGCCTGAAAATATGAGCCCGCATAAAAAGACGGTTTTGCCAAATTTCTGCATGTAGATATTTAGTCATATTCCTTATTAGGGAATTTTTCTTTCTGCACAGTTAAATTTTTCGGCATTTACTCCGCTGATTTTGGACGTCCAAACCTCCCATATTCATCATTTTGGCATTAAAATCCCCGAACTTGACATTTCAGAGGGTATATTTTAGAACTCAAACACGGATTCATTTACGTATGTACAAATTCCCTATTAAATATTTTTGATTGCTCCATAATAAAACCAGAGAGTTTTTCGAAAGGAGTTTTATATGGGCACATCATTTTTACTGCTCCACCCTGTAAAATCCGAGGACGATTTTATCAAATACAAAGGCGGCAGGGAGCTGTACCAGCAGTGTATAGATAAGATAAATGCGTCGCCATACTACACGGATCATAACTTCCGCAAGAACGGAAATATGTGTATTCATATCTATATGCGCTGTAATTTTGAAAAGAAAGACAATATTGATTACCAGAACTGGGTACAGGCGAATTTATCCTGGTGCGAAAGGACATTTGGGCTATATTCTAAAACAGATGTCGTACTTGCTACTCTCCCACACTTCAGTACTACTCAGTACGAACATGATATTTTTGTAATTCCATTCGACCAGGAACAGAAGGTATCATATTACAGATTTTGCGGAAAGCTTGCTCAGCTTGCAGAACTTCAGAGAACTTATTCATCTGTCATGAAGATGCAGTTTGGCTTAACAAGAGAAAATGTCGGTGAAGTAAGAAGATCTTCTAAATCTGGTCTCTATAGGCCAAGTGACTATCCAGCAACTTTAGGAGCGCCGCCTGCCTACCAGGGTGATGCAGCTTTATTCGAGAAGCAGGTAAAAGATTATATAGTTCAGATGCAAAGATTTTATGAAGAGAAGCTTTCTAAGACACAGAAGGAAGCATCTGATACATTAAAGCTCGAGAATAAATACATAAAGAAGGAAAACACAAAATTAAACAGATACGTAGGTCCATATCTTGAATTTATACAAAAATATGGTGGCCTTAGTAAGGCGCAGCAGATGTTAAGGACATCGCAGTATTTCCAATATGCCGTACGTTCATATCAGGAGCAGGGAAACAAAGACCTTGTACAACATGCGCTTGGAATAATCAAAGACGGACAACTTTATGCAAAAGAGCATCATATTGAATAATTTTGTGCAGAAAATTATGGTTTTTCGTTAACGTGATAGTATGACCTCAAAATGGAAGGCATGTAGAACCATAAATTATTAGTTGTTATATCAAACACAGAAAGGATTATGACCAGTATGAGATACCTTGTATCAATGGACTATTTTGTTGCTAATAACCCGATAGAGACTCTCTCAGGTCAGACTGTAGATTTTATAACCACATCGGACAGTACACCTAATACTGTTCTCATGTCAATTTTTCAAAGTGGGATAAAGCCAAACTTCATTTCGGCCGAAAGCGCCTCTAATGATTTTGGACTTGGTTTTATACTAGGCACAATGCTTGCAGAAGATGATGTAACATTCATTACTGAAAAGCAGCTCGTTATCCCTGAAGTTAATGCATCACATAAACTTATCG
This sequence comes from Butyrivibrio proteoclasticus B316, assembly GCF_000145035.1. NCBI lineage: Bacteria > Bacillati > Bacillota > Clostridia > Lachnospirales > Lachnospiraceae > Butyrivibrio > Butyrivibrio proteoclasticus. Next base: position 115,595 of record NC_014389.1, read on the forward strand.
TTCTGATGGGAGATGGCAAAGAGATAGAGACTCCTGCAAAGAAAGCGGATGTTCCTGCCACTCCTTCTCCTTTAAAAGAAACACCTTCTAAGCCCAATCCGCCAGAGGCAAAGAAAGCGGTAGCTGAAACGCCTCAGGAAGAACCTAAAAAAGGGAAAGCGAATGCTCCTGAGCCTGCAGAAGCTCCAGTGGTTAAAGAGGAACCAAAGGCGACACTTACACAGAAAGAAGGCATTGATTATGTTGACTGCAAAGGTGAATACGATGCATTTCCAAAGAAAGTAAAAGAGGCTTTAGAAGCAAAAGGACTTATCGCTTTACTTGAAAAAGAAGGGTTTGATAAGGACTATGTGGCACACCAGATCATACTTGCTATAAAAATGTCTGCAGAGCCAGTCGCTTTTAAGATCCAACTTCGTTCATTTATCAATAATCATTCAGTAAGCGCCATGGTAACCACTGTAATGAGTAAATCAGAATTCTACAATCTCATGCATAATACGTATGCTTTTAAGGACAACTGATATGGATAATATTAGATAATCAAACTTAAGGGATAAAAATAAGGAGTAGGGGTTGATTTTGCCAACCTTACTCCTTATTTATTGATATTATTTTGAAGTCACATTTCTTTTAACACATCAAGAACATCCGACTCAATACGTGCATATTCTTCATCTATAAGGTTGTCAATGTATAGCTGAGCATCCTCATTGCCCGTAAAATCATCAAAATCATTCCATCCGTCGACACCTGATATCTCCATGAGTTCACCCCCGTGACAATCTGCAATTCCACGCTTAATTATTGTAAGAAAAATACGATTATCATTCTCGTACCATGAGCCAGTATTCTGCTCAATATCTATTTTGCCGAGATCAGGATCGTAGTAAATATCCTCATCATAAGGTTCCTCATATCCCATCAGCTCGCGTATATGCTTTCTAATTAAGGAATCCCCTGCTTTAAAAGCATTGATAATCTCATCACGTTTCTTTGTGCCGTGTGTTTTATTTTCACTCATTTCACTCATATCCTCCTATAATTTGATCTCTTTTAAAACCAAAGCCGGATCGTAAAAGCCAAGACACTCCTGCATCATAAGGCGTGTGTACAATGGGCATTCATTAACTTTGCTGCACCAATTTTCCATTGTCCTATATGGGATATGAAATCTTTCTGCAAGTTTGCGCTGACTCATATTAGCACGAGCAGCAATTTCTTTAACACTTCTTTGTGTCGCATCATATATTTCACCAAGTAAATCCATACGCTCTGGCGGAATCGACTCATCTGCATTTGCAGCTTCATGCCATTTACCTGCGTCGTTCCCATACCATACAAGGCTATCGGACATGTCAGAGATATATGCTTCCCTACTTTCACTATCAAGCGCATTCGTAACAAGTAAATCGTAAATTATCATAATGCGATTCACCTCCTATCCAAAAACATTATACCGCCGTTTCGGTGGCATTTTGAGATATAGTTTAACCTTCTACTCAACCCTCAATTAGCTCCTTTAAACAATCTTTCCCTCAACAACTTTGAATGCTTTTGTGCAGAGAACGAAACGGTACGTACCTTTTGTTATAATATCTCCATTCGTAAGAACATGAGGATAAAATATGGTAAAAAATAAAGACGAAGAAATAAATTCAATAATGCACACTATCAAGTTCAAGACCATGAACGGAGTTGAAACATATGATGAGCAGGAAGCGGTTTTAAAGCTCATTGCCGAGGATATGTCCGACAGCGAATGGCAGATCTTTCTTAAATGTCATTATGGGAAAGAAGAAATATTTAAAAAGAATGTTCCTGAGCTTTCCCCTTTTCCTGTAAAGGCAGCAGGCGACATGCTGCCCTATTTCACAGAATTACTAGAAAAGATTGAGCGCAGATGGGATGAAGAAATGTTTGTGGATCTGAAACTCATAGAGGAGATTCAGACCATTTGTGAGCATTATTACAGTACATCACAATTGATAATGGCAACTCTTGAACAAGTTCCTGTGCATGACAAACAAAACAGTATAGAGCCGGGGATAATTGAATCTGGCAATATGCGACGCATAATGCCTTTGTGGATCAAGGGTAATAAAGCCACTATATCAAATCTGCAGGATGCTTTGAATTGCAATGAAATAAGCCAGATAGCATCTTGTTGCTTACAGTTATGGAGCTTAACTTTTGATATTAACTGGAAACAATGAACTTATCATAAAAGTAAAAAGGGCTGTCGCATGCAATAAAGCGAATGCTTGATGTGGCGTTTGGTAAGTTTTCAAATATAGATGGCTTGATTTTTATAGTAACCAAGGCTGGCAATACCAACATGCCTACTACCGGAATGAACTGAAAAGCATGGTATCATACAGTCTATGTCACGCAAGGATAATTGCTATGATAATTGCATCATGGAGACATTTTTCGGGCGATTAAAGAATGAGATGTACTATGGCTATGAGTCTTGTTATGACTCATTTGAATCATTTAAGATGGCATTAGAAAAATACATAGATTATTATAACAACAGAAGGATCCAATCAAAAACAAAATGGATGCCTTCTGTTAAATACAGGGAAGCATCCATGTGTTCCGCTTAACTTTTAACATGTGTCCAGGATTCTGGGTACATATCAAGGTTAGGAGCGGTCTTTTTGCTACTTTTATTCTTTTGTATTTTGGTGTTCTGGGTCCACTCTCTTAAATTCCTTTAGTTCTTTCTGTGTCAGCGGTGGGTTGTCCGAATCGTATGCGGCTGAGCTCTTTACAGCTGCTTTTATTTCATTGAATTGCTCTGCTGTCAGTGCATTTATAACTTTTCTTATAATATATTCCATACAGCTACCTCTCTATAGATTTACCCTGGCCTCAATAACAACACTATCACAGTTCTTTATCAAAATCTATTTCATCCGGATTTTTCTTAAGCTTTTCTATCTGAGCCTGAATATCAGACATATTCTGTCCATCAACCGCAATAGTCTTTTCTACAACCTGTCTGAATGTTACTTTCGTTTCTGAATTAAATATTTGTTCGTGAGTAAGCCTCTTATGATGTTTTTCGGAATAAGCATCAGCCTCATCCAGTGCATCTTCTATAGTTGCTCGAACATCCTTTAGAACGTCTGATGCAGGTTTTCCCTCGTCAGCTTTAGCTTGCGCAAGTCCCTGTGCCATCATCTCGTTAAATTCAGTTTTGCTCATTTCATCAATAGCTTTTGGTACAGTCCTGCTGTCTGTATCTGCCATAAAATCATCAGAGATATTGTTAATTCCCTCGAAATGCATCTTGGCATAGGGGTTTTTAACCGCATTGCTGAAATCAAACTCTTTATTGAGCTCATCAGCATATGGATTTGGTCTTGGATTCAAACTGTCAATATCGTATTCATCTCGCATATCGTCATTATGCCTGTTCCTAAGTTCATCAAGAACCTCATACAGGTATCCTTTCTTTATTTTTGTCCCGGTATTCTAAACACCTTGACTTTATGCTAAGCGTGTGTTACTGGAGTACTCTCTTTGTTGTATAACAGTTATCAATAAATGATTATATCAAAAATGAGTAGTAAAAAGGATAGAATCTTATTTGGCCCTATCCCTTAAAACGTTGTCAATTTGTTTATTCTTTAATACGTATATTTGCTTTTAAGCAATTCCTCGACATTATATTTTGGTTTTTTCTTTGGAACTGTGTGGTAAAAGTCCTTTATCTATCCTGTTTTCCCTAGCAAGCCTCTTGGCTTTTCTATGGCCAGCTTCCTGTTCATATGCATCCATAGCCTGTTCAAGCTGAGACTTAGTCTCTTCTAATTCCTTATCCTTATTCTGAAGCTGCATTTCTTGCTTTTGGATGAGCTTATTCTGAGCCCTATTTTCCTTTTTTAGACGTTCTATTTCGGCGGCAAGTTCCATAGCATGTCTCTGACTTTCCTCAAGAGATTTCTGAAGAGACTTTTCTTCTTCGAGCTTTTGATCTGCAATAAACTGCTCTTTATCACGATGGCCCTGAGAATTATCTCTTGGATCACGTTCTATCTCAATATCGTGTTCAAGGCAGATATCATACCATTTTTCGCGCATATAAGCGTCAAATGACACCTTTGGATTATTAAGACGGTCAACTTTCTGTTCAGGATCGGGGCAATCAAATCCAAGGGCTTTTAAAGCCTGTACCTGAGATAAACATTCGTGGCCCTTTTCATCCACATAGTCATATACTTTCCGGATGTGGGCATGAGGAGTTTCCTCATCGGCGTGTATGGCATAGTCAAGGATATGTATGTTTGATGAGAATTTCTCAAGTTCTTTGACATATTCTTTCACGCATGCTTCAAATACTCTAAGGTCTACCGTTTCATTCCTGTCCCCTATCTGAAGAATTGTTTCCTCAGGAGCGCTTTTCTTTGATTCTAGCACATTCTTCATTGTCCTGCATAGTTCTTTGTGTCTTCTATTGATCTTGATACGGTTACTTTCTTCGAGAGAAGCTTTGTAATGTTCCTCATAATACTTTTTCTCTGCCTGAGCGAACGTAAGCTTTTCTTCCCCATAGCAGTGCCAGTATGTATTTAGATACTGCCTGTCTGCATCGATGTGGCCATCATTATCCGGGCTATTTATATCAAAGTCGCGATCATTGTGCTTGGCATAACCACTTCGCGAGTTTCTCATAGTAGCTCTCATCTGCTTTCCTCCTAAATTTTCATATATTTATTATGGTAAAGATAGATTTTTATAGAATACTTTGTGCAGAAAAATTTTCCAGCTATATCTTGTACTATAATACGCTTACGGGTACTAATTTTTGATTTTTAGCTTTGCTACGACTTATGCGACATAATACATAGTAGGAGTTTAAGAACGAACCAGTAACCGGCGAAATAAATACGGCAATCCTGATTATCTGCTTGAAGAATGGGACAGCCAGATTAAGTCTATGTCACTGCAACGAATCATTGGAGACGCAAATAATAAAACAGCGGTATCGATACAGGGCCTTGCAAAATATCTCGAGCAAAATGGCCTTGATATTCATGATATCTGCTTTTGAACCGGCATAGAGCCTAAACATTACTTTGATAAACATCCACGCGCCGAAAGGATTGCTACGGTATGGGACCCGGAAATGAGGTCCTGTTTTCATTGATTCCGCAGGCGGTTATCCGGATTTTATAAGACATATGTTGTCGATTTTATTAAATGAACCAATACAAAGAATCTTTATAGGAATTTTAGTTTGAGTGCGGTTTTCTTTAACTTTCACTGTGGGAGGGCAAATACCCTATTTAAGTTTCAGTATGGTTAGAGGTGTTAATCCGCCATTTCAGATTTTATATTCAATTAAAAATAATAGAAATAGAGGGATAATATGAGAACGCTTATATACATTGTCATTGATTCAAGGATGGATGATGGTATCAATTATGGCTATCATATCGACTCCGTATGGACTTCAAAAAGAAAAGCGGATAAAAGATGTAATAAACTCAATAAGCAATTAGAGGATAACCCTGTATGGGGATTAGGCTTATACGAAGTCCAACAAAAGTTTGTACAAACACAAATATAAAATCAAATGATGGGTAACAAGTTCCAGCCACGCTCTTTACTTGAGCAAAGCAAATTTCAATTTTTGTGCAACTGCACTGAAACTTAAATATCAATATTTATAAAGGAGAATTATTATTTAAAGAAATGAACGCTATATTTTGGTTATTAGGAAACATCTTAGGGATCATTGAGATTCCTTTTCAGAATACTGCACAGAGAAGTCTTTTCAAGTATATATCTCTTATAGGGGCCATTGTGATTATCCCAGTGAAATTATGCTTTATTCCATTTAAGCTTGGATATAAGCTTATTTTCAAGCAAAGGGAGTTCAGCGGAGGAATCGCGCATTTTACCAATTCTGTTATTTGGATGTCACTGGCATCTCTTATTTTGGTACCTATAATGAGGGTTTTCGTACCGGAGTTCTTTGATAAGCTCGTTTCGCTTCCGGTCCCTGGAGGTTTTGTTGCTGAAAAACTTCAGTACCCTCTTCATATGTTTGATTCATGGATCCTTCATATTGTGGATGTTGCGTCTATGGATGGAGGCAGTCTTGCTGGCATTTTTAAAGCCCTGCCTTTTGTTTTTGTAATTGCATGCGCTGCCGCATTATGGCTTATGTACGGATTTTTTGTTTTTGGCGTTAGCCAGGTCCCTATCCTTGCTGTTATCTGGATTGTACTGGTCCTTATTGCCATAGGCGAAAATATCTATCTTGCCAATAATTACGATTCATACTGGGTAGCTGAATTATGGCATGAATTTGTCATGCTGGACCTTGGTTTTATCAAGCATGAGTTCCTCGACTGGGTTCAGTTTATTATATATTACATCCCAGTAGTTAATGTTATCGCATATCGCATGTGGATGCGCGAGGATAAGGCCCATAATCACTACATGACAAAGCCAAATGATATTGACTGGGCTCACTCTCATTTCTATGGAAAGAATAAGATCTTTTCATATTTTGTTAGATGATAGCAGTATCATAATTATTTAAGCTGCCAATTACGTATATTTAGCCAGCGCTTATGTTTTTGTATGAATCTGTATAACAAATAAGACCTTTGGATTTTGTACCAAAGGTCTTATCTTTTTACTCTTCTGTTTTAAGCAGCTGGATTCCAAAGCTCTCATGGTAATCAGATTCCCTGGCAAGTCTTTCGACTGCAGCTTTGGTTGCTGCAATATCATCAGGACTCTGAACAAATGCTGTTGGTATCCCGCTATTTGCAAAACCTGCTTTAAAACCATTTTCCGTAAGCAGACTTAAAAACTTAGTCTTATTCATTATTATCCTCTTTCTAAAAGCGTTGATCGTTGATGTACGTAACAGACTTTTTATATTATGGCGCTTTTAAATTGATTTATCCATAAGCGGAAACAATCAGATGCTGAGCTGTTTCCAACTTATAACCTCCTGCTCAAGTTTTACATTATTTTCTAGCATATACTGCACTATATCCTCGTATAATCCTTTATCAACAAGGGACTTTGCCTTCTTGAGATCATTGCTTTCAAGAGGCTTGCAATATTCTTTGTACTTTGTCAGTTCTTCAATACCCATACCAAGCGGAGAAAAAGCGATGCCGGTCTTTTTCTTTAAATGTTCAAGAATATAAAATCCATCCGGATCTATATCTCCGAAATGATACCATGTCTTGAAAAGATTAGTCTCTGCTATCTTGCGAATAAAATTCTGCTTATCTGTGTTATGGTATCCTGCCAGATAAATAAAGAAAGTATTCTTATCCTGTAAGCGGTTAAAACTCGTAAGGTTTTCAACAGTTACTATCCTCTGCGCTTTTATCATAACGCTATCAATACGTTCCAGTGTACTAGAATCTATTGCAACTGGCATAGAAGTATTTAATTCGAGTTTTTCTCCGTCTTTTACCCAAATGGTTCCTTTCCCTTTAAAATTTACATATGTCGGGTTTTTAAATACGTTATACTCTGCCAATATAGCATGCCCCAATTCTGTATCATCAGGAATGTTTTCGACTAAATCACTAAATTCTCCATACTTTTTTAGCACTGTAATAACCTTATTGCGGTATTCTTTTTCAAATTTCTTAGAATCCCCAAATAACTCGATAGATAATTCTCTTTCGAGAATTTCTTCTTTATTCTGGCTGATATATTCAATGATACCTATTACTTCTTTAGCTATAGGTATATCATATTCTGCCTTTTTCCTACCTTGAAGTCGAGCGATTTGTTCATTGCAAAATAGATCTATCAACTTATTTCTACCAAGAAAGGCCTTATACATAGATATCTGCATTTCTTCTAGCTGTTTTAGTTCTATTCTTTCAAGCAGGCTATAGTATTTATCCTGAGCTGACAGAACCATGTCGATAGACTTTATAACACCGCTTTCGATAAAAAGCGTGACCAGTCCCGCTTTTTCAAGAGTGTCAAGTTCCCTCTCAAAGTCATCCTGGTCATCAAGATTAGCAAAATCAGAGTCATATTCTTTAAAAAAATCTGCCGGGTTAACTCTGAAATTCTGAGACACAGTATTTTCTCCACGATATGTCTTGCTCTTTTCCAGCTTATCAAGGAGCGCCTTTAATACATCCTTCTGACGTTTATTTAACTTCACTTGTTTATCTGCCATATCAGAAATCCTCTTCATCATCTAGGACAAGCCCTTCTACTGCAAAGCTCTGACGCCCTTTAGATGTTAATGTGATAGTTGACTGCACCCGAGAACCTATACTGCTTATCTTTTCCGGAGGCGCAGCATAAATTACCTGAAAATCATTAGCCTCAAAATAGTCTACCATCTGCTCAATACGTTCCTGGGAAAGTGCAGAAAACGCCTCATCTATAAATGCTAGGCGGGCACTGCTACGATCCTTAGGATATAGCTGAAGAAGACTTGCTGCCAAAATAATAAAGTATGGGGTCTGTTTCTCCCCATTACTTGCAGAGCCTTGTTTTTTCGACAAATAAGATTTAACTTCTTCATCTCCCTTCTTACTCTTAATTTCCATATTGTAAGTAAGATATTTTCGATAATCGGTATATTCTGTTTCATCTTCTTCATTAAGTACTATATCAATAAATTCCTTAATATCGTTCTCACTGCTCTCATCGTCCTTGATGGAATTCAAATAATATTCTGAATTATTGATATAATCTTGCATCTGCTTGCATATCTTAAAAAACAGAGCCTTCCCTTCTGAATCAAGCCTATCATCTACTTCAAACTTATATACATCATTTCCAAAAGGTCGTTTTTTTAATTCGTCATTTATTCTGTTAATTTCCTCTTTTGCGTTATTTATTGCTTCATTTATTTCTGCTACAAAATCTCCTACAAAAGCGCTCTGGAGTCTCTTTCCTTGTTTCTCCAGTTTTTGTTTTGCTTCCTCAATCTGAACATTCGCAAGACTACGATACTGCTCTCTATAATAGCCAATAAATGACACTCCTCGCATCTGAATATCCGTGTCATTTATTTTGCAATACTGTAAATGAGCATTCTCCAGGTCTTTAATGGCATTATTCAGCTCAATTTCTTTATTACGCACAGTTTTTTCGGTGATTGCAGTTTCCTTTTTATGAATCTGTTGTTCATACATATCGATAGCCGGCTGCTTGAGCCCTGGCATTTTCTTGCACTCATCTTCAAATTCTTTTTTAACCAAATCCTGCAACTGTTCTTTTGATGATATTTCCCGCTGAATTCTCTCAATTTCCTTTTCGACACCACCTATGTTCCTGTATAGAGCGCCTTTTTCTTCTTCTAAGCGGTTAAACTCTTTTTTAGCTTTGCTAAGCGCTTCTAACATTGCGGTCAGGCTTGGGTCTTTCTCATAATTCTCTTTATCTCTCATTACTGCTCTTAAACTTTCCTTTACAGTAGCAAGTTCATTAACAGCTTCGAAATCATAATCATCCTGATTTAATGAATATTTTTGCAGACTATCCACCTCTGCATTTAGCGATTCATTGAACGAAGTAAGGCTTTCAACATTTTCTTCAAGCATACAGATCTCTTTTGTCAGATCTTCTATTTGAAGCTTAATAGCATCCTGACCAATAAACAATTTTGTACTATTGATCTGCATCTTTCCAACTGCATAACCCTTTGCGAGCATTCCATTTGACATAATAGCTCCTTTGGGATAATCATGGAGTTCTTCTACTGTTTCGCATAAATGGATCCCATTAAGCAAATAATTAGCATACATACGTGCAGTGGGGTTGATGATCTCCAGCTGTTCAGCCGCAGAACCGATTACTATCTCTGTAGGTTCAAGCCTGTCTGCGATAATAACTTTTCCTTTAGTTGCGGGGTTGTCGTTTATAATCCTTAATGCCTGTTCTGTATACTTTGGCTCGACTATTATATTAAAACGCTTTCCGCCAAGGAATGTTTCGATAGCACGTCTCCATTTTTTATCTTTGACATTTGTAATAAGCTCAACAAAAAACTTCACATCAGTATCAATATTCTGTTTTTTAAGCTCATCCGAGATAAGTTTTCTAGCTTTCTCATATCCAGGATCAAAAACAAGTTTATTTCCCTCCAGCTGTTTTTTCTCATTGTGTTTCTGAGCAAGTGCTTCATTATCTTTTTCAATTTGAACTTTATTCTTAAGCTGGGCTAGTTTTTTATTTTCGCAGATATGGCTAATTTCGCTAGATAACGTATAAAAAGCAGCAATTTTCTTTGTAGCATCACCTTTTGACGAAATACTTGTAAGCTCGTCTTTCACTTCAAGATCTAGCTTTAATTCTTCAGAATATTCCTGCATCAGCTCATCAACCCATCTTTGAAGAGCCTCGACTTTTTTAACCGAGTTAGAGTGAATGTCTTGTTCTTTTGTAAGCGTTTCGATCTGGCTTTCAAACCTTTTAAGAGTAGTATTGATATCTTGATAATCTCTGCTATTGCTTAATCCCTCAAGTTTTTGCCTGGCCGCATCTAGTTCCTTATCTTTTTTGTCTTTCCTTTCCATCAAAAAGGCAAGCTCTGCTTCCTCTTGGCCTTTTGTATTTTTTAATTTTTCTATTGCTTGTACTGCACCTTTCCATTTTTGGTATCCTAATACCAGTCGGCGCTTATTATAATCCAAATATTTCTGTTCATATTCCCTTGTACGTTCTTCAATGTGCTCCAAGGTCTTTTTGCTTTCAAGCATATCCTCATATGTCTGTCGAATTTCTTCGTAATTAGCTCTTTGCTCTTTGAGTTCATCCAAAGAAGACACTTTTCCCTCTTCAAGAACGCATTCCTGGATAAATTTATCCACATTCTTCTCGGGATCAAATGACATCATCTTAACTAATTTAGATCTGTATTTCGAGACATCGCATCTAAGTCCCATGGCTTGAAGAACCTGTCTAGTTCCCTTCTCTTTCCCCATGAATTCTTTACTGCTGATATGCTTTCCTTTTATAGTAATTTGGTTTTTAGGATAGACTAATAGTTTGCCGCCCTTTTCTTCAGCAAATACAATGTCTGAAAGAGTCGTGTCTTTTGCGACATACCAGTAAGAATTCGTTTTCGACTCATCCTTCTTAAGCTCGATAGATACAAATGCAACCATGTTCGAATTATCCATTGGAGAATCAAATTCCATAGCTATATAACTCACTACATCCATATCGCCGCGCAAATATCTGTCGGCGCCTTCGCTACGGGTATCACCGCGCACATATCCTACAACGCTTCTGTCTTTGTCTTTAGCCGCTATATTAAACTGCGTATTTCCTGTTAATAGGTAGGTTATCGCATCAAGGGTAGTTGATTTTCCAGTTCCATTTCGCCCGGTAATTAGTGCAGAACCCTCTATTTTCATTGTCCCAGGATTAAAAAACTGTGCCCAGTTAATAAGTTTTATTCCTTTGGCGCTTTTGCGATTACTCGTCATATTCTGACTCCCCCATTGTTTCATCTTCCTCATCTTCTTCATTTGCAGCAAGTTTTATAGACTTTATCCTCCTGTCATTTTCCTCGACCAAATTCTGAAACTCTACGCTATCGAGTGCAAACTGTATAGATGGATAAATCTTTATATTACAATCAGGATCTCCGAGTTTTCCTGATACATCGATTAAATTATATGCTTTAAAAAGATCTAGGATCTTTGCCATCAGTGTTTTCCCATCAAAATCATCCCTAAATCCATACTTTTCTAATTCCTGCTTTAGGTCTATGACTGAAACTACAATTCCTTTAGAAAGATTACCCCTGCGTATACGGTCAAGGTATACTGTCCAAAGACAACATAAAACCACTGTATCTGCTTTACGAAGTTTTAATCTGTTGGCTTGTATTTTGCTCGAATCATCTGAGTTCCCAAGGTTAACTACCATGGCAACGCCATTGTCCCTATCTACTTTTATATCAAAGCCCATATATCCTAGATATAAACTTAAGAATTCTTCATTTTTGACAGCAAAAGCATATAGCTTTTTGTTTTCATCATCTTTTTCTTTAACTATAAAAGTGCTCTTTAACAGTTTTCGGCACACACGCTTAAAAATTTCCTTTTCGTTTGATGTGTAAATATCCCATTCCGTTTCAAACCCCATCTTTTTTTCTCCTTATTTTGAATCGGTGTAAAACCATGCCATTTGCTTCTGTATATCCATCTTCTACGGTTATTTCGTATCCATTTTCCTCGCAATAGGTTACTGCAGCAATATTGGCAAGAAGTTCTTTTTTGCAGGAAAGCGGAAGCTGCGAACTATCAAGCTCGCTTTTCCCTTTCATTTGTTCATCCAGATATAGCTTCATGCGTCTCTTGGAAAACTGGTTATAAGCTTGTTTTTTGAGTTCAGAAATTGCTTCTTCCTTATCCTGTTCAGTAAGCACCTCTATATCTGTAGTAATAGGCTTTTTAATAGCTCTGCTCTTTCGGAAGGGATATAGTGACGCTGTATCTATATACTCATTCTTATCAAACCTGTACAGATTTATCATCTCATCTGGAAGAACATCAAGAAGGTCTCCCTCGTCAATACTTACCCTGAGCATTTTTAGCACCTGTTCAACATTCCCTTGAGCATCTTTACCGCTATTGCATATGAAACGGATTCTTCCAATTGCAATATGAATATGTGTATTGATCTTGTGCTTGATATCGCGCATAATGCGATCATAATCTTCATTAAGAAATTTCTTAGTGTTATCTACCATATCAATAATCATTGTTTCAGCTTCATCTTCAGTTATGTTTTCCTCGATAGCACAGCCATAGATTAAAAGTTCATGTATTTCAGGATCATTTATCATTTCATTTAATTTTGCGCGTATATAGCTGCGGTACATATGGATATTCTGTTGTTTGGTAAGACGAGCGTATTCTCTAATAAATTCACCGTCGCAGTATTCAAGAAGGTGGTTTGTTAGCGTTTCAAGCGATGCCTCCCGTGTCAGTTCTTCTATCTTTTTACGGATAAATGTAGATAGTCTTTTTAATGATTTAGATAATGCTTTGGAATTGTTATAAACGGATTTTATAGCATTTACATATGGGTCAGCTCTCCACTGTTCAGGATTCATCAATGTGTTATAAATATTGTAAATGTAAGAAGAGTACTCAACTTTTTCAGGCTGTTCCAGAGTAATTAAAAATTCAGCGAGCGCAATCCCTGCTTCTGTCATCACAATATATTTTTCATATGTACTATCATCAGTTTCTTCTATTAGCCACCCGCAGTCCTCATCAGTAAATTTTCGAATTATGCTGTTTGCAACATCGGTGATTTTCTCATCAGAGTTTTCTTCCGAAAAGCTCAGATTATTTTCAAAAATATAACTTGACAAAGCATCTCGAAGCTGCTTACGGCTAATTCGGTAAGAAACCTCCATGTCGTATTGCGAATATATCTCGAGAAGACAACTGGCATTATTCTTATAATCGCTACCACTCGATAACAGATTAAAAAATCCTGGCGGTATTCGGTTAAATACATTCGGCGCCATAATTTTTACCCCTTTCCACGTTTTCTTACATTATGCCGATAGATATGCCCAATAGCAAGTATGCTCATGTAGGAAATTATTTTAATTTTTAACCCATGTCTCCATCTCTCTTACAAACTTCATAGAACTCACAAGTTCCGCAAAAATGCTTACAGTATTTATTGTTTCCATATATACATTTTTTGATCCAAAATATCAGTTTTTCCATCCTCGATAATCTCCTTAAAAACCAATGCAAATACAGCTTATATCACCTAATTTTCACCTAATTTCTATTATAGGGATAATACTGTCCGTTAATCTGGACACAAAAATAGACGCCCCAAAAGGGACGTCTATACTAGATTATGATTTACTACTTAAAGCAATGTTTTCTGAGCCGAAAGTTCCTGCAAGTTTATCTGCCAGGGAGGCTATGTAGTAAGGATCAATATTGATTGGCTTATATACATGCTCCTTTTCAAGATAGATATAGCAGTTGGACTCGCCTTGAGGTATCATGGAAGTAATCTGTTCAAAGATTTTCTTAAAGCTGTTATAAGCAGCTATATCATCAAATCTTATCCAGACATTAGTCTTCTGTTCATCCTTAAGTCGATAGCCGAGTCGTCTATATTCGTCATAGACCTTACCCCAAATGATCTCTGCCTGCTTTCTTTCCGCAGGGAAGAATTTTTCAAGCATCTGAAGCTCTCCTGTTCCTTCAGCATTTTCAAGGTCAAGAGAGAACGGACAGCCGACACATCCAGTTCTGGTGCGGTTATACGGGGGTAGATAGATTGGACATATCTCAATCTTGTACTCTTTGATAAACCATTCTTCCCATTCCTTAGTGATAACACTAAGAGGTTGGAATCTTTTAAGTTTACCTCCTTCAAAGGCAAGGCACGTTGCACGTTCCCTGCGTCCGCCTTCATCTCGCATGACTCCAACCATTGAAATAGGGCGGTTATGTTCTATTCCCCATTTGATAAGTGGCTTTTCTTTCATGTTGAGACAACAAGCATCTGAAAGCTTAAGTCTATCCTTAAATTCAGGTGTAAACTGGTATTTAAGAGACTTAGGGCAACAATACTTTGGTCCCCACTTTCCTTCTCCAAGATATGACTTTATTGAATCGCACATGCCGAGACGATTATATCTATCAACGTAATGCGCATGAGCTTTTGACTTAAAAGGGTATCCTTCTTTTTCAAGCATAGGTTTAATGGGAACCTGAGGCTTGATGATCTCAACTCTTTTATCGTGTTTTGCCATATCAAAGACGAAATCGCGGACCATGTGGAGTTCTATGCCGGTATTTACATAGACTCTAGGTATTAAATTCTGAGGTCCTAAAGCCAGATCCACCAGGGCTGAGAGCACGGTCGAGTCCTTCCCGCCACTGAAACTGATGGCGAATTTATCCTCGCCATACTGATTTATGACAGATTCAATTTTCTGAAGTCTATCAAGTAACATAAACTCCTCTTCTGAGGGACTTTTAAGCTGCTTTAATTCGTTATAAGTTTTCAACACAACCACACTACACGAGATAACCCTCGTTAACGTGTGGAACAATGACTGCTGATGCACCCTTTTGGAAAGAACAAGATTACTTAATATTGATTACCCCTGATCAAAATCGTCGCACGTTCTGCGGGCATGTCAGGCCAGAAAATCATAAAGATAATCTATTTTCTTATCCTGCAAGATAAGTAAAACTCTCCTCTGTACGTTACGTTCATTGTAATGTATGTCTGCGATTTCCTAATAAGGATTAAACCACAGATTATACAATAGCTATTAAGCTATGGATCAAGATCCTCCCTGTTTTTAACTCCCAGAAACAAGCTGTGCTAATAGGCTTATTTCTGCCATCTGTCCATCTTTATATACTGGTTAGGCATATAAGATGAATGACGCCCGGAGAGCGCTACAGGCCCCCGTTTACGGGGGATCTGTGTTAATCCTTTCTTATTAAATCATTATTAGTTTCATAAATTACATCGTTTTTAGTAACAACATCGAAGAGCTTATCGAAGCTCTCCTTAGTAAGGTGTAATACACCTGCTTTTTCTCCATGAATCGCACCTACAAAGATTGTATGTGCCATCGGATCCATAACAGCTATCTGGTCGATATTGATCAGACACTTTGAATGGGGATAGTCAGATTCTTCTCCCCAGATCCATCTATTCATATTTTTCTCCTTCTTAAACAAAAGCTGCTATTACAGTACCAGATAGTGACTATCGTCTACTTCCTTTACCATAGATTTGCGGATCATGCCCTCAAGGGCCTGAAGCAAAGTAAAGTGATCAAAGCCTTCAATATTGAGCTTTTCTGCTTCATATCTAAGACTTCCTGGCTTCCCATCATCGCAGATCCTTTTAGAGATCACTGTTCCGGAAAGCTTTTCTTTAATGATTGCTCCATACTTATCCGCTTCCTCGCGGCCGAATTCAAACAACATGTTTTTCTCCTTTCTTTATCTGACATTAAAAGTAACTGTTTTACTATGGAATGTTTTAAGCAAAATAAAAACACCGGCACATATATAAATGTGCCGGCGCTGCAGATTAAATCTCAAATAACTGGTAAGTGATTTCAGATACGGTACTATATAGATCATCCTCTTCAATTCTCACTACAATACGTGCTGGATTGGATTCAAAATCTATATTATCGATAAGCTTTTCTATGAGCCATGGACGCTTTTTGTCATCGTCATCAGGCAACTTTGACTCAAACCATTCAATAGTTTTCTGCTCATCAAAATGTCCAAACGCTTTTGCATCCCACAAAATATCTATCAACTCATCCAACTCATATTCGTGCGAAATATCAAAGCCATTAAGCATCAGCTCATACTTGCTATCATCTAGCAAGAGCTTTTTGAGATCAGCTCTGATTCCATTTAGACATTTGTCTCGGGTATCCGATACCATGAAATTATCTTCGATATCAGCCCCATAGTCCTGAAGACATAATCCGGTTTTTGTTGTGACTTTGATTACCTTAAATTTGCTCATATTTATTCTCCATTAAGCAGCTCTGTGTCTTTTGTTATATACACTGTAAGTTTCTATAGAATTTACTTCACTGCGCAGATTTTTGATAAACTCATTAAGCTCGCCGATAGCATCCTTCTGATCCGCATAACCCATGCACCAGCCAGGATGTACAACAGTAAGACCAATGTTTTTAACAAGGTTCACAAGAACAGACTTTAAAAGGGTGATATCTTTCTGATATTCCTGCTTCTCTTTACTGTCATCAAAAACCCAAGGGATATCGTTTTCAATATTAAGATAAAATCCTTCATAATAACCAGATTCTAAAGAAATACTGTAGTGTTCAGGCATCTTAGCTTTTTCAAGAAATTCCTCTACATTTTCGCGAATATGGTCATCCTGCTCTCCATTATAATCTGAGCGATCGCACTCAAATTCTCCATCGTCTTCCTTCTGCAATTCAAGCCACTCAGCAAAACCACTTTCTTCATCACTATAATCGCTCGTAGGTTTAAGACCGATAGTAATATCCTGATTCCACAGTCTCTTTCCGTTAGTATCTACAAAGATATAAGATGCTCCATAATTTATTGCTCCCATATGTTCTCCTTTCATAATCAGACATAAATTAACTGCTATGAATATGGTCTGTTTAGAACATAATAAAAACAGCTCTCATAAGTATATGAAAGCTGTTTATAATATTCATAAATAAAATCCTTTCGATTGTCGTAGGCGGAAACCCACTGCCCTTGGGCGGTGGGTATTGCGTAACCTCATCCATCCATTTGCTTAATGTATCTGTAAAAGCTGTCTCTGCTTATTTTGCATACTCTCATACAGTCTGTTGCAGAAAGCGGGCCACCATATTTCTTGTACAGCTTTTTTATCTTCTTTTTGGAACTGGTTTCCTTTTTAGTGCTTATATATGAGCCCTGCTTTCTTCCTATCTGCGCTCCATTTATCCTTGCTATCTTAAGGCCTTCAGATGTTCTTTGTGATAATATGTCCCTTTCAAACTGAGCCTCGTCAAATACTCTGTATACCTGAAGTTTGGCAAGTTCTTGCATGTATCTGTTGATAGCTTTTACTATACAGGATATGAGCTCTTTTTCTGCGCTTGGAAGGTGTTCTGTATTTATGCTTATGCTTCTACTTGCTGCTACTTTAAAAGTCTGCGTGTCAACCTGTGGTTGCTTGATAAAATGAAGAGCTACTCCTTTATCATAAAGAGACATCCATGCAAGAAAGCCCTCTTCTTTTGAACGCCCCATTCTTGACAGTTCATCCATATAGATATCCGTGACCTTCCCTGCATCAACCTTTTTCATTAGCTTAAGCCAGCCTGGTCTTTTCATGGTCATACCGGAAACATTATCTTCTATCACGATCCCTTCGGGGCATATTTTTCTTATGTCGGATATCTGCCTTCTGGTACGCTGTTCTTTTGTACTTACCCTTACGTAGATATAATGGGTACATATTTGGTTGGTAGATGATTGTCCGTCTTTAAACTCTTTTTGTATCTTTGCTCCCATATAACGTTTGCTTCTTCGTAATACTTTTCTGAATCAGTAAGCCTTACATTGAAGGGCTTTTTATCGGCATATTTTGCCTGTTCTTTGGTCAGTATTCCCTGCTCGACTTTGATATTATCGATATATTTCCGCGTTGTGGGTATCGTTGCTCCGATTATCCTTGCCACACCCGCAGTGTTATAATAGCCTCCAAATCCTCGGTAATATTTGATGATAAGGGGCATGGACATATATTCCAATTTCGACTTATAATGAGCGCCCTTTTCTCTTCCGAATTTTACTCCTCTTTTCTTGGCTTCTGCGATCCCACTCTTTACCCTCATAGAAAGGTTGTTGGATTCATCTTCGGCATGCTTAAATGCCATATATATCTGTTTTTCAATAAGATCTAGTTGATAATCTTCTATGGCCTTCATTATCGCATTTATCATTCTGTCTGCACAGTTATCCCCGCTTTTTATTTTTATGGCTGAAATGCTGCCTTCTAATGCTTTTTGGTATACATCTGTGCTTATGTGGGAGCTTTTAATGAAATGGAGATTGATTTTCAGATCGTAATATAGATGTTTATAAGTGTTAAAACATTCCTTTGCTGTTCTTCCCATCCTGCTTGGCTCATCAAACCATATATCAGAGATATGTCCGCCTTCTGCACTTTGTATTATCTTATTCCACATAGGGCGATCCATAGTTCTCCCCGTACAGGTTTCTTCCACAACAAGTGCATCAGGACATCTTGAGAGAATATTAACCTTTTGTCTTGCTCCATCCTGTTGATCCGACGATACCCTTATATATGCTATCTGAAATTTCTTCATAACATACGCCCTCCTTGTCGTGCCAGATTGTAGAGAGAAATTCATGGACTGTCAAATGGACTAGCTTGTCTTTTATTTTTGTGAAGCTGACGTATATTTCATGTCATTTATTCTTTACATGTCATGCTGTGGGTTAAATATGCCAACGTAATATTTATCAGCATTTAAGCGGCTTTTGCAGGATTTGTATGTTTTAGAAATCGTTAGGTTTTATTTGTACGATTTAGAGGGAAGTTTAGTAAACGTTTTCGCTTATTTACATCAAGTGTTTCTCACTTTATTTATCCATTTTATTTTTTTTGTACAGAAATTATTACTGAGAAGATCAAGCGCTTGTTCTGTACAAGGGTTTATATGGTTTTAAGGAGGTAAGGGTTACGACATAACCTGGTCTGCATTTACATGTTATGGTGGCGTTGGTCAGTCTGCCGGACAAGGTTTTACTATTACCGATAGTAATGTTAACGGCGTAATACTAAAAGTATCTTATTCGACTGCGTGGGGTATCGGATCATGGAATTATTCTAACTGTACAGCACAGTGGAGTGGCGGCAACGGAACATACACTGTCAAGCTTACGCCAACAAATAGATCAAAAGAGTTCCGCTGGTACATGAATTACACAACCGCGTATTACATTTCTTCTATCACTAGTGAAGCTTTTTAATCATCAGACTCCAGTATTACTGCATTATTTGTCCATAATGCGTTAAATGTAATCGTGGTCGAGCTTGCCTTCAATGTCCATGTGTAGCAGCGGTAAGGATTACTCATATGTGTGTTTGGACTTGATATATAAACCCATTCTGCACCTGGCGTACATGACACAGAATCATAATATCCGGCTTGTTCCGCGCACACATATATTTCCTCGGAGTCGCATTGATTATTTGATTATTCACTATTTGGTGAACAAACTGATGAAATCCTTTGATTTCTCGCTAAATCATACGGTTTTATGGAGGCGGGGGTTTGTCCGCAGTATCATTTGGCTTTCCTGGTCGTTCTTCAGGTAACAGTTTCACTCAAACATTTACAATCAGCAGCACGGCAATAAATGCAACGGTAAGATGCTCTTATTCCGCCCCGAATGGCGGCTCGGTAAGGGTGAATGGAACAAATATGTCTAATGGTGAAACAGTAAGCTTGAATAATATCAAGCAGATATCCTTGAGTGGGACTGCTTACGATGGCGGAATTAGCGGAAGTCTATCAATAACTTACTAGGGCTTACGGCATTGGTATTGTTTATAGTTATTCAATCAAATATGCCCTAACATTTAATTTATAATTATTAGTTTTTGTATAAGTGACGGGGTCGCAGTTAGGATAATCACCGCCTAGCGTGGTTATTGCAAGAGTATAATAAGCGGTTAAAATGCCCGTGCTATTATCATAAGATTTTGTTATTGATATAGCACCCCTTCCCATTTCCACTTCTCCAACCCCATTACCAACAATAGGCCCATTTCTATTTCCAGTATTAGTGGCAAGACCTATAATAAAATCATTTGCAGTAAGTGACCGATATCCTGTATGCGATGACACATCAAATGACTGGCCCACGCCTAAATCAATGACAGCTCGCATAAATCATACGAATTTAACGAGAAGGAACATGTTCGGTGAACCTGCACACTACTTTGAGTGAAGCTGGCGGTGCTGCGCATGTCACATCAACCATTTCAATAACAAGCCAAGGAAAAACTCTTCTCTCATTTAATGTGCACTATGACAATGAATCAGTTGCGTATTACAACGCATCAAGAAGTTTTACAGTTAACTAAATGCGAATATTTGTATGTTTTAGACGAGGAACAAGCTACGAAGTCATTTGTATAGGCTATTATGCCCTTAGTGGAACTTTCGATGTAAGGTCTAAAGTTGCAGATTATGCAAATGCAACACACGATAACTTCTTTTGTACAGTTACTGGTATGGCTGTTCGCAACATAAGCTATGGCAATCCAACTCCATCTTGGACATACAACGCATCATCAGGATCATTGTCAGTTAGTGCAGGTTGGTCAGGAGAGTATCCTCTATATTGTAGCGGATACATTTATTACATATCAGAGCCATTACCACCAGCTTAATTTGCGTAAGATTTGTACGAGGTGACGCAAAAGTTATAGATTTAGGAACTGGTAGCACATTTGGTGTGGCGGGTTATGATGGATATGAATCATTTACGGAAGACAATTTCATCATTGAAATACCAAGCAATACTAGCATAGGTTCAGGTGGTGGCGTATATATTTCGTCTGTCGCCGCCTCTGCAAGTTGCAGCAAGACAAAATCATATAATAGTAATACTGGCACATTAACTGCTAGGTATAACTTGTGGGTTTCAAACGGAAGTGATTATTACGGCTCGAATAGCGCACGTTCTACCAACATTGATGTTCATGCTTACTTAGTTATAAAATAAAATCAGAAATCAAAAACGAGCTTAATTTGCTGATATTGAGCTGATTGTTGCGAGATAACCGTTTCCTTTATCTGAGTCGCCATTAGTCCCAATAGATATTCCAAAATTAGATTCAGGGTCTGTGACATTGACAACCACTGTCCATGACGTAGCATATGGACTTGGAGCTGACTTTACTGTGCAATTAGAATATCCCCAATTACCTCTACCGTATAAACCATTAGCAGTTCCTGTTAATGTCACAGTTTTCTTTGAAGGATCTGTAAGTTTCATTGTAAGTCCTATTGTTCCCGCACCACCCCAAATAGAACCTGTATATGACATTCCAAGAATACTTACTCCGCTGCCAGCGCCTCGTTAAATTCGTATGATTTATGCGAGGAGGCAAAATAGTACAGATTAGCAATGGTTACAACATGAAAACCAATTATCCTGATAAATATGCTTCCTTGACTAGCAAAAATTTCTTTCTTGTTACTGGAACAATAACGGGATGGAGTGACGGCTCACATTATGCATACACTTCCTACCATGTGTCTTACAACGCGACAACCGGGATTGTTACTGTTGGCGCATCTTCAAGGACAACGGGTGGAAGTGCCCAGGCATCTGCCAGCTATACTGTTTATTACACCGAAACTCCACTGCCATAAACTGTGGTTGATGAATTATTCTATAAGAATAATTAGCTTCTAACGATATAAAGCTTAAGGAAAGAGCTGTCAGGCCCAACAGTGGCACTCCAACTATTGGCACGAATGTATACGGAGACAACGCCTGATGCTTTATCATAAGAACACGACATATTCAGACTTACATAAGCTGTATCGGAAGGTAATTGTAATCCTGAGTATGAACTGGTCTTTGAATACGAACCCATAACGAAAGCAAAATTATTAACTGTCAATGATGCATAATCGCTTTGAGATTTGATATTCCAAGAAGCTGTGTAATTACTATATGAGGTAGGCGCTCCAATGTATGTTGCAGAAGCTCCCATAAATCATACGGTTTTACTGAGACGGTTTTATTAAACCGGGCTACTACTTTCAGAATGGTCGTTTTATAGCATATAGCAAAGGTAGTACTATCAGTGGAAATCCTCAGATCATTATGAATGTTTCTGAATATAAAAACTTCAGTTACTCGATAAATGAGGGTGGTGAAGGTTTTGGTTCTTTGTTTTATTTGATAAAGAACGGCAGCATTATTTCTTCTGCACGTTCAGGAGCAAATGTAAATGCCGATTATTTGGTATATTCATGGTCTGCCACTGGAAATAGCGGCGGACACGGTTATCTTGTAGTTAGATAATCACAGGATTTAATCAGTTAAGAATAACAACGATAGATAAACCTATTGATGTGCCAATCTGCGTAGATTGCCCCGCAGAAAGCGTAAGCGAACCTTTTGTGCCATATCCCGTCCAGTATATAGTGCATCCCTGAATTGCATTAAACGTGGCATAGCCTTGTTTTCCATTATGATATAAAGAACCCGTTGCGCCGTCGCTGGTACTTGTAAATCCGCTTGAATTGGCAGTGAAATTACTTTTGCCCGTGTCGAGATTATAGTATGCGCTTGAAGACCATGACTCGGAGCCATATTGTGAACAGTTAAATATAGCGTTTGCTTTCGCGCCTCCTTTAAGTCATATGCCATTGAGTATTACGGTAATGGAACAGATGCATAATAAAGCTTACCTGCGGTTCCAGCTCCATCGCCCGGAGAGCCGTTCCCATGGACAACACTTATCGCTCCAGTGCTAGAATTATATGATATTGAAGTTGTGAAGTATTTGGTTGTTGCGTAATTGTTTCCGCCATAACCGTTAGTACATACGAAGAAAAAGTTTTTATTTGTAAGTTCTTTATAATTTGACAGCTTAGATGCTACATTCCCACTGTATGTAGGGCTCCTTTGGTCAAATGATGCAATAAGGACTATTTCCGCTCCACTAGAACTGACACCATTTTTAACTACTGTATCAGTGTCGTAAAAGCCCGCGGGAAGCGTAATCTGGCTTCCTGCTCCCAGGACAATATCGGACAAAGTTGTTGTGCCCGAAGTAACTGCATTTACCTTAGATGTAGATTTATAAGCGCCATATACTTTTGCTGGGTTTTTCTTCATGGTTCCCGTGATCTTACTGCCATTAACATAAGCGGTGTAACCAGTAAGAATCTGGGCAGCAGCTGCAGTCGCATCACTTGTAAACGTACCCTTTGTGTTAAAGATTGTTGTGCCTGCCTTTATGTTACCTGCAACGAGATTAGCATCGCCTTTAATAGTTTGAGCGCCAGATAAATATGAACCAGCGGCAATTGTCTGGTCTGCGGTACCGGGTGTATATGTAGCAGCTCCTGTTGATTTCATAGTACCGGTGATGCCGCTACCGCTTGCGTTAGTAAATGTCTTGCCGGCAAGTACGTCTTCTGCTGTGGCTGTGCCGATCTTCGCAGCTGAGACGGCACTGTCTATGTCAGCCTGCGACTTAAAATCCACAAACTTATTGTTCTTATCAAAGTATCCGTATTTACCATTTACTTCGCCAAGACTGAATGGAACGGTTACATTGGCTCCAATGTTTGCTCCACTTCCGATGGTAACGTTGTCTCCAACGCCCTTAACCTTGTTCTCAAGAACGCCTACTCTTGTACTAAGGTCAGTAACAGTCTCCTTAAGGGCAGAAAGTGAAGCTGTCATGGATGTGATATTGTCTTCTGTTGTAGCAGCTGTGGTTCCACCAAGAGCTGTCACCATACCGGAAAGCATGTTGTCGAGAGTCTCAAGATCAGCTTTCTTATCATCAATATCAGATACGGTTCCCTGAAGTTCTTCAAGGCTTTCCTTTAATGTCTCAACAACGGATGAGTCTGCCTTAGTATCTATTTCGCCCTGCATACTTTCAAGGGCAGTATTTATTACAACTACCTCTGCCTCTGCAGCAGAGAGTTTTTCTTTTGTTTCATTTAACTCTTCTTCAAGGGCATCTACATCCTCCTGAGATGCCTTTGCAGCATCAGAGGTCTTGAGCTCATTAATTTCTTCCTGAAGCTTTCCTTCAGATTCTTCATTTTTCTGTTTTACAAGAGCGAGCTGCTGCTGAAGGGATGTAATCTTCTCTTTAAGTCCTGTAATCTCCCCTTCTTTTTTCTGCATATCTGTCTTGAGATTGTTTATTTTCTGACTATTATCGTAATTGTCACCCTGCAAATTCTCAATCTGCGCATTAAGGGTTGTTATCTGTCCCTGGATACTTCCTTTGAGCGTATCAAGAGAAGCGGTCATTGAAGCAATCTCAGAGCGAAGTGCAGCAATGACTTCTGCGTCGGCTGATGCGGCTTCACCATTCTCTTTAATAAGATTATTGATAGTCTCACTCTGTTTGTTATATCTCTCAAGAAGGTCATTATACTTTGCCTGAAGGTCAGATACGCTGGATGTGGAAGCGTAATCTGTAGTAGCAGATGTTGTATCTTTCTGAAGAGATGCGCCTTCGCTCTTAATAGCTGCAACAGTATTCTTAAGTTCCGTTACATCAGCCTCTACTGCAGCAATTCTCTTTTCGAGTGCTTCAATATTGCCAAGTACAGCCTTTGAAAGAGAAGTCTCTCCTGCCGCCTCTTTATTCTTTGAATCAAGATCTGCTTCAATGAGAGCCGCAACAGACTTTGATAAAACCCTTGTCTGCTGGTCAGTAAGACTATATGAACTTATCATCTTGGTAAGCTTTGTTTCGAGCTCCTTGATCTCAGCGTCAGTTACAATACCTTCGTATGAACCATTGATGAGATTTGCAGTAACAATCTCAGCAGCACGCTGTGCAATATCTGCTGGTACTCCGTCAGATACAATAATGCCACTCTGTGTATCAGTATCCTTGGCAAGATAATCCTCGATATACTGTTTTGTAATGACTTCAATCTCATCCTGAGTTTCAACTACCCGGTCTTTTGCCAAAGCAGTCTGAGCAGCTTCGTTGCTTATAGCATTATAAGCAGCTGACCCAGCTGTTCCGCCGATACTTCCAAGCATAAGTGCTGCTGCCACCATAATAATAAGTGTTCTCTTAGAAACGTCCTTCTTTTTCATCGGTAAGTTGCCTTCCTTCATATAAATCAAATTCATAAGTTGCGTATATAGTGCGTTTCAAACGCCCGAAAGTTATTATGGAGTGGTTAGAAATTGTTTTTATCGTGGCAATTATTCTGCACATGACCTATAAAGCCTTATACCTGTGCAGAAAATATTGGCATATAAAAATGACACCTCTTTTGAGATGTCATCTTGTTAATTTCCTGCAATACGGTAAATGTGTTGCTAGAATAGTCTGTAATTATAAATATCGTGCGAGAAAACCCCTCCCGATGAAGTCGGTTGTGGGGATGGAACGCCTTTACGCGAACGGCTGTTCGTGATAAAATAAGTCAATCGGAACCTTGAAAACTGTATATATGAGGTTGTGCCATGAATCTAATAAACTAAGAACCTGTGGCACGTAAAATATACAAGGTGTTTAGTTCCCAAGCGCCAAAAGCGCATATAACAACATTTTTAAGTATGCCGAAGGGGTTCCGCCCTAACGGAGTAGCGGCACCGTGAACGTGCCTTACTATATCACTTAGATATTGTAAAAACCATTTACGATAACATCGGTGGTGGTAGTTCATTTGATGGTCCGAAATATTATCTTTGCCTCTTTTTTGATATACATATCATATGCCTCAGGCAAAACCGGTGTTTTATTCTGAAATATATGATATATGCGTCAATGATATGACTTTATACTTATAATTTCTGCCAGTCTAAATTTTTTTTGTTGGAAACAGGCACTTTCAATTATAATTTTCTGCCAGTCATATTGTTTTCTTTGTTGGCCTTAATTACCTGAATGATTTTCTTTGGATCAGCTTCTCCTCTATCTATCTTTTCTGCAATTATCTCATCATCCCATATAATGCCCTTTTCCTTATCTTCCTCTCTCATCTCATTTAGATACCGATAGAATGTTGATTTTGTAATTTGAGCAAGCGTAAAACACTGCGTTGCGGTAAGCTCGCCTCCAAACAGTTCATAATGATTTCGTATGATACGTTTGGCTCTCTTTTGCTTCTTGGTAATAAGCTTCTGTCCAGGCTGCCGCCCGACCTTACTTCCCATGAGTTTTGCCTGTTTTAGTCCTTCTGATGTTCTTTTGGATAATAGTTCCCTCTCTTTCTGCGCATGGTCGAAAGCTAAAAATATCTGCTTTTCTGCAACTGATAGAAGGTAATCATTAAGCCCTCCGATAACTGTGTTGATAAGCTGCGCCGTTTCGCTATCCATTGAATCTGTTGATATCTCAATCTTTCTTTCAGAAGCATCACGATAGATCTTCGAGTTGATGTGAGGCTCTTTTAAAAATTCAAGCTCAATCCCAAGTGAATACAACTCTTTGTATTCGACTATGGCTTCTTCTGCATTTCGGCTAAAACGCGAGACCTCATCAAAAACAAGTTTACTCACATTCCCCGCTCGGCACTGCCTCATCAGTTTTTTCCATTTTGGTCTGTTGTCGGTGCTTCCGGTATAGACTTCTGCTACGATAACAATATTGGGGTAGGCTGTTTTTAGATTTTCTATTTGTCTCCGTAAAGATTGTCGTTGTGTAGAGACGCGAGCGTACCCGACCACGATTTTTTCTTGTTTCAAATAAACCACCTCCTTCAAAGGATTATAACAGTTTCATTTGGAGGTATTAAATAAAACAATTGGACTATGAAAATGGGAAATAAACATAATG
Source organism: Butyrivibrio proteoclasticus B316 (assembly GCF_000145035.1). NCBI lineage: Bacteria > Bacillati > Bacillota > Clostridia > Lachnospirales > Lachnospiraceae > Butyrivibrio > Butyrivibrio proteoclasticus. The sequence goes on from NC_014389.1 coordinate 142,676, forward strand.
ATTTTTTATGGCGTTGAATTTTAATAATGGAGATTTGTTTGTGAATTGCAAAAGGATGATTTTTACGAACTTCACAAAATATCTTTATCGGAACGTTTTCGCTAAGTAGTTCTTTTGATGTAAAGTCTAAAGTTTCTGCTTACAGAAGTGCGACACATGATAATTTCTTTTGCATAGTTACATCTATAGCTGCACATAATATTTCTTATGGTGATCCAACTCCCACTTGGACATATGATTCCTCTACAGGGACATTAACATGTAGCGCGGGATGGGGCGGAGAATATTATCTGTATTGTAATTGCAGAGTTTATTACACTCCCGAACCATTACCTACAACGTAAGTAGTATTTAAGCGAACTGCGCAATATTCCACAGCTTACTATATTTATCCAAGTACTTCTAGTTCATCATTTCCAGAAATGTTAATCAACGGATACAAAGGCAAGAAGTTTGTTATTACTGCGTATACTGTGGAGGGTTATACTCTCACATATTCTCAAAACGGAACAGTGCTAACCGGAACTTACTATGATTGTAGTTACAATAATGGGCACACTAATTATGTATATGCTCCTTCTAGCATAACTCGATTATATGTGTTCACAGGAACTATAAAAACTGATTCGGATTCTTTTTCTTACTATAACTATGGTGGTGGCTATTGGTCACAGTTGTGGATTGAATAATTAAGGTATTATTCAAATGAACTGCACAAACAGGCACAGTTACTATACCTGATCCTAATACATCAACATCTCCTGTCACTGTAAATCTTGGTTTTCAGCCTAAAGTGGTTATGTTACGCCTTGATTACTTGAATGGTGCTTATGCCATTCTTTCATATAATGCAAATCTACTACCAGGCATGTGGATACATTCTAGTTATGCGGGTGGATGGTCTGGTGGAGCAGCAAGTCTAGGTTCTGCTAGTAATACATTCACATTCAATATAACTTCTAGTGGATTTAGTATAAAAGTTACTATAGGTGGAAGTACGTACTACGGAACTTATATGGCGTTAAAAGATGTCTGATTTCAACGAACTCTGACGGTTATTGATGCTTACAGGTTTTTGCGGCTCACTCTATTACAGTAGAGAACCATAGCGGATGCAAGTATCTGATTATCTGTGGAACCTCTTTTTATTATGACACTAATGTCAATCAGATTGTTCAGAAGAATGGCAGTTATTTAACAGCAATGTATTCATTAGCGCCTGTTAAAAATAATGAAGGATGGGTTAATGGAACTGCTGTATACATAGGTGATCTAACATCAAACTCTGAAGTATTCAGCAAGAATAACAACGGTGGTCAGAACCTAATATGTGACCTTATTGTATTCCAATAATTTGCGTCTTATCAAAACGAACTGCGTCAACGCTAGATTTTACCTTGGTTAGAGATAGCGGTTCAGGTACATGGAACAATCAATCAGTTACGTTTTCAAATTCAGATATGGACTTTAAAACAGCAACACTTACATCTCAATCTAGTGATGCTTCTACTTTCATATTCTTGGATGGCGCACAGTATGCGATGAGTTTGAATACACCCATTGATATTTCATCTACCACATCAATTAAACTTTTGCTTTCTGCTAAGGTTGGTAATTGGTCTGTAGTTAGGTTGGCGAAATAAAGTATTATCTTGGGGAACAACTATTATATCGTTTGGTTCAGTTGCATATGTTCTATATCCACCAGTTGCAACTTTTTTAATTGTGTTTGTTGGTACAAACAATATTTCTAATGCTGATTTTGCATTGATTTTAAACGCTTCAGTATACGCTGGAAATATAAGTTTAAATTGATTGAATGACGGTAAGCTATCCATAATCACTCAATATAAACAAAAAACGGCTTCCACCAATAAACGCTATAAGTGGAGTTATAACCACATGAAGGAAGATTATAGGTCTGTCCTGCGGAAAGGCTTGTGTTTACTGATATTACCGCGCCAGAAACATTCTGATACCAACCTTTTACAGTGCAGGATTGATTTGCCGTAATAGCAAAATTGGAATTAGCAGTAACGGTAGCTTTGCCACAGGAAATACCAGATATGGTCGATATAAACATTGCTGCATTATTGACCATACTTCCAATTACTACACGACCGTTCATGACATCGCCTGTAGACTTGGCTATCACTCCGACATCCGACAATGTTCCTCAAAAAATCACCACGTAAATGTGTGGTAAAAAATTGTACCACTATTATGCCCAAGGAATGAAAAAATCATATCATAATTTAGATTTGAAAATGTAACTCCAGAACCTAAATCTGTAATAGATTCACCTTTAACTCCTACAACATGACTTCCTTGACCACCACCTTGAGTATAGGTGAAATTTCTTAAATTTGATGTATTAAACACTGCTGCATTATACATGTTATAAGGTGTTGTTACTGTTACACCGTTTTGTATTTGATAGTATTGAGGGCTTGAACTGTAATTTAAAATAAATCCATATCCTTCCGCTGGAAAAGAATCAGTTCGCTCTTATAATACTATTTTCATCCACATGGATGAAAAGTTTTCAAAGTAATACAGTTGGCATGATGTTGCTGTAGCTTTTATAATAGCCCAACCATATCCACCACCCGCACTCGCAGTTCCTGCCTTTTGGGATAAGATTTCGCAACCAGATATTACTTGTAGTTCATAATTAGGTACTGTAGGATTGGTTTGCCCTAATATGTATATATTACCAACCGTTAGTCCGCTGTATTGGCCATAGTTTCCAACCCTAGAATACGTTGGGGTAAAGGGTTCCAAAGACAGAGTTCCTACAAATAATACCTTATTTTAGAGTAACCCAATGGGCTTTATAACTAGAACCTTGATAGTGCCCTGACAATGCACTCATTTTGGCTTGGAATCCCGTATCGGTTATGTACATGTAGCCATTTGGATTTAGCGTATAAGGGTATCCAAGAACTGCCGGAGCATATCCCCCACCAACACCTCCTATAGCATAATATTCCGTAGTGCTTACACTACTATCGTAATAAGCCATTTGTACACCATTTCCTTGATGAAAGCAGTAAAAAGCAATGCTCGGTCTGTACCCTACATTGATTGTAACAGTTTGGTCTGGCCAGTAATCACCAGTAAATGTGATAGTGCCTGTGTCGCCAGTTCCTCCAGATGGTACTCCATTTTTCACCACGGTATCTTTATCATAAAAGCCCGCAGGAAGCGTAATCTGGCTGCCTGCTCCCAGGACAATATCGGACAAAGTTGTTGTACCTGAAGTAACTGCATTTACCTTAGTTGTAGATTTATAAGCTCCATATACTTTTTCGGGGTTTATCTTTATCGAACCTGCAACTTTGCTTCCGTTCACATATGCTGTATATCCTGTAAGAATCTGCTTTGCAGTTGCTGTTGCGTCACTTGTATATGTTCCTTTTATATTAAAAACTGATATACCTGATGCGATATTTTCTGGTTTAAGATTATTGTCGCCCTTAATCGTCTGAACGCCTGATAAAAATTGCCCAGCAGCAATAGTCTGATCTGTATAACTTGGGGTATAAGTTTTAGTACCTAAAGACTCAATTGTTCCAGTAATCTTACTTCCCTTTACATACGCAGTATAACCCTTTAGTATCTGAGCCGCGGAAACCGTCGCATCATTTGTGTATGTGCCATCTATATTGTAAATCGATGTTCCTGCTTTGATGTTTTCGGCTTTAAGGTCAGCATCACCTTTAATAGTCTGGTCGCCAGAAAGATATGTGCCAGCGGCAATTGTCTGGTCCGCGGTGCCAGGTGTATATGTAGCTGCCGGAGTCTTTTTCATTGTTCCTTCAATGCCGCTGCTATCAGCGTTTGTAAATGTTTTACCTTCGAGTACATCCGCAGCTGTAGCCGTACCTACTTTTGCTGCTGAAACAGCACTGTCTATATCTGTCTGGGATTTAAAGCCTATAAATGAATTGTTGTTGTCAAAATAACCGTATTGCCCATTCACTTCTCCAAAACTAAAAGGTATATTTACATTTGGACCAACATTTGCCCCACTGCCAATAGTTACGTTATCACCAACATTTTGAAGCTTAACTTCAAGAGCTCCGACTCTTGAGCTTAAACCAGACACAGTCTCTTTTAATGATGCGAGTGAAGCTGTCATAGCCGTTACATTATCGTTTGTAGTTGCAGCTGTAGTTCCACCAAGAGCTGTCACCATACCGGAAAGCATGTTGTCGAGAGTCTCAAGATCAGCTTTCTTATCATCAATATCAGATACTGTACCCTGAAGTTCTTCAAGGCTTTCCTTTAATGTCTCGACAACAGATGCGTCAGCTTTTAAGCCGGTGGCTGTTTCAAGGCTTCCGATTGCTGTGTTTGCAGCAATAAGGTCAGCTTCAGCCTGGGCAAGTTTAGCCTGTGTCTCACCAAGTTCTGTCTCAAGAGCGGTTACATCCTCCTGAGATGCTTTCTGTGCATCAGAAGTCTTAAGCTCGTCAATTTCTCCCTGAAGCTGCGCTTCTGAGGAAGCATTAGCGCTTACCATGCTATCGATCTGTCCCTGAAGGGATGTAGCCTTTTCTTTAAGAGCTGTAATCTCGCCCTCCTTTGCGGTAACAGACTCTTTAAGTTTCGCAATCTCCTCGCTGTTATCGCCATCATCTTCCGGGATATTTTCAATCTGTGCTTCAAGAGCAGATATTTGCCCCTGCAGACTAGTTTTAAGGGAATCCAGGCTAGATTTCATCGAAGCGATTTCAGAACGAAGCGTTGAAATGACACTGGTATTTACTGAAGAAGATGAGCCTTGTTCTTTAATAAGATTATTTATCGTTTCACTCTGTTTATTGTATCTTTCAAGAAGATTATTATACTTGGTCTGAAGGTCGGATACTGTTGATGAAGAAGCGTAATCAATAGTTGTTTTTGTTGTATCTTTCTTCAGGGATGCTGTTTCGCTCTGAATAGAGGAAACGGTATTTTTTAACTCTGTCACATCTGCTTCTACTGCGGATATTCTTTTCTCAAGAGCATCAATATTTTCAAGTACAGCTTTTGAAAGAGTAGTCTCGCCTGTTGCTTTTGTATTCTTAGAATCAAGATCGGCCTCTATAATAGCAGCAACGGATTTGGATAAAGCCTTTGTCTGTTCATTTGTAAGATCGTATGAACCTACAAGCTTTGTAAGTTTCGCCTCAAGTGCTTTAATTTCTGTATTTGTTACAATCCCTTCATAGGAACCGTTTATAAGATTTGCGGTAACTATCTCAGCGGCACGTTGCGCAAGGTCTTCTGATACATCATCTGATTTGATAATGCCGTTCTGCACATCAGGATCCTGAGATAAATATTCTTCTACATACTGCTGCGTGATGGTCTTGATTTCATCCTGAGTTTCTACGACTCTATCTTTGGCAATAGCAGTTTCTTTCGACTTATCATTTATTGCACGATAAGCGGTAGAACCTGCTGCCCCTCCGAATGAACCAATCATAAGCGCAGCTGCAGCTACGATAGCAAGAGTTCTCTTAGATGTGTCTTTTCTTTGCATTACTTTGTCACCTTCCTTTTATAAAATTTAGCGAGAAAACCCCTTTCGATGAAATCGGATGTGGGATGAATCACCTTTACGCAAACACATGTTTGTGCTAGAATATATAGCATATCGGAACCTTGAAAACTGTATATATGGAGTTGTGCCATGAATCTAATAAACTAAGAACCTATGGCACGTAAAATATACAAGGTGTTTAGTTCCCAAGCGCCACAAGCGCATATATAACACTTAAAGTATGCCGAAGGGGTTCCGCCCCAACGGAGTAGCGGCGCCGTGAACGTGCCTTACTATACCGCAAGGTATTGTAGAAACCATTTCCGATTACATCGGTCTTGGTAGTTCATAAAAACAAAATATTGATTGTTTCATTAAGCTGTTTGAATAACAAACAAAGTTGTTATAGTAAAATTATAGAAATGCCTGATGAAATAATAGTTTTCTGCACATAAAAAATGACACCTCATTCGAGGTGTCATTTTGTTTTTAAGCTGCAAATCTTTCGAGCATATGAATATCTTCTTCCTGTTCTTCATCTTCTCTTCCAGCCAAAACGCTCAGATAATTATGAAGCATTACAGCTGGCGGATCCTGCTCCCAGTAAAGCGGTCTATCAAGATCAGGCTCTCCGTTAACTGACTTATAAAGAAGTGATACCCCAAAGTCGGGCTCAAGCCATCCTGTTTCTTCATCAAAATTGCAGTATGTTCCCTCTGCAACAAAGAGATTGGTGTTTCTCAGGCGATAAAGAGGCCCGGTAACAATAATGCGGTCCTTACCAAGACCAGGATTTGTTTCAAACTCCTCATAATCATACTCTTCATGAGCAGTATCCATTTCCCTAAGATACTGAATATTCTTGATAATCATAATTTCCTCCTTATGCACAAATTCTTCTGTTAAGAACATCAACAGAGAAACCATCGAAGTAGCCATCCTCTTCAGGGTAGCTTCTGAACACATCAACAACCATGTGCTCATCATTCCAAGTATCACCAATTGTGCAGAAGAAATTTCCAACAAGAACATTTTTTTCTCTCTCTCCGCCATCCTTGCTAACAACATTTCTGATGATCTCCGCAGTTCTCTTATTAACTTTACTCAAATGGAGAGGAATGATATCACACTCGCCTTCACATACATACTTTTTGTTGTCGATAATATCATCGACAGATGACAGATCCTCAAAATTATTGAAATATGTAATCTGAGTTTGAGTGCAACCATCTGGAAGAATACGGAAAAGATCAAAAATGAGATCTCCAGGGCGCTTTTCGTCAATGCATCCGCTATTTCTTTCTACATAAACGCGATAGCCTCTATACATAAAAGAAAAGTGGTGATAGCCATCATTTGACTTATCAAGCATAAAAACACCTTTTGTGTTCTCGACAGTTTCGAGAGCTTTCTCGAACTTTCTTTGTCTTTCTAATAAACTATACATATTGTTCTCCTTTCATTTAACCGACATAAAATTTAACAATTAAAATATGGAATTATCTGAGCAAAATAAAAGACAGGTATTTGCAAATACCTGTCTAATAACTTATGCGACTAACTTTTCAATTTTTGAAATTTCTTCAAAGCCCTGCATGTGTATATAGTTATGCAGCATAGTTGCTGGCGGATCCTGTTCCCAGTATAAAGGAGCGTCAAGATCAGGCTCGCCCTCCGCCTTATAAAGAAGTGATACACTAAAGTCCGGCTCTAGTTCTCCATCTTCATTGCAGTTGCAGTAAGTGCCTTCCGCAATGATCATATCTGTGTCCTTAAGACGATATAATGGGCCCTCAATAAGTATGCGATCCTCACCAAGATCCGGATTTGCCTCGTGCATATCACAGTCTTCAAACTCCATCTCGTCAATCTCTGTTATATCTGTTATTACTTTTATTACCATAATCCCTTATTCCTTTCTTTTAAATACACTTTCTTGATAAGGGTATGGATTTATTTGGCAAAAACAAAAAAGCACCGCACAAGGCGATGCTTTTTACACTAACTATATTTAGTTTTTTATCTGAATATTCAATTCCAAGGGATTTATGAACTACCATACCGATGACATCGGAAATGGTTTCTACAATACCAAAGTTGTATAGTAAGGCACGTTCACGGCGCCACTACTCCGTCGGGGCGGAACCCCTTCGGCATACTTTAAGTGTTATATATGCGCTTGTGGCGCTTGGGAACTAAACACCTTGTATATTTTACACACCACAGGTTCTTGGTTTATTAGATTCGTGGTGCAACCTCATATATACAGTTTTCAAGGTTCCGATATGTTTTCATTTTAGCACAAACACATGTTTGCGTAAAGACGATTCATCCCACATCCGATTCATTTTGTCGGAAGGGGTTTCTCGTTGAATTTTATAATATATTTACTCATAGATTATACTCTTTCAAAATGCTTAAATGATTAACAGAGTGTCCTCATCTTCTTCGATAGTATTCCCTTTCACTTGCAATGTTTTGTCGTATCTTATTCTCCTTAATCTTTGTAGATAAGCTGCACCATCCCATTTGAAAAATATATGACATCATCGTAGCCTGTATATTTTTCTATGCATTCCTCAGGTATCTCGATTATTCTTTCATTCTCCATGATCAGCTCCTTTTATACGGCAGAAAAAGCATCCATATCAAACCACTCAATATCGTCATCTTCTCCAAATACATTTTTGTAAAGCTTCGAATCATCCGCACCCTTTATGGCAAAAATATTATCCATGCCGATAATACTAACCACAACGCGGTGATCATCATCTTCATTGCCGCTCTTTCCTTCAATTACATCTTCGATAGTTACATAACCGATAAGAAAGTCACTCTTAAAGCCATTTTCGCCAATATAGCTTTCTTTGCAGAGCCTTTCAAAATACTTGCTCTTAAAAAGCACAGCTTTTGACTTTTTTAAATGTATTTTCGAAGTGCTTCCTATCTCGAACAGATCAGTAGATGTAATATCTTCTTCACGTTCAATTGGTGGCAAGACTTCGCTTAGCTTCTTCCAATTCATTTCTCATTATTCTCCTTTAACTGCGATATTTAAAACTGGACCTCAATCCCATTATCTTGCAAAACATTACGTGCTTCTTCAAACTGCTCTGCATCGACAATAAAGATATTATCATCTGAATGTTCGTATCCGATTTCATTGCTATCCAAGATAGCCATCGCACATTCTTCCTGTTCGAAGTCAGTTATAATAATCGTCCTATCCATTAGATTTACTCCTCTACTACTATAAAGCCCATTTTCTCAAGCTCAGACTTCTTGATAACCACTCTGTTAATGGTCCCCTGAGCGCATTTAACGCTCTCGACGCTCACCATGGCGGGATAATCAGCATTGTTGTTTTTTACAGCAATCGCCTGTCCAATACAGTTACCAAGATCGTAGTTCCAGGCCCGGATACACGTTCCAGTAGCAAGCTTTTTTGATAACGCCATATTTCTCTCCTTTTCATAATCTGTCATAAATAAAATATTCTTATCTATCATGTTAAAAACAAGCAAAAATAAAAGCAGGCGCTCAGCGCCTGCTTTATCAATATCTCATGCCACAGTAGATACTACTGTTAGCATATCTGCGTGTCTTTTAAAGAAGTCCATCTGCATATTCCGGCTCTGAGATACGAATGGCTTATCAAACAGCGGCTTTTCACCGCATGTCATCTCGCCATTTTTAAACTCATAAGTTTCTGTCTGCCTTCTCTCTTTAACATGATAAGTAACATCAGAAAGGCCACATGTACTCTCATAGAGGAACGTGATAACAACTTTTACAGAATCTCCACACCTAAATGCTTCTGTCTTTTCCACGCTGGCAACGCAAGGAGCGATCCCACCGGATTCAACAGCCTCGATGTTCTGTCTTGTTTCAAAAGCATCCAGAGCAATATCTATATACTTAGAGCTGCTATGCCCAAGCATCTTCCAATAGAACGGCATTTTATTCCTCCTCAAGCGCATCAGCAAGCTGCTTTTTTGTGATTACATTCATAAGATGATTATTTGTGTACTTTTCATACAGGGCTTTCTCCTTATCACTTTCAGGCATCCTAGCAAGGATATTTCTCATGATATCTCTTTCAAGATACTCGTTTTCAAGGAACTCATCCTTGCAGGCAAACATCTCTCCGTGGTTAAACTCGCCTTCTGTCAAGAACTCATAGCGGGTAGCATCTGCCATCTGCTTTACGTGAACGCCGCATGTCATGGCATTTTCAGCATCCTCATCAACATCCTGAGCAATCCTATCGACAATAATATGCATAAGATCTGAAAGCCCATATCCGTGCGTGAGCATCCAGTTAAGCTGATATGCTTTATAAACCCTATCTTCAAATGCAGTTCTCTCGTCATCTTTTCTTGTCTTATTAAAATTCTCCATGTTATTCTCCTTTCATGATCAAACATTAACAATATTACTTGTAATATGTCTGATTTAGGGCAAAATAAAAACGCGCCCAGGGTACTAGCCGGACGCGCATGTCATTTCTGCTCATTTCTCATTTGATTTTAAAATACTTGCTGCATAAAGCAGCTTTTCATTATCATTTTCATCCATAGCTTCTTGTGCATACATCTTGAAAAACTCCGGCATGATATTGTTAATATAACCGGCAGAAAGTGAAAAGCCATTCTTTAATGCGTCATAGGTTTTCTCTAAAGGTGATCTTTTGCCTTTGTAGTATCCTAATATGCTAATTATCAGATCTCTGTCTTTTCCAATCTGTTCACATGAAAATTCACCTGTAAACACTTTTCTTGCATATGTTTTGACGGCTTCAGCTAAAACCTCACTGTAGTTTTCAGCAGAAAATTCAAAATCTGTTTTAAGCGCGTTATTGATATTGTCTATATATGTTTTGGCATATTCCTTAGCGCACTCTTCCTTCGTCCATCCGTCTATAGGATGTCTTCTTTTAGGCCTGACAGCTCTAATGGATTTTACAAGAAGGTTTCTGGCTTTTACAGCACTATCAAAATCATAACAATTAAATGTGATATTGGATGACTTCGCATTTAAAAAGCGGTCCTTTGTCGATGCGTCTACTGTGATCAGTACATCATACATATCGCCTTTAGTCTTTGTTTGCCTTTTCCTTATACAGTCAATGATTTTGCCATATGGCATTGCCTCTGGGTTTTTAACATCTTCTTCGGCCATACTATTATTCATATCCTTAGTCTGCATTACAAATATCTCCTTTCACTTGTTCAAAAGCCATCTGCAGACCTTCTGACCAGCAGATAACAAATGGAGATATGCGCCTGCCCGCTCTATAGAAAGCTGAATTTTCATACCAGGATGAATCAAATTCTTCAAACAAGTCTCTGATCTGGCTATCAAAATAGATATCTTTATCGGAAACGTGATAGAGCTCATCATCTAAATAAGAAATAATGTCATCAAGCTGGCTTTGCTGCGCTTCTTCCCAGTCTTTTTCCTGGTCATCTATCGCATCATGACAGGCCTTGATAAGATCTTCTTCAATATCTTCTTTTTCAAATGTATAAAGGTCAGAAGCAGTCTGTGCCTTCTCGACAAGATATGTAAGATCTTTTGTGTACTTAACAAGGTTCGCAACGGATTCCTTGTGATACCATGAAAATACAGCGTCCCCAAGATCACCTGTGATGATCAGATTACCTTTCTGAGTATCCAGAATATATCTGATTGCATTATTGCTGCTATCACCGTTAGCCCAATCAATAATCGTAAGCTCTGGTATTTTCAAAACCACCTTTGCGCTATGCTTTTCAAAACGCTTTCTTGCCTTCTTTATCTCTTCGTTAATATACTCGCTCATTTTTATTCTCCTCTCTTTAACTGACATAATATTTATCTTTACTATCATGGATTTTTTTAATTTTTTCAAAACCTTATGATTTTCTGCATAAAAAATACACCCACACTTGTGAGTGTATTATAAATAATTTAATTATCTAGCTATATCGCTGTTTTCTAAAGTGTTTTAGCCATTGCTATTGCTTCAGACGTTTCATTAGCAGATTTTGTTTCCAGGAAATACTTGGCAAGTTTCTGCACCAAATCTTCCATTGCTTCAGCTTTTCCTTCAATTCTGCCTTCGACTCTACCTTCAATAACATCTCGATTACCTTCAAACGAATCACATGTTAAGCATTGTTTTCGCGGCATAATATTTCTTTACACTGACATGGCATGCTTTGCAAGCGCGTTCTATCGAGGTTCCAAACTCTTCAACTACTCCATCCACGTCTTGAATGAGCTTTTCAGCTCTACCTTCTTCACGGAAGGCATTCATGGTTTCAACTTCATTGTATTCAGTTAATAACATCTCGATTACCTCCGAACTGAATTTCTCAAGAATATCTTTCAAGACATCCTTCTCTATGCATCCCTTCACAGCCTCATCCATTGCTGTATCTTTATCCATAGTAAGGAGATTTTTTCTTACTATCTCAACCAGGATAGCATCTTCCTTTCAATAATATTGATCAGAAGATGCCCTAAGGACCCTTCTGATCAAACAAATAATCAGTAAGCCCTTAAAGGACTAGTTAAAACAGAGTAATTTTCATCTTCATTATAGCAAATATGCATTAAAATACAAATGCATCACTCTGCCGTATTAGGAACAAAAAGATGTTTGATGAGATCATCAAAAGCTTTATTTATCCTGTTTCTTTCTTCTCCTGCAGGGTAAGCTCTGTACATAATACCATTTTCTTCCCAGTAGAAGCTGTCAGCTCCCCTTGAAAGATAAGTATCAATGATACCTGCTGCCTTTAACTTATCTGAGATATAGCAGTCAAATGCTCTTGCCCAGAGCTCGCAGTTACTTGACCAGTATCCGTGCCCATTTTTTGTGAACAGTTCATCAAATTTCTTGGAGCCTTTTAAAAACTCTTTGGCATCCTCAATGGCATAATAAACCGCTACAAATTCTTTTGGAAGGATATCCCATGTCCGGTAAAATGTTCCATCTTTCTCAAAATGGATCTTGGCTTCAGTTGCAAATTCCGCAGGGATTTCATATCTTTTAGCAAGATAGTAATCAAGGGCATGTCCCCATTCATGGGCAAGACAACCTGCTCCGCTCATTCTGGTGAGATTGATAACATTTCCGCCTGGTTCAAAATGAGCTGAAGCACTACTTCTTCCTCTTGACCCAAAAGCAATTGACATCATATCCCCAAGAGAAGTGCATTCAGGCTTTATCCCAAGGATATTTGCCATATTGAAAAATGAATTATAGCACATGGTAAGGTTTAATACTCTTTCATCAGCATTAAGCCAGTTGCCCCATTCGCCGCCTCTAAAATGGAATACTTCCATGAAGTTTTCTGGAACGGCGATCAGAGAATCAGCATCCATTCCGCCAATCTGTCTGACTGTATCAAGCTTTTCAGGAACAAACTTTCTTTTTCTTCTCTTGATTTCCTTTTCTGGAACGTCAAGCTTTGCAGCTATAAAAGCTTTTCTGACATCATTAAGTGTCTTTTCCAGTTCTTCAGCTTTACAGATCGATAAAACCTTATGGCTTCTTAAGCTTGTAACAACTGCATAGCCTTCCTTTATAAGTTCAGCTGTAGCATTAGGCAGATGGTAATAAGACCAAGCAGATGAACAGCCAACCATGAAACATTTGCTTTTTTCGCTATCATGCCAGGATTCATTATCCCTATAAAACTTATCTGGTTTCATAAGATGACGATCTGAAGGGCACATACCATCGTAGATAAAGCCCCAGATGTCTTCATTGGCATCCTGCATGGCAGCTTCTTCAGGTGTAAATCCAAAACGCTGTTTAACAACGCATCTGTGGATCTGTTTTGGATCCCAGTCTGTAAAAGTAGTTGATGTCACAGCACATGACGCATCGCTTGATACATAACTGCCTGATGTAAACTGCTCTTTTGCCCAGGAAATAAATGATACCTGCTGCCCGTCCACAAGAATCTTACATGGCTCAGTTGCATTCATGACCTTGTCACGGATAGATGTTACTGCGGAAACATATTTGCGTCTGTAATCATCTATATGAGTTCTTGCTGGTCTTGTGTAAAGTGATTTTCTGATCTCATTCTGCCAGAATACAAGATCCATGTTGGCATTTTCTGCTTTAAGCTTCTTCATGTTAGGCGCTTTCCAGATAAAGTCTCTTTTAAGACACTTATCCTTCTCTGTTTCATTTAACTCATCATATTCCATGAGCCCAATAGTGCCTACAGCGATATCGGCTCTGCTCATAGGGATCTCCTCCCCAAATCTGTGTTTGTTAGCAATTCCCATAATTATTCTCCTTTCGTTATCTGACATAAAATTATTCAAGGAGAATATGTTAAAAACAGGGCAAAATAAAATCGGCGTGGTGATCTTAGTATAAAATAAAAGGAGCAGGACCGCATATATACGGTCTCCTACTCCCGTTTTGCTATATTTAGGATATTTTCCTGTTTTTCTTTTTAGGAACCTGTAGATCCAAGATGAGAGTTTCTACATAATCCCAAACTTCAGCAGGAGCACCTCTGTCGCATTTGGCCTGGATCTGATTAACAATATATTTGCCATCCTCTATTCTTATTTCAACCGTATAAGCACGGCCGTCCTTTTCGAGATGATATATAGCGCATCTGTCAGCATTCACGGATTCTGCATACATGGCAACGCAGTGCCGCATCTCACTTCCTTCCTGGATTATCCTCTTTCTACTGGTTATTTTTTCAAACCCTTCCTTAAAGACATCATCCAGTGGGCTAAATACCGAGTCCTTAGGAACAATTATATCCGGAGTATCTTCATTCTTCTGAGAAAGTGCCATATCAATATTGGCGTTCTGTACTTTTCTAAATGATTTCCATTTGAGACTAACAGGTGTTTTTGAATTCAAGGAATGATGAACATAATCTTTAATATCAGCCTTTATGTTCCGTTTGTCTTCCGCAGCAAGCTCTTTTCCTTCAAGAAGCTTCTTTTCAAGATAAGCAGAGAGTACATCCTCGGCAACGGCATTTTTTCTTCTTGCGCTTCTGCAACTATTTCCCCGAATTATTTTATTGGTAATGGCGTTATAAAGGATATTCTTTGATTTTTCATCAACATATTCCTTCGTTTTCATATAGGCGTAGCCTCTATTGATGTCGAGTCTGTTCCAATTTATATCCTGCCCGTTTTTATACTTTGTTTTCATAAGATGGTCGCGGCTCATAAAACCTATGCAGTCATTCCAATAAATTGCAGGAAATACCAGCCCATTTTCCTTTGCGCTTCTGCAATCTCTTATTACATCCAAAAGAACCATGCTCTTTTTTGATACGGGAAGGCTCAAAAGAGCATCTAGGAAAATTTTTGAACCCGATTCATCTATTATCTCGATAAAGTCTCTTACCATCACAGGAAGGTACTTCCCAAATCTCTTTATATAGATATTCCCGTTCCCGTAGAAAATAAATTCATGATAGGTCACATGGATCCCATAATATCTCCGCTTCCCTTTATTATCCACATCTATTCTAATCGTATCAGAAATACCTATCGTAACAAAAAGTGGCTTTTCAGCATTTTCCGGAGCATCTTCATAACGGGGGAAATCTATTTTTACTTCACCCCATTTTACAGGCTTCATTGTCGTTACCATATTGGTCTTTTTAAACATGTAATCAAAAGCCTTTTTATCTGATTTTTCAACAAAATCAAAATATGTATACTTTCCATCAGGACAAACATTTCTTATGATGTCGTAGAGGAGTATATTTTCTTTTGCATTTTCCTGTCTATGTTCATATGCTGATGTGATTTCTTTTGCAGCTTCTTCAACAGGAAGTCCTTCCGCATACCAGGCACCGATTTTATCATTATCTGGTTTCAACCTTTTTCTTATGTACTCGCCAAGCTGATAAGAATTAAGTTCGGGTTCAGTAGTGCTTTTTTTAAGATACTTAAGCCTTTGATGTCTTGTACCAATATTTTTATATACGTATTCAGGGGAACTGTTTTCTACAAAATACTGTCCGCACAGTACAAATAAATAAAGTCTATAAACAAACTCCTTAATTTCGATAGGAGCAATTGTGCGGCGAGTAAATATTTCTTTTCTATTAAAGAAATAGCCTGTACCAATATCATCTATGAAATGTATATATCCCCTATCTGGCAGACCGTCAATAATATAACGATTCTTCTTACAGAAACTAAAGAAGTCCTTCTCTTTTTCATTATCTACAATATATGTCCTGATTTTGCCAAGACTTCGGATCACATCTAAATCCATCCCGCCTTTAATAAGCCTTTTATACTGAGCGTAAAGAAGTGTATTATTGTTGCTATGAAAATAATAATCCCAGCAGTATTTAACTTTCCCTGCTTCTTCTAATGGAAAGTCAGGAATATTCTTCATGATACAATAAAGGTTATTTAGAGTCCTGATGGATACGTCGGTCCTTTTAAGAACCGCCATTTGAGCACTTGTATAGCCGTCTCTTTTAGCTCTTTCAATTATCCTTATCTGTCCCTTTCGAGTAAACTTTGGCATATCTCTGAGCCCTCATCTTCCGTAGTTCAGCCACTTTCCCTTGCAGGATCAGTGTCGTCGCCAAGTTCCCATGAATTTCTTGTTTTAAAATATCCGTCTTCCAGCATATCCTTTAAGGATACTCCGGTAGTTTCCTCGAACTCATCTTCATAAGCAGAGAACTCAGGAGTTCCAATCGTCTTGTAGTATTCATAGGCAAGCTTCTTATGGCTATTAAGACTCTTAAGTCCCTGAGCAATATTAGCCTTTACCTCGTTATCATCATCTATATCCCTAAATAGGATAAATCCTGTAATTTCCGGATATTTCAAAGCCTTACTGTATGCATAAGCTATGGAAGCTGCCTGGAATTTTTCTCCAAAACTGGATGTATATCCTATCTGCGATATCATGATCTTCCTTACCTTACCAGCACTTGTAAGATAGGATTCTTCTCTCATTTCATCAAGAAGGACATCAAAGTTTAGCATGGTAAGGTATGGAGTTTTTGCATCATTTGTGACATATATATCCTGAGGCATCCAGGTATATGGATCATACAAAGGGGCATTATAAGGGTGTATTCCAAGACACCATCCGATATTGCCTTCCTTATTTATCCAGTAGTTAAAGCGGTTTAAATATTCTCTGGAAAGGAAACATCCCGGATTGGACCTCCTGTTCCATTCCTGATCTAAAGAAATGTATATATCTGCATTGGCATTTACAGACTTGAACTCATTATAAAAAATTCTAAATGCCTTGGTGTATTCTTTTACATTCGTATCAAGATTAGTACTTGAATGGTAATACCACTCCGTTCTAGCATTGACCTGATTTCCAAGTATCCAGTTATCAATTGTACCAAAATCACCGCCAGAATACCTTCTTGCTAAAAAGGCAGCTATTGCCTTTAAATGCATCACTCCATCTTCTGTTTTGGTATTAAGGGCGTATGTGGGGCAGGTAGCTCCCAGTGCTTCAGGGTGGATCAGATTGCTGTCCTTTGATGAAGCTGCATTTAAAAGCGTCATGGTAAGCTGATAGTCATTTTCCGTACACCATTTTACAATCTTGTCATATTCCCCTAAAACATCATTCTTAAAATAGTATTTGCGTCCATAATAAGTAAACTCTGTCGTTTGTTTTGCTTCAGTCTTGGATATTATTGCTCCAAGCTCCATGTTGAACATGATCTGTTTTATGCCAAGATCATTAAATTCTTCAGCATCCGTTGATGCAGGAAGTATTCCCTTGATGCCATGGTCATTTCTTTTTGGCGGGTTATTTGAAAGAATCTCCGGGTTTGTTATATACATGTAGTTACTTACAGCTTCGTATGTATCTCCCTTTGGAAGAGCGAGGCAAAATCTCTTTGTAAGGTTTGATTTATCTGACATATAGGCAAGAGGGAAAGATACTGCTTCGCCTGAAACATTCGCAACTACCGTGCCATTATCAATAGTCTGCCAGACTTCTTCTGCTATAACGACCATATTAAGAGGGCCTTCAGGAAGGGAAGCTTCGATAATTACACTCTGTTTATCTGCGCTGATATAACAGGCTGTTATTTTGCCTTTATCCGCAGCTTCTGCTTTTATAGGTATAAGAATAGCAAGTGCTAAAACAAGGAATAAAATGATACTTTTTATGCTTCTCATATGCCACCTCTCATCTCTGGCTGATATTACGGTAAATACATGCATATTCGTTATATTTAACTTCGACTATCCATCTGTCCGCGTAAACCGCATTTTCGAGGACTACTTCAATAGTCTGCAGTTGCGGATCCAAGTCGGTCTTCTCGTCCCAGTACCATCTGCCAAGATTTCCGTTGTAAAGCTGATATGGGTACTGTTCCATTACCGAATTGATGAGCGATATTGCAATATCAGGGCCTACATCTGATATATTAAAGTCATTTTCCCTGTATATTTCTTCCCATTCATCATATGAATAATAGAGGATATCCTTTATTTCTCCATCTGCCGTATACATATCGTTTTCTTCATCATATAGAAGTCTCCAACATATATCATCATATTCAACCCATGCACACAAAGCTGGGCTTTCAGAACTGATGAAAGCTTTTTTCATTTTTTTGTATTCGTATTTTTCCTTGATATATGTAGCAAGTTTTTGAAGTGCCTCCGGTATTTCGAGCTCTGCTGCCTCACACTCTAATATTGCAGTATAGATTTCGTCATCTTTAAGTGCTTCGATGTGAATATAGTTATCACGCTCAGGTGCACCTTGCGGGGGCGTGGCATCATACTCACTTTTCTGGACTACAAGTGATTTATTCGTAGAAGGTTCAAGCTCATCGCGACTTACCTGTATAGTTTTCTTGGGCTTTTCGTCTCTTCCACCAATCCATAAAATGAGACTCACTACCAGAATAGAACTTACAATCAGGGCGGCAATTCCTATGATTACAGCAGTTTTGTTTTTCATGAAAATAATCCTCTCATCAGCAGAAATCAAAACTTTGGGTAATTTTGCCCCTTCAGTATATAAATATCTATTTAAAACAAATTTTTCTGCACAACAAAAAGGCTCCTGCAAATGCAGAAGCCTTATGTTGATGGACATTAATGAGGTATTACTTAACGGTGATGATGTCTCCACGGTCTGGAGTTGTCTTCTTAACGACTTCCTTCACATTGCGGTCAGCATTTGCAAGAGCGTATGTGAAAGTGTCGCGATCGTGAACATAATCAACAAGGTGGATATATCCGCCAAGCTCGTTAGACTTAACGATAAAGTTTCCGATCTTAACAAAACCATTTCCAGAATATACAGCACGGCCAAGACTTGTCTCAGTTGTGAAGTTAGTAGTAACATTTGTGAGCTTATCTGGCATTACAACATCATTTTCGTATCGTGCGACGTTAGTGATCTTGTAAACTGCATAAGTCACATCCTTTTCCTCATCCTTTTCAGGAATATAGAAGTACTTGTCTCCCTGGGCAATAACAATGTTTGAAAGATCAAAGCCGATAAAGCTCTCAGAAAATGCAAGTTCGTTGCCGTTCTTATCATTTTCCTCATACTCATCATACTCGTCATCCTCATCGTAATCGTCGCACTCAGCCTCTCTTACGAGATTTTTGTATGCGAACTTGCCCTTTGTAAGAACATAGAGGCCAGCGCGGTCAAAGACAGTCTTAGTCTCAGTCTTATCATCTTCCTTAACCTCGATCTCCTTAGTAAATGAGAAGCCATATACCACGCGGGTATCTGTATCCTCAAGTACCTCTACCTGCTTCTCGATGAAGCCAAGGCGTGTCATCTTGTCGCGTGAAGGGCAGTATTCGTAAACAGCATCCCACTTCTTTTCATCCTCTGTCTCTGCTGTGAATACAACAGTACCAGGGAATGTCTTAAGGACAGTCTTTACTGTAATGCCGCTACCCATTACAACATCCTTGTTGTCAACACGGAGTACTCCGTCAACAACAGCTGCTGTGTGAAGAGCTGTGTCCTCAACCCAGTGTATTACTCTGAATGTGCGGTCATTGCCATTGGTGATTGTAATCTTCTTGGGCTCGCGATCATCATCCTCATCAAGGATTTCTGTAGCTTCAGCCCTGGTAACTTCAGTATTTGTGGCCTCATCTGTCGCCTCAATTCTGTAGGCGATATTCTCGAGCTTATCCACTACTTCCATTCCGATCTTTGCTACGTTAATTCTCATAATTGTGTTCCTCCTTATTAGAACTGACATTAAATAATAACTACATAAAAGATAATGTAAAAAATAAAAAATAATAAAATCATAAAAATAAGGAGTAAGACTTTTTTCTTACTCCTTTGGCAGTTTTAAACATCGTTTTTATAAAATTTAGCGAGAAAACCCCTTCCGATGAAATCGGATGTGGGATGAATCACCTTTTCACGAACAGCTGTTCGTGATAGAATAAGTCAATCGGAACCTTGAAAACTGTATATATGAGGTTGCACCACGAATCTAACAAACCAAGAGCCTGTGGTGTGTAAAATATACAAGGTGTTTAGTTCCCAAGCGCCACAAGCGCATATATAACACTTAAAGTATGCCGAAGGGGTTCCGCCCCAACGGAGTAGCGGCGCCGTGAACGTGCCTTACTATACCGCAAGGTATTGTAGAAACCATTTCCGATTACATCGGTGGCGGTAGTTCATTTAGTTTAGTGCTTGATAGCCCTGTATTCGAGTTTTACATCGCCCTCATCTGTAACGATAAGGTCTATCTGGTTTTTGAGTCTTCTGTTTATGAATGATTTAATCTCTTCTTCTGTCAGACGGATCCTTGTTTTAATGAGTGCGTCCTGCATAATATCATTTATATTGAGATTAAGGGCAGCAGATAACGTCTTATCAATTTCTCTTTGAAGAGCATCCTTCTTAAGATCTGAAGCATCTCCAGCATAAAAACTATCTATATAGCAATAAGGTATATCATGCTGTTTGAGCGTATCTTTAAAACTTGCTCCACACTTTTCACGTTCCGCCATGATAAGAAAATTTACATTTGGCATCTCTTCCATCAGGCCCCAGTAATCAGAATCGCTGGATGCGAGGATAAATGTATCAACTCCATTAGAGTAGTGTTCCTGACATATTCTTGCTGTAACCTTTATATCCGTCAAAGACTTGCTCTCCATGACTCTTTCGATCATGATGTACTCTGTGGGAATATGCGTATAATCTTCAAGTATTTCCCAAGCTGATGTAGTATGCACGTCATCATAAAGTATTATTTTTGTTATCTTTGATGCCTTATTCTGGTCAAGTCCTTTTATTGCAGCACACAGTCTGTATGGATCAGAATTTTCGCAGTCCACCACAAATACACATTTGCTACTGTTTTCAATGACCGTATGGATGTTGTCCTTGGTTCTGTCGCTTGCATCGGATACAAGGTTAAGTTCCGTGAACTCATCATTATTCCACTGGTACAGTCTTGTAACAAACTTTTTATCATCATAAAGGATATTGCCATCCCTCTTAGCAGGCCAGTTCATATAAACCTTAAAAGGATAGAAATCGATATTTGCATAAAAGAATTCAGCTGCTCTTTTGGTACCCTGAGGAGTCAGACCATCCGGCATTATAAAAATATCAGCAAGGTATTCCCATTTAAGCCATGCGGGAAATAAAACCCTGCAGTTATTGATGCGGGCTTTTATATTGCTGTTTAGATTTATCATAAATGGCGTTGGGTCAGTAAGATTGGTATAAATGTCTATTCCATCATCTGAAAGACTTTTCATGGCTTCCGGGGGCATGTATTCTGGCATGGTCATTATACTTAGCCCGTCATGCTGAATACCATTGCATACCTTAAGGAAATTATGTTCAAGCTGGGTCCGTAAATGGCAAAGATTTCTTATGATCCTTGCTCTCTTGTCTTTTTCAAGCTCATTATATATATCCAGCTTTAGTAGAATCTTATCGGATTCAAAGAATTTTTTATGTACTCCAAGAAGGTATGCTGTTTTTGAAACAATTTCAAAATGCGAACCTCTAAATCCGCTGCGCTCATCATCCATTACTGCTAGAACATCAGAAAAATCATTAAACTGGTTTGCTGTGAAATCCATCGTTCCTCCATAGTTATTTGATAACGTCCAATAAATATATCATACTCCTATTTTGTTTGGATTTTCTGCACAGAAGCCGTTTTTATTCACATTTTTCTCGCATATTCCTTATGAACAAGATGCTTTCAACGTTTTACTAACCATTAATTCTTGACATTTAGTAAATACGCTTCTATCATTGATATTAGGTGATGTATTCCGCTATTTGTGCGGCATGCATTGCATAAACAACTACTAACGCTTGACATTCTGTGAAGTTCTTCTTCGCTCATGTCGGGCCAACAAATGGAGGGTACTATGAACAAAACAGAACTCATCGATGCTATGGCAAAAGCAACCGGACTTTCAAAGAAAGATGCTGGTAAGGCGCTTGATGCTCTTACAGGAACAGTTTCTAAGGAGCTTAAGAAGAAGGGTAAAGTTCAGCTTGTAGGTTTCGGCACATTCGAAACAGTTAAGAGAGCAGCTAGAACAGGTAAGAATCCTCAGACTGGCGCAGCTATCAAGATTCCTGCATCTATCGCGCCTAAGTTCAAGGCTGGTAAGGCTCTTAAGGATGCTGTTAACA
Organism: Butyrivibrio proteoclasticus B316; assembly: GCF_000145035.1. NCBI lineage: Bacteria > Bacillati > Bacillota > Clostridia > Lachnospirales > Lachnospiraceae > Butyrivibrio > Butyrivibrio proteoclasticus. The sequence goes on from NC_014389.1 coordinate 164,872, forward strand.
AGAAGTAATTTTAGTTATTAACGAAAATGCTATACGAAAAGAAATCATAAACTCGATAAAACAATAAAGTGTTTACAAAGAGATAGATCTAGTGGCCCAGGTCTATCTCTTTTTTATGCAAAAAGAAGCCGGCACTTTTGAGTGCCAGCTTCTTTTAAGCATAAATATCATCTTCATATTCTGTTTTTAGCTGCAATGTAAGAACCATTGTCTGCACTTTTGTCAGCGCGGCAGCTCCAACCTTGAAATAGTTGATAGGAACTCCAATCTGCTGAAATTTTTTCTTATGCTCTATCTCCTTCCCGAGATAAGACATAAGCTCTTTTTGGTGCTCTTTTAAAAAGGCTACATTTGCATATTTAGACACTATTGGAATATCACATCTTATAAGCGAAAACCAGTCCTTGTCGCCGTTAAAATCAATTCTTGGGGCAGTGCCTACAAAATACGGAACTTCCTTTACCGGCTTTAGCTTATCTTCTACCATTTTTGGCAGTATGACCTGGTCCATAACTTTGATCGCCTCGTCAAGATCAATGGGCATTGGCAGTTTTCTTAAAGCCGCGGCCATTTCGGCAGAAACAATTTTAATCCCGGTACAGTCTCTTAAGGCAATCTTCCATACAGGACCGCTAAGCCCCATAAATCCAGAATAGGAATAGATATCGCCCCATTCGGATTTTCGCTTATACATTTCATCTAGCGGGTATGGCCATGTAAGACCATAATTTTCGTCATGCAGGTATGTGCAGTTCTGATCCCATGTTCCTCCCATGATCTCATTTTTCGCCTTGCTATAATATATATTATTGAAATTATCATTTTTATTATAGTGTCTAGCCAAATAAAGCCTTTTGCCTGGTATCGCGTTTGTTTTTACCATATTGGCATAATCGGAAAATGTCATGATATTGCTTACTTCATAAGCCTGAAGTTCTCCGACCATGCGGCAGATCCTGCTTTTAAAGAAAATTGGTGCATCGCACCCAGCCTTAATGGTCTGATAAAGATTATCTTCTGCCCATTTTACCGGATCTGCTACCAGATACACATCGCCAAAATACGGATGATCTACCTTTATACCCTTGGTTAGGGCCTTTTTGGTGGCATTTTCCAAGACCTTTTCATAATACATGTTTTCTTTCCTTTCTTAACTGACATAAATAGCTGATATTCAAATAATGGATTAGCCTGGACAAAATAAAAACCCGGCTGCATAACAACCGGGTTTTAAAATTAAGCACTAAGTGGAGTATATGAGGTTTTCTTTGAAGTTGAGAATGTTGGATTATACTGCTTTCCAACAATATCAAATGCTTCCTGCAGGTAGTGGTTCTTGACAAGGTTCTCACCCTTACCAAATGCCGCATATGTACCGCTGATGTAAAGCTCGTCACGAGCTCTTGTAGCAGATACAAAGAGAAGTCTTCTTGTTTCCTCAGAAACTCTTGCCTGTGTCTGATATCTTGTGACAGTATTATAAACTACTGGCCACTCAAGTCCCTTTGATGAATGGGCTGTTGTAAGAACAATACCAGGGTAGTTAGATACTCTTCTGTACTCTGTATCTTCTCCGTATAATGAGAAATCGATACAATACTGAAGGATTTCGCCATATTCCTTAGTCTCAAGTGACTCCTTGAATGCCTGAACTGTCTCATCGTCCATGGCAATAGAATCGATGAACTTCATAAGACCGTCCTTCTTTGCTGCAAGTGAAGCTGCATTTCTGATGTTCTCAGCTCTAACAATAATATTGTCTACAAGCTGCTGGATCTTCTGGTTAGGAAGATCCATGATGCATCCGCCAACTACAGCATTTGCCGCAATAAGGGCATCCTTGGTATCAGCTGAATCTCCAAGCACTCTTACGAATGACAGTATTGCTCTGATACGGCTGTTTGTCATGAGCTTTTCAGGAGCAAGAAGCACTGTAGGAAGCTTATGCTTAGAAAGTGCATCTGCAAGTCTCTGAAGCTCTGCCTTAGTGTAGGCGATAACAGCAATCTGCTCAGGACGTCTTCCGTTATCAAGCTGCTGTTTGATACTCTGTACGATCCAGTCATATTCATCATCTCTTGAATAGAATCCATTAACTACAACTCCTGCTCCTGAAGGTCTTGTAGCAACAAGATCCTTTTCAACTTTCTCTTTATTAAGAGAATTGAGCTTATTTGCAAACTCGATGATCTCAGGAGTTGATCTGTGATTTTCCACAAGGAAGATATCCTGTACCTGTTCTCCGATGTAGCTTGCAAAGTTAATGATGTACTCAGGAGATGTCTCACGGAATCCGAAGATCGCCTGTGAGTCATCTCCTACAACCATAAGTGACTGGAATGTAGGAAGTGTCTTAAGGATCTTCAAAAGCTCGATCTGTCCCTCGTTAGAATCCTGGAACTCATCAACAATAATGTGCTTAAACAGGAATCTGTTATTAAGGTAAGATGGATCAACTGACTCGAATACCTGGAAAGGAAGGATTTCCTGATCCACATACTCGATGAGATTTCTGTCCATGAGCTGCTGTGCATAAAGAGGATAAAGCTTGATTACCTCCATAAGTGCAACATCAGGAACGTCGCAGTTATAAGCTGCATCTCTTACATCTGAAGCAGTGATATTTGTAATATCTCCGCCTCTCTGTTTGATCATTCTGAAGATCTCGCTGACAATAGCAAGAGCTCCCTTCTGGTGCTTCTGTCTTGAATTGTAGTAAAGGAATGACTCTCCCGTCCATGATGGGATAGGATGCTCGTTCATAAGACGAGCAATGATTCCATAACGTTCTACATCATCAATGATCTTAGGCTTTTTTGTATAACCAAGGTTAGCATAGTTATCGCCGATAACAAGGTCTCCAAAAGCATTGAAGGTACAGATGATCATGTCATCAAGATTTACTCTGTAGTTAAGCTTAAATGTCTCAATACAAAGCTGGATACGGTCTCTCATCTCTTTAGCACCAGCATTGGTGAAAGTGATAAGAAGGATCTCTTCCGGTCTTACTCCCTGGTTAAGAAGGTTCCATACGCGAAGTGCGGTTACCATTGTCTTACCAGCTCCGGCACCAGCATTAATACGCCAGAATCCGTTTGTAACATTTACGGCAGCAGTCTGTGCCTGAGTAAGCTTAAGATTTGAAATATCCTTTGTTGAAGCCTCTTCCTCGAGTCTGATAGGAGGAAGTGTGTACTGACAGATGTCATACTTAGGGCACTTTTCGCAATCCTCTGCATGCATCTTTTCCTCGTCGATACCGGTGTTCATTACGGCAAAAGCATCTTCCATGAGCTTATCAAGCTCTGTAGGATGTCCCATGTAGCCCTCATCTGTAAGGCTTACGATGTTTCCACCGCCCTCGAAGAAGTCTGGGTTGAAGTTTTTACCGGCAAGACCGCTAATAACATCATCATTCTTCTGAAGGTAGTAGATAGAAGCTGTAATATTCTGATAACCAAGCTCTCGACCATAAAGGATCATAGAAAAGAGCTTAAGATCTCTTATAACAGCATTCTTTTTACCACTCTGAGTAAGATAAGGTCTTCCAACCTGGAAACGGACAAGCTCGATAGACTTTTTACTGTCATCGATAAAGCATACATCCGGTTTAACTTTTACAGACTGGCCATTCATTACGATAACTCCGCCTTCAAGGAAAGTTGCCTTTCTGGTTTCGCAGTTAAGATAACGCATAACTCTCTTGTGATCCCAGAGAAGATTCATCTGGCGCTGCTGAGTGTTCTTGTATCCACAGTCGTCATAACGGCTGTTAAGGTAGTCCATAATAGCCTCAGATCTTCTTTCTCCCCACTGGAGAGCCGCCTTAATGCACTCCATGATAAGAGATTTTCTGTAATAGTTCTCGGGAAGGTTTGTATCCTTTGTCTCGAAAGTAAACTCACGTCCCTTATTGCACATATTTGCATTTGTGAAAGCTGAAAAGCTCCATGCACTGTTCTGTGTTGCAGGTGCCTGAGCTACCTGTGTCTGTCCATTCATATTATTCATGTTATTCTCCTTTGTTATAAACTGACATTTTTTTTCGTTTATCAATAATAATTATTGAAAAAATAGAAATAAATAAAAACACCATCCATGCAGAATTACGGGCAATAAAAATAGGAGAAGCTAAGCTTCTCCTATCATGTGATTTAGACGAACTCAATAAGATATCTGATTGTCATGGCAGATTCATGGTAGAATACGATCTCATCTCGTACAAAAGAATATGTAGTATCGTGCCCTGCATGATAGTGCAGACAGTCGAATCCGTTATTATCCATCCACTTCTGTGAGTAGTCTCTTACCAGATTTGCATTTGCTGATTTACCATAGGCTGTCTCATATACTCCCATAAATCCGGCAGAGCCAGTACCGTCTGTATAACGGCGGCAGATAGAAGTATATCCAAATGACTTATCGGCAGAAAGGGCAAAATAAATACCCTGGCCAAAGGCCTTACCATTAATCTGAGCGTTAGGGTTAAGCTGAAGCGACTGGTTAATGATACTGATCCAGTTCTCAGTTCTTGAACCATGGAACAAAAGCTTTGTGCCCTTATTCTTTCTGGTCTTAACATAAGCATCAAACTTAGCGTTCTGAGCTGGATTATCAATTTTCCATACTTTTACAACTCTCTCCTTAAGTCCCTGAGATGCCTTATCAGCGTTAAACATTGTATCTTTAAGCTTTTTAACTTCCTCTTCTGTTGCTTCTGTAACAGTAATACCAGGGAAAGCTCCGGTTACAACATTTTCTTTGTTTCCTTCTGCTGCCTTGATAGCAAATACAGCTTCCATTGAGCGGATAAGAGCATCCTCTCTGTCAATAATCTGTGAGTAGATCTCCTGCTGTTCCTCATCAGAACTGGCAACCTTAGCAAGGTAAGAAGCTACCGTCTGACCATGGTATGCATCAATACGTCTAGGTGCAAGAGCTAGAATCTTCCTAATCTTTGAGTTAAACTGATCAACATTTTTACTCTTACCAAGTGTATTCCAGATATCTCGGGCAGCCTGAATCTGCTCTTTTGTAAATGGCTGCTTCATCTGAAGCATTGTTGGGTCGAGCTGCTCAAAGATCATGTTCTGAGCAGCTTTAGAAAGAATGTTAAAAAGTTCCGATGCTGCATCGTGGTCTTTTACCACAACAGAGCTGATGTCCTGTCCTACTACATGGAATCTTGGGCGTTCAGGAAGATTTCTTACCATTACATCTGAGAAATCTTCATATCCTTCCTCAAGCTTTTCATAGTATGTAGCCCAGAATAGAATCGGATCCTGCTGATATGTTTCTCTCTTGATCTTATTAAGGTCAGTCTGCTCTGCTCCAATACGTCCCTTCGTTACCGAGAACGAAATTGTTCTTTCTCCCAGGCTGTGAGGAAGCATCTCATAAGAATCATATCTGTTTGATGCTGCATCAACTCTCCTAAGCATTTTCCAAGGATATACCGTGGGCTTTAATCCCTCAAGATCTGAGTAAGAAACCTGCAGGCGGCTTCCACCGTGTTTTCCGATACTTTTGTCTATAACAACAGTTCTTGTTCCAACTTTTATGGTCATAGAACCGGGAAGAGCTACCCACTTCATAAGTTTTCCAACTTCCTGAAACAAGCCTCCTTCAGTTCCATCAAAATCAATCTTAACCTGTCCAGGTCCACTGATTGCAAGTGCTTCCATTTTTATTCTCCTTCCATTATATCTGACATTAAAATGTTTATGTTCTAATAATGGTTTGCATTGGAGAAAATAAAAACATGCATAAAAATAGCCCGCGCATTGCGCGAGCTATTGTGTTTACTGCTTAATCTTCATCAAATTACATAACCATAAGTTCTTTAGCATAGTCAGCAAGTGATATATCCGTGCTGGCCAGATTAGCAGCTCTTACAGCAGCAAAATATTTAACAAGACTATCATGGTTTATCAAAGCAATTTCTGCCGGGCTGTTACTATCTCGAGATAACTCGTTTACAATATCCAGCAAGTTGCTTAAAGTGCTATCATAATTGACCACTTCGTTATTGCCCTTAAGAATTTCGCTAAAGGTATATGATTTTTTCAAAACATTCATGATTGACTGCATGTCCTTATTTCCTGTTATAGAGGAGTATGCCGCAATAATACTTTTTACCCTGTATTCATTCATTTTTAAACACCTCCTTCGGTTTGCATCTTTCATGAAGTTCACTAGCTATAATCTTCTCCGTCTTAAAACAATATTGGCAATATTCTGCTTTCCTTGAGCGAACTATGGCGAGTGTTTCAAAGACGCTCAATTTTCCAAGATAATATGCTTCGAGTGCATCTGATATTTCGGCTGCAGTACTATCGGCCATTCGGTCATACACGAGATCAAATTCGTTTTCCTCTTTTTTATACCGACAATTTACTACAAAATCCAACCATTCTTTATCGTACCGAGTCAATGATTTAATTTTATAATTAAGAGTGTCCGCTAAAAGAGTATCCCTAATCTCATATGTATAGACATACCCATGATTATTCTGCCTTGCGGTAGCCCATTTGACAGCCTGTTCGTAATCCCTTGTAAGATATATTCCCTTTCCGAAATCCTTTCCTTCGCGGCATTTAGATAGAGCCGGCCTGTCAAAGAGAGCATCACTTCCGTGATATAAAATCATTTTATCTTCCTTTCTTATCTATCATTAATTTATGTATATAATATGTCTTGTCTTAGATAAAATAAGAATGGTTAACTATATTATAGCAAATAGCGTCAAATAAGCAATTTAAGCATAAAAATAAGCGCATCCTTGCGCCTATTCAAATTCTGTAGCATATGGAAGTAAAGTGCAATTCAAAGTATGATAATCACCCTTTATATCAACTTTTAAAATCTCCCCTTCTTTCCCTGTAACCGTTGCCCATTCAGTATATTTATCGCTATATACTTCCTCTGTTTCTTCGTTCGTTACTTTAAGGGAAACGAGATTGCCGGTAACATCGAGCGCTTCTGTAAAATCAGTAAGGCACTCATATACATCATCACTTAGCTTCATATCATGCCATTCTCCATCAGACCAGCTCTTTAATTCTATTTCACTTAATTTATACTGATCCTTGAACTTGCCATTTTCGTACCTGCCCATGTAGATATCATCTGTTCCATCCTGGGAGTAATAATATGTGATGTCTTTTGCTTTGATAATAACTGTATATGTATCAGATGAAATAATCTCAGAAAATCTAAGGGCAAGTCTTGAAGCTTCCTCGGGTTCTTTTGAAATTTCATCCTTGGAGATTTCTGCAGGAGCTACATCAACAGTTTCTTCTTTAGCGTTCTTATTAAAGAGCTTGCCAAAGTCGATAGGATTCCAAAACTGTGCAAGAAAAAGAAAAGCATAAAGAGCTACAAAACCTACGGCAACAAAAAGGATCTTCAGTTTTGTGGGGATTTGAATTTTTTTCATCTTTGTTTCCCTTTATATTAAAACAGGCCGGAATAAATCCCAGCCCGTTTCATTTATATTAGCCCACCTGTAACCAACTATCATTAGCCATTGGAACATCAGAACCTCTCTGCATGAAGTAACCTTCAAGCATTTCGGTTGTGCCATCTTCATAAGTCACGATAGGATTACGGAAGAAGTATACAGCTTCGTGATAATCTTCCTCGCTTCTTTTACCTGTTCCTGAAAGCTGATCCTGAAGTTCAATAATAAGGTCACGGTTTCTCTGGATATCATCCGCATCAAGCACAACATCGGGATTGTTTACAATGTCAAAATCTGACTTGGCATTCTCGATTTGCTCAAGCTTATATGCATTTAAGATACCTGTTGAATTCACCTTTTCATCAAGCTTGTAGGTTCCATTTGTCCATGGATCAGCAACCTGTTCAACAGTCTCATCTTCTCTTACTTCCATCCACTGGATAACGATAGCAACACGATTTGTGGTTGCATTTACAGTAATCTGTGTATTTCCATCTGAACGTTTTGTTACTGCAGCAGATACAATGTTTGCAGCTTCATCCATTGCTGTGATTTTTGTTATCTGATAATCACCACGAGATGAAGGAACCGCAAATACAGCCATATCTCCGATCGGATACACTTCGCTTGCAAACAAGTTTCCCTGATTATCCTTTATGGTAATAAGACATCCTGCTTCATAAGAAGTTGTTATAAGGCAGTCGGATGTAATACCACTGATAATAGTCTGCTGGTAAAGTGTTCCTGTTGCTCTATCTACATATAAGCTTTTTCTCTGAACGGCACCAGCATCACTTATGATGTAATCAGACAAAACCTGGCTTCCTACTACATAAGGAGCCTTAATGACAACAGGCTGACCTGCAGCATAACTTACAAAGTTCTGACCATCAATTGATACTTTAAATGACTCTGTAGATGAGCCATAGGTTGTTACCGTTACATCACCAGGAGTAACTTTCCCATTAAGGCCTGAAAAATCCTCGCCAGTTGTAGCATTATGGATCCACGCCTTTTCTGCAATACTATATGTATTTACATCAAGAGTCTGGCTTGATGAACCTGCGTTTTGCAGTGTCCATTCGCCGCCATAAAGACTATTTATGGCAATATCGCATGAAGGCATTATAAATGTCATGACAAACTTATTAACTGTTTCATCATAAGTAATGCCAGGATATCTGATAATGCTGCTGTCATAACTAAATCCCTTAAAGGCCTGCCCACCATTTGTCGCATCTGCCTTAAGTTCAACCTTTGAACCAGGAGTATAGCCTTCGGTTATCTCTCCATCAAAAGTAATGGAGAAAGATGTACTAACATTCACTGTAGCATTTACATCAAGCTTTGTACCTGCATAAATACCCACAAGTACAACAACCATCATAAGGCACGCCAGAATTTTCTGAAATGAAAACGATTTTGACATATGCCACCTCTTTCTTAAGGAGTAACGATGATGAACTGGTTACCATTTCCACCATCTGTACGCGCTGTGATCTTTGCTTTTACGCTGTTTTCCTGATTCTGGTTAATAACCTCTTTGATGTTCTCAATCTGGTTATTGATGTCAGTCTGGTTATTGATGATTGTCTTGTTAGTCTCATCAATCTTTGAATTGATTGTGTTGTAATTATTGTTAATAGTAGTGTTAGCGTTTGAAAGAGACTGATTGAGCTCAGAGATCTGTTTTAAAAGGTTTGCGATCTTTGTGTTGTACTCTTCAGAAGTCTTTGCGCTGCCCTTTAAAATCTCTTCGATCTGCTTTGCGAGGTTTGCATCGATCTTTTTAAGGTTGGCGATCTGCTCCTCATAACTCTTCTGCACATTGGTGATTGAGTTCTTAATGTTGTCGATCTTTGTATTTGACTGATTGATAATAGATGAAAGCTCAGAGATATTTGTGTTATTTTCCTCAAGCTGCTGAAGTGTCTCGTTAAGATAAGACTCAAGGGCCTTCATTACCAGAAGCTGAATCTCATTACTGATAAGATCCTTATCAATATTATTATTGATAAGTGCATTCTGGATAGCCTGGTCAATCTTTGATTTAAGCTCGTCAACTGCGAGTGTTGATAATCCCTTATATACATCATCATTAAGACTTTCATTTAACACAGACATAACTTCCTGCATAAGTGCATCAATCTCTTCCTGTGTAAGGGCGTTTCCATTTAAGTCACCCTCCCCGGTGATACCATCGATATCAGCCAGATATTTTGTCTCCATATAAGAAGTTACACTGTCTGCGATAGAGTTTTCGAGTCTTGCTCTCTGATCTGCAATATCTGCACTAATCTGATGAAGTTCAACAACTGCTGTGCCAACTGCTGTCAGGAACAAAATAAGAGCAACCACAAGTGCGATTCTGAAAGTCTTCTTGTCAACTTTCTTATTAACATCGCCTTTCTTTTTGGTCTTGATAATCATAACTTACCTCCTGCTTATGAATAACATTAAAAATTTAAACCTTTTATATTATGGTACAATCAAAAATAATTATTATTCTGTAATCAAGAGGCTGTTTTATGATTAAATTTTATTGCTGCACGGCTTTATAATTATATGCAAAACTTATTATTTCTTTTGTAGAACTACTATACCCAAAACACACCGGAATCTCATAAAGCTTATTGAGTTCAATGTCCTTTTCCTGCAAAAATGAAGCAAGGTCTTTCATATCGTCTCCAGAGTGGAATTTTATCTTTAATGTACCATTAAGATATACGACATTATCTTGTTCAAATTGAGCATAGGGAACAAAGTCTGCTTCCATCTGGGCAGCGTGGGTAACTATGGCATTTGCTAAAAATTCAGGAAACTGCCCTTCTTTAAAATGATATGCCCCAAATTCTACCTGAAGTGCCGGAGCGTTTCTTAATACATTTTCAGAATATGGGCCATAACCTGATGCTACTTGCCTGTATCCAAGGTCAAAAACCGTATCGGTCCATTTCTGCACAACGCTTGCAATATCAGCGTCATATTCTTTATTGCCATACTCCGTATCATAATTTTTCTTTTCGCTTGTCTGCTGGCCTTCTATTACAACATTTGAAAGGGTCACTGTTTCGTTCTTTTCCTCTTCAACATCCTCGGCCACCTGCTCTATTACAGGGGCATCCTCAATGCTAAATGGCTGTCCAAACACATATACTGCTCCTCCAACCGAAAAGCAAAGGATTGCCAGACCCAAAAGTATAAAATCAACAGGACTCTTTTTCATAACTAAATACCCCTTTCATAAAAAATATCCCGCCCTGCCATTACGGCAAGGCGGGGCCTTAAAACCTCAAATTTTCATTTTACTTCACAGTCGATCTTTGTATTATCGCCTGCAATATACTGAACCTTCCATTCGCCAGCTTCGGCGTTTTCAATAGTGTATGTCGCAACAAGACCATTTTCTTTGTACTTTACTCCGTCACTATTTTTTATCTTCTTAATTCCGGATGGAGAGGTAAATACTACGTTTACAATCTTAGTGTCAAATGTGAATTCAACCGTAAGATCACCTTCTTCATGCTCGCCCAGCTTTACTTCTTCAAGTCCGTTTGAATCTTTGCTCATATTAGAAGTTACTTCTGTTTTATCTGCATCATCGGATGTTTCAGCACTGCTTTCATCGCTGCTCTCATCGGAATACTCATTTTCTCCCATTACCGAGCTATTGTCGCCCTCATTTCTATCAAGGTAGTTCCAATATACATGGCCAAGAGATTCTCCGGTAATCTTGATCTTGTATTCGCCGGCAGGAATGCTTCCGAGAGCAAGGTCAACTTCACCATACTGTTCACTAAGTACTGAATCAGGGCTCTTATATACTCCCTTATTGTCTCTTGCATTTGTAGCAACTGTCTTTCCTTCAGGTCCGATAACCGTAAATACTCCGGTATGCCCAAGTTCATCCCATGTCATCTTAAATACAGCATCGGACATGTTCTCGGGAACATATACATTCATTGTCGATGCATTTGTTCCATTTTTTACAATCATGTTCGTGCTTGAACCTGCATATGCTGTACTGATCGTAAATGTTCTTGCGTACATTCCCTTGATGTCTACAGTCCATGTGCCGGTGTCGGGATTATCGATAGTAGCATTTAATGTATTTGCAGCCTGCTCAGCTTCTGTCTCTGCAGATACATCTGCCATATCTGCAAGGGATGATGCAATTCCTCCCTGCATTACTGCTCCAAGCTTTGTCATTGAATAAACCTGACCACTTGGAGATGTTAGTGTCGCTGTAGGAACAGCTGCCCCTGGAATAAGAGCACCATCTGAAGCTGAAACAACCTCATATTCGCCATCCCCATCTGAATCGGTATACGTCATGGCTTCTGAATAGGCAACCGAGATGCTCATATTCTTCTGCTGGTTATCAATAGTTACCTTGTAATGGTAAGTAAATGGCTCATCCATCTCTTCAACAGGTTCGCCCACGTCACTTGCATCAACAGTATTCTTGTTTGTTTCAGATGTTGTGGATGCAGGAGCAGGGTTAGTTATAATGTTTCCGTTTTTGTCCTTGCCCATGAAATATGCTGTATTGTATTCAACATCATTTGTACCATAAGCCTTATATCCGTTAACATATCTGAAAAGACCCATGCCATTGATATAATAATAACCTGACCACATGTAATCGGGTATATTGATGATTGCATATCCGGTACTATCAAGCTCATAATCTTTAAGGTCATAAAGCTCAAAAGAGCCAAACATGTGAACATCTGCCATTACCTGTCCGCCCACAGGAGTGGTGCCAATATAAGCATCAACGGTATATTCTGTTCCCATGGTAAGTCCAGTCACTGTTCCTACTGATGAAACATTGCTTCCAGTAATAGGAACTCCGTTGATCTTATCAATAACAAGAGAAGCATCCTGTTGAAGCTGCAGATTCCTCACAGCGCTGCAGCCAGGATAGAAATTCTGTTCAATGACAGCTGTTCTGTATTTTGTGCCATCAGGATTTGAAAGCCTTGTAAGTCCGATTGACCACCCAAGATCAGAAAATCTCTCGAGATAATAGTCAGTAGGAGTTCCGCTTACAGAGCCATCAGCATTAGGATTGTTAAAATCAGATGATTTATATATCAGCTGAGTATCCCTGTATAAAGTCGGAATCTGTTCATGATCAGGTCCAAACATAAGGAGTCTGTCATCTGGAGCAGCCTGTGTAGCTATGCTCGCAATGTCTTTTGTTGCCCTTAATGTACCAGGAGCAACCTTATAAAATACATCCCCGTCTTTGATGTAATAATTTCCGCCTTCGAGCTGATCTATAGTAAGGGCCTGAAGTGAGTAATCAATAACAGCGGCTTCAAGCGCCTTCTGTCTTTCAACTTTTTTTATATAGCTTAAAATGCCGACTATTGCAGCTATTATTGCCACCACTCCTATGCCGCCACCTATTGCAATCTTTTTATGGTTTTTTGCCCAATCAATAATGTCTGACGGATCCGGAATATTAGGCTTTCTGATGTTAAAATCAAAGTGTTTCTTCATAATTAAAATCCTTTCAGTTGTTGTAGGCGGAAACCCACTTGCTTTAGCAGGTGGGAGGAGCCTTGTAAGCTGTTATACACAATATATGTGCTATAATATACTTAGCAACAGGTTCCAAGAGAAAACCATTAGGTGTGTTGCTCACCAAAGGCACTCTTTGTACATTGGTAAGTATATATGAGGTTGTAATACATAAATCTTGGTATTACGTAAAATATACTCAAGCTTTAGCGTTTTCTGTACGGCATGGGAATATATTTATCCGTGAGGTTAATATACAGAGTACCTGATACAGTTGCAGATGAGCATATCTTGTCTACAAGGGGTGCTGTCAATCACCCTATGATGCATCACCACGGAAGTCACACCGCTAAAATGTAGGAGTCTTAGACGTACTACAGGGTAGATGCAAGCCACGTACCTTTATGTGCGTGGTAGTTGACATATTACCTCACTTAATTTGTCACTATGATATTATGGAATACACAAAGAGCCACATAATATACATCTATAGCTATTCCAACGATAACCTCTTAAAATTAAATTAATTTTTTCTGCACAAATATCTTTGTTCAAAATGCGCATGATATAATTTTGCATATAAAATTTTTGTTCATAATGTATCCATAATATAAGTTAAATAAATATGGAGGAGAATAATTATGTCTGATTTGAATGATTTGTCTTTAAGAAACAGACTTCCGCAGAATGTAACATGCGAGATGGATGCAAGGGAGGTGGCAAAGGATATTGTAAAGGTGGAAATCCCGGAATATCCTACTTTATCTGACAACGCAAAGAAATGCGTAAAACATCTTACAGTAGGCATTCTGTGCGCATTTTTGGATAACTGCGAACCAGAAGAAAGAACCCTTGCAACTATGTATGACTGGATCCTAAAGAACAAGTATCTTAAGGTTGAGCGAGAAAATAATCAGGATCTTGAGATCCTCGACTTTGCATACATAGATGATATCAATAGCGCAAAGTTTCACTTGTGCGACAATCTCATGAAGTACAAAGCTTTGCAGTAAATAGTTACTATACAAAGAATTTGTAATGGCCTCTGCTATGCGGAGGCTATTTTTATGTCACATAACTTGATAACACCATAAAAATAAGGCTAACCCTTGCATGAATTAGCCTTTTTTATTCTGCTTTCGCAAATTATGGAATGCTAATACTTCTGCATAAAATTACATCCGTAAAAATGCACGTTTTATAGCCGCCGGCTCATTTTAACGTTTTCTTTAGATTATATATGTATAAATTTTTCTAAAATATCCATAATATAATAGCAACTTTTGTTTTGTATTAGAAAATGGTTTTATTATGCATGATTTTTCGCAGGCCTGCAGAGTTAAAAAGCTGGCCACGTACAACTTCAATAAGTACCTGATCACACCGGATGAATTCGTTGAGGACTTTTACCCTCATGATGAAATCATGAAACAGGTTGATGAGCTGTTTACATCACAGCGTGACCAAATGGATTTCATCATACCGCTACTGCACTATGAGCCAATACATACCACCCTGGCAACTCATATGTACAACGTAGCTTCTGTGGCGTTCTTTATAGCTGAGCAGATGGGATATTCTGAGAAGCAGATAAAGGAAATCACTTTGGCTGGAGCGCTTCATGATATCGGGAAAAAATTTATCAGCACAGATGTACTTGATAAGACTTCTAAATTAAGCCCAGCTGAGATTTATGCGATACATACTCATCCAAAGCTCGGAGAGTTCTTTGTTAAAGAGCATTATCCTAAAATGTCTGATGATGTTTTGCAGGCAATTCTGATGCATCATGAAAAATTGGATGGAAATGGTTATTATCAGGTTAAAAACGAGAACATAACCTCCTATGCGCGTCTGATAAGTGTTGCTGATATCTTTTGTGCGATCACAGAGACCAGGACATACCATGCAGCACATTCTTTTGAAGAAGGGCTTTCAATTCTCACAAATGAGCAAGGCATAGACACACAGTACATTGCTCCCATCAAGGATCAGATCAATTTATCAATTGCAATCTAAAAAGCACACCACTGGCGTGCTTTTATTTTGTCGTAATCACAAATAAAGTAATATCGTAGAATATCCATAATAAATACATGGAGGAACCACTGATGTTTAAACGCAGAGTGATAATAGTAGATGACTGTCCGTTCTGTAGCAGTCCTAAAACCGGTTATATTATTGCATCGACAAAAACTGATCCGCGCATATGTCGCAGATATTTGCGTTATGGAGAATACGTTCGTCTCCAACAATATGCAAATGATGACAGGAACTGTTTTTGCTTGGATTGTAATGCTGAATGGCATCAGAAATTATATTCAAAAAAGTTATCTTTTATTGAGCTTTGTGAGCTCAAAGAACGCAAAGGTATTGAACAGGCTTTATTGGAGCCTGAACCTATCGTGATAAAGCCTAATAAAAAGAAGAGAAAAAAGAAAGACAATAAAATAATAAAGGCTTTTGTTAAGACCATGATATATGATCCCACGATTGGCACAGCCAAAGATATCCTGCACATAGGGCAAACAGAACAAACCAAAGTGCAAGATAAAGAACCACAGGATTTCAAAGAGCTGTATAGAGAAGTGTTTGGGGCCGAGCCAGTCATGAAGCAGCTTGAAGTAGACAGTGATTTTGAAGAATTTGACGACTAATATCGTATTACTACATACCATTAATATTTATACCCCTTGCTCGATAATCGAACAAGGGGTACTATTTTACATTATTTGTATAAGGCGCCACTTGTAGTAGCAATGGTTGTATACGTTCCGTCGCTCTGCCATTCACCCAAAGAACTATTACTGTATTTACTGGTATCAAGACCATATCCGTACATTGTTCCGTCTTCAGCCTCTAAAACAAACGGCCTTCCTTTAACGGCATGTAGTTCTTGGCCATCTAAGTTCTCAAGGAAATACTGTCTTTCACAGATGCAGGTAGTCATCTTATGTTCATTGTCCAGATCTACGGTCACAACATTGTCAGTATCAGACCATTTAGTAACTGGCGTGTAGATAGATTTTACAACAATATCTACAGTATCGGCAGGTTTCTCTGTTGCCGGATCTATATAAGCCTCTTCTCTATCATCAATGATAGAGTAATTGATAGAATCATTTTTACCCAGGTTGTATTTAATCTGCCACTGTCCTTTTTCAGCATTATGTATACGGTATGTAGCCCATGTCATGCCTGATTCATTATCGCCTTCCGCCCATTCAAGGCTGCCATTTTGCCCTTTATAATCAAAGCTGTTTTTCTCAAGGATTTGTCCTGATGGCGAGATAAATGCCACATCTACAATTTCAACGGGAAAATCGAAGTTGACAGCAAGGTCTCCTTGCTGTTGCCAGTTTATAAAATCTGCGGTTTTATATCCGTCAGAATCTACCTTTAATTCATTCGCGCCATCTGATGAGCTGGATATATTTTCAGCATTTTCTTCTATATTTTCTGTATTTGCAAGCTGCTCTGTACTTGAAAAATCCGCTTCTGGCGCTTCGATTTGCCACTGTGAATCTGCATTAAGCCAGTTTTCTTCTTTTTGACCACAAGCTGAGCATATCAGCATAATGCCTAGTGTCATTAGCGATATTTTTGATTTCATTCGATTTATCCTTTATAAATAACGCACGAGAAAACCCTTTCCGATGAAATCGGTTGTGGGATGAATCGCCTTTACGCAAACACATGTTTGCGCTAGAATATATAGCATATCGGAACCTTGAAAACTGTATATATGGAGTTGTGCCATGAATCTAATAAGCTAAGAACCTATGGCACGTAAAATATACAAGGTGTTTAGTTCCCAAGCGCCAAAAGCGCATATATAACACTGAAAGTATACCGAAGGGATTTTCCGACGGAGTAGTGGCGCCGTGAACGTGCCTTACTATATCACTTTGGTATTGTAGAAACCATTTCCGATGTCATCGGTCATGGTAGTTCATTCGTATGTAATAAATGCAGATACAATCTTTTCATTGGCTGTCTTGGTCGAAAGATCCTGAGTCGTTCTTACAATCTGCCCCTCTGATTTTCCGCAATTGATGTGCCACACAGTAACTGTATTATCACATCTAACAACCTGTCCTAAATAATCTCCATAAAGTCTATTTCCACAGCTAGTACAACTACCAACCCAGAAATGGTTCTGATCAAGCTGGCCATCCCCATCTGTATCGAAATAATAGCCTCCCCAATCTTCTCCAGTAATAGCGCCGGAACCACCGCAGGCTTTTGTTTCGGACCTTCCGTAGCATCCTCCTCCTCTGGAAGAGCTTCCTGTATGTACATGCCCCATATTATATTCTATTTTTGCAGGAATATCGGGCACATTGGTCGCAATTTTAGCTTTCGAATAATATCCTGCTTCGAGGTCTATTGTGGATTTGTTTTTTGTAAGGACTGTCTCAATAGAACCTTTATTTACTACGCCATTACTTACAGTTATAGGATTCTCATAATAACCAGCAGGAAGTGTAATGGATTCATTAATGCCAAGCACTATCTTGCCATTGGAGTTAACACTTGGATTTGAGCCATTTGTCGCTGTTGAATACTGTCCTTTTTTAGCAGTGCCCTCTTTTGACTTATCAGAGGTACTCATTGAGGCTGCATCGTAATTAGCCTCAACTTTAAGAACAGTGTTACTTCTATCTGTTACTGAATTCTCAACTGTTATTGGCTTTGAATAATAACCTGCCGGGAATGTAACAGCAGACTTAGCTCCAAGATACAGATATGAATTTACATTATCAAGTACGGAGATATCATAATCTCCATCAGCAAAAGTCTTTGTTATGTTTCCGTTAGCGGCAGCCTCTCCCTTCGAACCAACAAGACCACTTACAGTAACCTTGTCATTACGTGTTCTGTTAATGACACCGTTAGAGATTGTTACCTGTTTGTTGTAATAACCAGCAGGTAAAGTAACGGAATCATTAGCGCCAAGAACAAGCGATGATTTTGTCTCTGTGAGCTTTCCAGCATTAGAGGAATACTCGGATGTCTCTGTCTGTGTTCCAAAGCTTGCGCTGGTTGTAGTTGGGTTATAATCATCAAGTGTGAGCGTACTTGTTCTGCCGCTAAGGTCCGCTGTTGTCTGATCGGGAGCCTGAGATTCAGACTGTTTTTCTCTGGTTGAATTTCCTGTCTTAAGGGTGTCGTTTTCTGTATAGTAAGCCTGTCCTGAAAGCTGATTGCTTGACCATCCATTATGGAGCACATCTACAAGAGTACCGTTCTGTTGTACACCGGGAGCTTTCTTTGTGGAAGAACCATTATAGATTGTCTTAGCATACAGAGATGAGAATGACCTGTTTTCAACTACCATAGTAGGATCAGCTGTGCCCAGTGCTCCAATAGGTTCGATAGACTCTGGCTCTGGGTTACCTTCCTCATCTGTAACTACATCACCGTTCTCATCTTTCTTATATGTAACGACTACATATGTAGCCATATCATCAGACCACTCAAGTGACTTTCCAGAAAGACCGGCAAGCTGTTTCTGGATCTGAAGGATCGCTGCATAGTTCTGTCTAATATCATCTGCATCGATGATGACAGTATTTTCTGCACTGTCGGTTCCATTAAATACACCGGTTGATCTAACGCCATCTGCAGCGACAGCCTCGATGCTTGTTGTTGCCATCATTAGAGTCGTTAATGCCGCAGATAAAACTCTACGGTATTTACGTAAAGGGTTCATTTCTCGTATTACCTCCATAGATAAATCCAATATAATTTTTTATTGTCTTTTCTAATATGGATAAATTCAAAAAAAAATATTTACATCTTAAAAGGCTATTAAAATAAAAGTGCCCCTCAGGATATTCCAAGCAGCACTTTTTATTGTTCTTCTATTTAATCATATATAATCTCTACTTTTGTAAGTTCGCCGTTTTCTCTATCACAAGTACGAACATATACAGGATTTATATTTTTCGGAGAATTACCGCAGTCATATCCCCCACAAGTATGCCACTTGCCCGTCCAGTCACTTCCTGAACTCTGCGTCCAACAATCCATAAACTCACCGCACTTAGAACATTTCCAAACATAACGAAACCACCCATCGCCAGAGCCGGATTCGCCCCAATCTATTTTAATTTCTCCTCTTCTTAATTGACAGCTAGAAGTATGCTGATGGCCAGTGTATTGTAGCTTAGTAAAACAACCGCCCGAATTAGCTGCCTGATAATTATCTGCATACTGTCCGGAAACAGAGTTTTGAGCAAGACTATCATTTATAACTTCCTCTGTAGATGATGTAAGGCTATGTACATGATGATGATACTCAATTGTTCCAGGGATAGAAGTATAATCTGTTGATACGGTGAATGCATCGTAATATCCGGCTGGAAAGTTTACTGTTTTGTTGCGGCTTGTAAGAACTGTACTAGGGGCGCCATGATTTGGCATGTTTCCCGTTACCAAAAGTCCATTTACCCAAGCTGTTTTACCGCTAAGGATATCTCCGGCAGTAGATGTCGCCGCTGTCTGTGATGCAAGACTGTTAGCAGAGATTGTAACACCAGAGTAGTAACCTGCAGCAAGCGTTTGGGATTTTCCTGCATTTAGCGCCTTTGTGACGCTTCCCCTATTTACTACGCCATTACTCACCGTCAAAGGATTCTCGTAATAACCCGCAGGAAGAGTAATTGTTTCGTTGATACCAAGAACAGCCTTGCCATTGGAGTTAACGCTTGGATTTGAGCCATTTGTCGCTGTTGAATACTGTCCTTTTTTAGCGGTGCCCTCTTTTGACTTATCAGAGGTACTCATTGATGCCGCATCATAATTAGCCTCAACTTTAAGAACAGTGTTACTTCTATCTGTTACTGAATTCTCAACTGTGATCGGCTTTGAGTAATAACCAGCCGGGAATGTAACAGCAGACTTAGCTCCAAGATATAGATATGAATTTACATTATCAAGTGCGGAGATATCATAATCTCCATCAGCAAAAGTCTTTGTTATGTTCCCGTTAGCAGCAGCCTCTCCCTTCGAACCAACAAGACCACTTACAGTAACCTTGTCATTACGCGTTCTGTTAATGACACCGTTAGAGATTGTTACCTGTTTGTTGTAATATCCAGCAGGTAAAGTAACGGAATCATTAGCGCCAAGAACAAGCGATGACTTTGTCTCTGTGAGTTTTCCGGCATTAGAGGAATACTCGGATGTCTCTGTCTGTGTTCCAAAACTTGCGCTGGTTGTAGTTGGGTTATAATCATCAAGTGCAAGTATGTTTGTTCTGCTGCTAAGGTCCGCTGTTGTCTCATCGGGAGCTTGAGATTCAGACTGTTTTTCTCTGGTTGAGCCGCCAGTCTTAAGTGTGTCATTTAATGTGTAATAATATTGGCCATTAAGCTGATTAGTGGTCCATCCATTATGGAGCACATCTACAAGAGTACCGTTCTGCTGTACCCCGGGAGCTTTCTTTGTGGAAGAACCATTATAGATTGTCTTAGCATACAGAGATGAGAATGACCTGTTTTCAACTACCATAGTAGGATCAGCTGTGCCTAGTGCTCCTATAGGTTCGATAGACTCTGGCTCTGGGTTACCTTCCTCATCTGTAACTATATCACCGTTCTCATCTTTCTTATATGTAACGACTACATATGTAGCCATATCATCAGACCACTCAAGTGACTTTCCGGAAAGACCGGCAAGCTGTTTCTTTATCTGAAGGATCGCTGCATAGTTCTGTCTGATATCATCTGCATCGATGATGACAGTATTTTCTGCACTGTCGGTTCCATTAAATACACCGGTTGATCTAATGCCATCTGCAGCAACAACATCGATGCTTATTGTTGCCATCATTAGAGTCGTTAATGCCGCAGATAAAGCTCTACGATATTTACGAAAAGGGTTCATTGTTCGTTTTACCTCCTAAAAATTACAATACCAATTTTTATTATCTTTTTAGTATGGAAAAATTAGGAAATAATATTTGCAATATTTTAATAAAATTATTATGTATTATTATTTTTCCGCAGAAGAATATTTGATACATAAAAAAGAGCCTTGGATTAATCCAAAGCTCAAAAGTAGGCGGAAATATTATTATAAATATCGTGCGAGAAAACCCCTTCCAATGAAAAAAAACACCCTTGTAATATAACAAGAGTGTTTTTATTTTTCTTATGCATTCAAAATAGCATTTGCGCCTTTCTTCTCTAAAAGAGCCTTATTTGTAGGCGCGAGCTTTGTTGAGTAGATATGATTTAAAATTGCAAGTTTCAGATCAAGTTCTGTCTCGTATTTTTCCTCACCAACGGTCTCATAAAGCTTATCCAGTATCTTATTACCTGGGAAGCTGTCCTTAAGACCAGCCTTTCTACGTGCGGAAACAATAATGTTTGACGCCTGAAGTACTGGGTTGGTTGTAAGAGGTACATCTGCGTTCTCACGGCACTCAGCAATATTCTTTTCCAAAGCGGCAAGCGCAAGTTCTTTTACTTCGCTGTAATTGTAATCTTTTTCAAAATCAAATGTTCCAACCTGAAAATAGTGTGCACCAACGCAATATCCATATCCAATGGAGTCCTTTACATATCCCGTATCACTGTAATTAAGAATGAGGATAGGCTTATTTCCGCAAAAGCCTTCAATAGGAAGAAGAACTCTTATCTGACATTCTTTGTTTGTGAGGTAAAGTTCGCCTTCTTCAGCTCCTGTTGTCTTAAGGAAATTTTCTGCAACCTCTGAGAATGGGCGTACCACTGCATTACCTGTTCTAAATGACAGGATTTCAGAATACCCATCATGTTTTATGAGAGTACAGCCTCTAATAAATGTGCCGTAATACTGAAGAGTCTCTTCGAGCTCTTTAGTCTCGTCACAGTCTGCTCCTTTACGTTCATCACTATCTAAAAGTTCTTTGCAGATATGACGAAGGCTCTGAAGTGAATTAAGCTGTCCCCATTTACGATCAAAGACAGCATGAGAGGTATGGAGATATGTATCCTGATTGAGAATTACATATCTCTCTTTCTCTGTTCCTTCGTCAAATAAAAGAACGATCTTGTGGATATTATTATATCTTTTTGCCTCAACCTCAGTTTCTGGTTCATATTCCAGTCTTTCAAGAAGCTCATAAGGAAGTTCATCAAGATCTTTCTTTACGGTTTCACATGGCTTGTCATTAAGCTCATATTCATCGGCTTCGCAGACTCGGACAGCTTTAAAGTAAGCATATCCGTCTTCTGGCTGTTGGCCAATATAATACAAGAATGTAAGAGCCATAAAGTTAAATCTCTCATAACTTCGGTTTGCTTCAAACTCTGCAATCCTTTGCATTATCTCCTGCTTATTCATTTTATTCTCCTTTAACCTTTAAAGCGGTTGATGTCGCCGCCCACCATGGCCTGCGCATCAACGATAAACTGTTCCATATTTCCTTTTTCGAGTATCGATGTCTGCGTAACCTCTACAAACCTTTTGTCATAAACCTCATATCTTATCTGTCCCGTCTCGCCACAGCATATAACATCAAAATACACATAATCAGATAATTTTGAATAAGTCTGTCTTTTTGGTGCTCCGAGTATCTGGATAATCGGTTTTGTGCTTTGACTTAAATACACCTGTTCCAAACCGGAGTCGACATAATCGTTAATCAAAGCCCACATGACTTTCATCGTCACCTGAATATCAGTCATCGCATTGTGCAACTGCTGATCTTCATCTGTTTTAATCCCGTATGTTTCGGCTATTGACGCAAGAGTAAATCTTCCGTCGGTGATTTCATTTCGGTCCACAAGGCACCTTGCCATAACAAGCGCGTCTACATTCCACTTAGGGTCAAATGTAAGACCTGCTGCCCTCTGGTACATATTGTTCATCATCTTATTATCAAAAGAGATGTGATTGTACCCGGCAATTACTGAATCATTGGGATCTCCGAAAAAGTTCTGGATCCAACTAAGCGCAATCTCTTCCGAGGGCTTATCTTCTAAAAACTCATCAGTAATATGATTAACGGCACTTGCTGCCGCCGGCATTGGGATTGGTGGCCTGATATATTGGTCTAGTGTGTCGACTATATAATAGGGATTTCCAGGGGAAAGCTTTAGAGCACTTATCTGAACGATATATGCTTTTTTGCCAGTTCCGGTGGTCTCTGTATCATATATTATGATCGGCACCTTGTTGTTACGCAGAACATTCGCGAACCCTTGAAGTGTGGAATAGCCGTATATCGGATACCACGTTCGGCCGCGTTTATCTGTGTTCATTTATCTCTCCTTTCTTAAACTGACATTTTAACGTTCTGATTATATTTTGGTTAATATAAGAAAAGATAAATTCACAATATTTCTGCATATTTTAAAGGAATATGGTCTTATCCCGCATATATGGGATATTTACATCTACCGTTATATGCACGATATCGCATTCTGCACGTAAATGCTATTAAATAACAATTAAAATAGGTGAAATTAAAAGAAAATTTAAAGAAAGAAAATAGCACCACTTAGATCATATTCGGTACCGCTATTCAAGCGGGTTTGCCGCATTTACAGACTAGTAAATGTGGTCTCCCAGGTATCGGATCTTGCCGGGCTGTTGAGCCTATGACCTAAAATGGTGCAGATAAATAAAAATTATATGAAAATTTCCGCCCAATGCACTCGGCGAAGGGCGGATATTCTAAACTGATTATAAATAACGCACGAGAAAACCCTTTCCGATGAAATCGATTGTGAGATGAATCGCCTTTACACAAACAGTTGTTCGTGTTAGAATAAGTCATTCGGAACCTTGAAAACTGTATATATGAGGTTGTGCCACGAATCTAACAAACCAAGAACCTGTGGTGCGTAAAATATACAAGGTGTTAGTTCCCACGCGCCATAAGCGCATCAAATAACATTTTCAAGTATGCCGAAGGGATTTTCCCGACGGAGTAGCGGCACTGTGAACGTGCCTTACTATACCGCAGGGTATTGTAGAAACCATTTCTGATGTCATCGGTGATGGTAGTTCATGCGCTTTCTCTATCGCTATATACTCTCTTACCATCAACCTGAAGTTGCAGGAATGAAATCACTGCTCTGTCATATGCTCTTGTCTGAGCTTCAAGATAAGGAAAGTTTTTTGCAACTGATGAATTAAGTGTTGCGATTGTAGCTTCTCCTGTTTCAGTGATCTGATAGTTACCCATCTTTATAGTGCAGTCTACTACTGAATGAGACATTGAAGTTTCAATGGGCTTATAATCAATAATTACTGGTGGAGATTTTTGGTCATTAGCAAGATTTTTAGCAAGGCTAAGCATATATTCTTTAAGAGAGTTATGTAAGATAGCATGATATGGTCTGCCTTCTTCATCCTGCTTTAAAATTGAATCAAATGATAATTCCTGATTATAAAGATTTGAAAATGCCTTTATTGGCTGCGTGTTTAATAACATAAGTATCCTCCTGATTTATTAAAATTATACCAGGAGAATTTGATCAAATATTTTTCTGCACAAATTATTTTCTTCTGCACGGAAATATTTTTACAAACAAAAAGCTACCCGCGGGTAGCCTTTATTGATACTTTAGCTTTACGCATGTGAAGGAAGCTTAATGCCACTATCGGCGAGTAATCTTTCGTTTATAGATACATCGAATCCAAACTCTACTTTCAATCCATCTCTTCGAGTTCCAGGTGAAGTACAGGTTCTGCCCCACCGCTCCAATAAAGTGATATCTGCTGCGGAATTCCATCCGGATCAATCACAGTAAATACATTTTCTTCATTAGATACAGCAACGCTTAGGTTACCGTTCTCAACGATAACAGCTGCGCACATTGCAAATCCATTGTCGGCATTAAGACCAACTGCTGCCGGGAAGAAATTATAGAACTTTCCAAAGATATCTTCCTGCATATATGTCATACGTGTACGCGTCTCAGGCATATATGGAGTAGTCTTAACCTTAAACTTGTCAGCGTAAAGATTATCAAGGCAGTTAACCTGAGTTACAAATTTGCCATCTTTCCAGGAGCCCCTTGCAATAAATGACATCTCGTCAAACTTTATCTCAACACTTGCAGATACACCCCTTGAAATACCAGCTCTTATTGTTCTTCCGGAAACAGCCACCACCATGATGTCTGTAATAGGAGCGTCCTCAACAAAAACAAGCGGGAATATATTAAAATCAACAACCGCTTTCTTATCCTTTCCTAATTCGAGGATCATTCTTGTGTGATTGAAACAGAAAGACTTAAGTGATTTCAAATAATGAGGATCTGTGTCATATTTAAAATCGCCATTAAGAGTAGGGATATAAGATTCGCTTCTTCCATCCTCGGATTTCTCTGCTGTAATCTCCTCTACAGATTCCATCACCGGAGTATCATTAACAGGAAGTTCCTGCTCTTCCTTGGTAATAGTAGGCATACTGATGACTTCTTCTGGAGCCATTGCTGTTTCTTTTTCTGTTTCGTGAAGTACAAGTTTGTTATAATCGCTCTTCATGCATTTTTGCAGAAGTTCTGTTTCGATAACATAAACTGTGTTATCCATTTTCTTTATTC
Organism: Butyrivibrio proteoclasticus B316; assembly: GCF_000145035.1. Classification (NCBI taxonomy): domain Bacteria; kingdom Bacillati; phylum Bacillota; class Clostridia; order Lachnospirales; family Lachnospiraceae; genus Butyrivibrio; species Butyrivibrio proteoclasticus. The sequence goes on from NC_014389.1 coordinate 190,417, forward strand.
TTAGGACTTCGCGCAGCTCAGGAATCGGGGTATCTGAAGCAAAAAGTCCTTTCTTTGATTCAGCCTTGATCCTCTCTATTTCTGCCTGGTTTGATTCTATCTGGAAATGCTCTCCGAATCGTATAAGTCCGGCAAATGCCATGGCTTTTAAATTATTTGCTTCTGTATGCACGATGGACTTATGAGCATACTCTTCATTTTCGATCTGTGTAACCTGATCAAGCAGGCCCCAGTAATATTCCTTAGTCATCTTATCACCTCAGATTAAAATATGTTGTGCCTATACGCAAACTGATTTCTTCGTTATAACTATTTGGGATAACAAATCCATACCAGCCATTCCCAAGTTCATACACGCATCCGTCATATACCGTTCCAACATGTCTTATAAGGTCATGATTTTTGTCATAAACCTGCATATCATAGAGCCCTTTGATGTTATCCAAAGAACTTATCTGGAAACATCTTATCTGGCTTACATCAGTAAGAGGAACTTTCTCTGTGTTTATCTGCTCTAAGTTCTCAACAGGCATTACCGGTCCTATATTGACTCTTGCCGTACGCATCTCTATCCCATCATACCAGCTGACATCGCCACTAGACTGCGCAACAACCGGATCGTTTTCAGCTACGACTGCCGTACCAGCCAAAACGCTCTGCCCGCATCCTGCAAGGCACATACATGTAAGAACGGATGCAATTACTTTAGCAGCTCTAAATCTTTGGCCGCCTGGTCTTTCAATTCCTTTTCCCATTGCATATCCTCTTCTTTCTTTGTTTTTAAACGCTTTGTTTCCTGGTAAAATCCATCATTTTTATTACCCTTTTTGGCGCGCTCATGCCCTTCTTCAATAAGCTTTTTAGCATGCTTCATCTTCCTGTATTCTTTATGTTCAAAAGATGTGAGTACAGCAAGATATATAACGATTGCCAGGAAAATAAACGCAAATATAAATGCAGGAGCAGAGCCTGTTATTCCACTTACAATGTTTATCTTTTCCATTCCTATTCCTCTTTGATCCAAAATGTGATCGAGTAGACATGAGAGTTAACGACATATTTAAGGTTTACTCTTTTATTATTAAGATAAGCAAATATACCTTTTCTATTTATAAGTTTATCAATCACCTTCTGATAGGTTCCTGCATCCGAACAGGCAAAACTTGCAGTTTTGTCAGTTTCAAGATGCTTCAATAGTTTTGCAAGGTTCGTATCTGTTTCAGATGTAACCATCTTTCCTGATTTCTTATAATAATTGTCATCCATGGATACACACTTGGGCATATCAACGAACGCATCTATCTGATGGCTTCCTGCCAGGTATTCTTCAGAAACACACAGATAATCATACCTAACTTCTGGAGCATTCCTGTCATTTTCAAAATCTTCGTCGCCCCATGTAGTGTCAATGTAGTACCACTGGCCGTTGATCTTGGCAGCATTCCAAAGATGGGCTGTTCCGTTTTTTCTGATATAACCAGGAACTACTGTACACTGAATACCATACTGTTGAAGTAAATACATGGTGGTCTTTGCATATCCTTCGCACACTGCCCTGCCATTGCACATGACAGATACAATGCTTGACAGATCCGGAGCCGACATATCATACCTTGTGGTTGTTATGATATACTCATAAATCTGCTGCAAGATAGCATATTCGTCGCCATTATTATTTATCGCACATAGCGCAGTATTTACATATACATCTATCTTATCTTTTGTCAGCTCTATTTCGTCGGGCGTCTTTGTGTAATTTGGCTTGAATATGTAATAAGGGATTTCACTTTTAAAATACTCAAGCTGGAATCCATCAATATAAAAAATCTCTGGATGATCAAAAACAATACTCTTATATACTATGGCTATCTGCTCAGCATCATTATCACCAAGGTGACATTCTTTCCCATATGACACAAAGGTATCATAAAGAGCTATATAAATGCTTTTCTGCACATCCGAGAGTTTGTCATAGTAATACCCTCCATGTGAGAAGTTCTCATTGATCGTAAGCGTCTGACTGGCATCTTGCACTACTACAGGCGTCAGAGCTTGTTCATTTGTCTGGCTCACTACTTCCTTTTTGCCAAGCATTACGTCTATTCCATCTATCACACCCTGTGTGCTACACGCAGACAAAGTCAGCATACTTGCAACAAGTGATACGCTTACAGCTTTTTGATATTTTTTATACATAAATCTCCAAAACTCCTGTGCAGAAAAATAATTCATCTGCATGCTGTGCTACAATCTATAAAGATTTGAAAGCAATCAATATAGGAGAAAATATTAGTAATGCAACGCTTCACTAAATTATGTAGACAGCTTATTAAAACTATTATGGGTTACTTAAAAGGCAATGTTGCCTTTCTCATTATGGTTTTTCTTATTCTTTTTATATTCGAGGTTGACCATGTAGTTTCTGGTTCCATGGAGCCAACACTTATGACCGGAGACTACGCTATTTTCACCAAAGTACGTTTTGGTTACAAGCCAAATAGAGGCGACATCATAGGATTTAATCATGACGGGGAGCACTGGGTAAAAAGAGTGATCGGAATCCCCGGCGATATGATTGTCATCAAAGACATGTACGTATATGTTAATGGTGAAAAGATTGATGAGCCATATCTTGAAAATGTAGGGATTACTTACGGTGGTGACAATACAATCTTTGCCGTACCTGAGGACGAAATTTTTGTCCTTGGCGATAACAGACTTGCATCATATGATTCAAGATACTGGAATGAACCGTATGTGCCAGTTTCTTATGTTACAAGCAAATATAGATTTACTATCTATCATGCAAAGACAAAAGCAACTACATTTGAAGAAGAAATTCTTTGACATAGCATCTATACGACTTGCAGCCTGGCCAAATTGACCAGGCTGTTTTCTTTTATTTAAAAGTAAATTTTGTCATTTAAACAAAAATAAGGGCCGTGCCCTACAAAGGCGCGACCCTTACTAAAATAGAGGATATAAAAATGTATTAAAACTATGAATCATCATGAGTTCAGAAGTGCATCAGCCTGTGCAAGTTTGGCAGCTTCTTCCTGCTCTTTTGCAACAGCCAGTGCAGTGTAGTTTGCGAGATACTCTTCTACAAATGGAATGATCTCTGTAATTGAATCTTCCCACTCATACTCAACACCACAGCTCTCACATAAAGTCTTTCTGGGAGCATGTCTTGTATGGATATATCCATCAATAAGGATAAGAGAGCCTGTTGTAAGACAGAGGCTGTCATTTTTTGCCTGCTTTCCATAGCTTCTTACCAAAGGATAATCAGCTGTTACATCAGCACTGTCAGCTTCGACAACATACTTTCTGTCTGTTGCAATCTGGAATGTTGATGTCTGAATATTCTTCTCGTGGAAGTATCTTACATCCTGACAGAGGTTTCCAAGAATAACGATTGAGTTGGAGAACTCTCTGTTTTCAATAAGCTCCTGCTCTGCCTGATTCTTTGTGTAAGGTTCGCCGCCAATGTTTCTTTTCTTGAGTACAAGAGGCATAACAAAGCTGATGTTACCATCTACGTTATTTCTTGCACCGCATCCGCAGTCGCCCTGACAATAAGTGATTTTTTTGATCTTTCTAGTTACAAGTGTTCCTTTGATCTCGACAATGTCATACATCTTGAGTTTTGCCATCTGTGCAATGATCTCAGGATCAGTTGATAAAATGACCGGATGGTCATACATGATACGGTCGGAATCAGCTGTCTGGTTGCCGCTGTATCTTACGCTTCTTATAACAGCAAGAGTACAGATTCCTCTAACAAATTCGCCGGATTCGTTAGTGCATGTAATCTGAGGCTTGCTGGAAACGAAGCCATATAATCTTACATCATTTTGCCTTATCATTGTTTTAAATTCCTTCCTTTTAAAAACAAAACATACGTATAAGATTATGGATATTTTATAATTTAAAGCTTATATGCGTGCGTTTTTCTGCACACAAAAAGCTGCCTCACAAATGGATGGCAGCTTTATATGCTTTTATCAATTCATTTTATCATGGAACGTAGCCTTTACGTTATGATACGCTTCCCATTTTGCAACATATACATCAGTATAATCTTCCAACGCTCTTTTAAGCCTCGATAAATCTTTTTCTGATAGGTGTGAGCCATTAGAAGCAAGCTCTACTTTTCCGTTGCTTAAAATCCAGAACTTTGTAGCATTCTTTGACGGAATGTTATCTGTTACATGTATATGTGCAGGCTCTAATGGACAACCTTCATTTGACCAGATGAATATTTTAAAACCCAATAAATTTGGAAAACTAGGCATATTCATTTTCCTTTGAAAACTCAAATGCCGTATGTCCACTGCGGTCTACGTATTCCCTGAATTCTTTTAAGTCTTCCTCAGTAAAACCCTTCACCTCAGAAAAGTTAGAACCTGGGAAATCAATCTGTGCTGAATCAAAAAAACCTTTATCATTTGGTCTTTCAAAATAGATTGTAATAAAAGCAGTGCCATTGGCGTGCTTTTTTAAGTCTGAATAAGTAATTTCAAGTCCATCCTCAAATGATAGGAGGGGATTATGTTCCATATACAACTCCTTTGACATCGGTTTTCTCCTTTCTCTAATAATATATATATCAAATCGGGGAGGAAACCTCGCCCTACTTGATAATCATTTGCTTACTGTTCGGGCGAACATCTATTTATGCTTTCTTTATTCATTATAACAAATACAGTTGATTATTGCATATTTTATAAAATATCCCCGACATATTGCCGGGGATACTAATAAGTTATGCTACTCTGATGTTTTCTGCTTCATCCATAAGGCAGATATCAAGCTTCATACGGTCGCCTGTAGACATATCATATATGTATGCAGGATGTCCGCCAGCCATCTCAAAGTCTGAGAGCTTATCCTGAAGCTCCTTAAGCTGAGTAAGATCCTTAATATTAAAGGTAAACTCACTCTTTGCAACAGCAAGAGGAATTACAGACTTATCACCCTTGTTTAAGATAAACTGGAGTGTATCAGGATCCTGCTTATCTGCTTTTACAGTTCCGGAAAGCTTAACGACCATGTCGTTTGCAAGCTTGCTTCCGTTATTATTAAAGCTTTCTGTAAAGCAGCATACATGAATCTTGTCTGTCTGATCTTCAATATCAAAGAATGCAAGCTTCTTTGATGCATCAGCCTTTGTAGAGCAGATGCGAAGATTGCTGATCTGTCCCATGATATGGCAGTTGCCTGTGGAGTTAATGATCTCCATACAGCCGTTATCCTTTGGAGTACCGTACATATCAACAGGATGTCCTGTAAGGTAAAGACCGCAGAGGTCTTTTTCTGCCTGCAGTCTTTCGTACATAGTGTCCTTAAACTGCTGCATAGGAATGACCTGAGCCTTAATAGCCTTTGTGTGGAAATCAAGTGATTCCTTAGCATTTTCAAGACGAGTCTGAGCTTCTTCCTTCTTAGGCCATGACTTTCTATCATATTTCTTTAAAAGTGTCTTACCCTCTGGATCAGCTTCCATATCGGCAAGGATATTTGTGTACTTAGTCACATTAGCCTGTGCCTTTTTGATAGCCTCCATATGCTCTGCATATACAGGAAGGACTTCTAAGAGTGCCTTTCTGCTAGTAGTAAAGTTATCAAATGCTCCTACCTTTACGAGTCCTTCAAGCTTTGAGCCCTTGATTCCACCTCTTAAGATGAAATCCGCAACACTGACATAGTCATGTGTAAGGTTCTGCGTAGCCTTTTCCATACTTACTCCAGCAAATCCAAAATAAATCTGCTCTGTATCGCATGTAAATCCAGCTCTTGAAGTATTGATATCGACAGGAGCAATCTTTACTCCATTGGCTTTAGCATCTGCAAGGATTGCTGCCATTTCCTTATTTTCTTCGATGCACAGACATGCTGTGTAGAATTCGATAGGATAATGGAGCTTAAGCCATGCTGTCATATAAGCTGTCTTTGCATAAGCAAGTGAATGAGACTTGTTAAAGCCGTACTTAGCGAAATCCGAAAGAGCGTCAAATACTTCATAAGCTGTATCTTCTGCAATTCCAAGTTCCATAGCACCGCCAACGTGAATTGACTTGTGTGTTCTATGGTTTTCCATCTCGCCGCCGTGAACGAAGATTTCTCTGTTCTCAGCAATGATGTACTGTTTCTTTTTTGACATGGCACGACGGATTTCATCGGCACCGCCAATAGAATACTGTCCCATGATCTGGAATATTCTCATTACCTGCTCCTGATATACAGGATATCCGTATGTAGGAGCAAGAAGCTCCTGGATCTGTGGCACTTTGTCAAAAGCTGATGTTTCAACAGGGCGGCCATGCTTTTTATCAGCAATAGGATCAATATATTTCATTGGGCCTGGTCTGAAAGTCGCATTAAGAAGTGTAAGGTCATCAAACTTATCAGGCTTGAATTTCTTAAGCATCTGCTTCATACCGTTTGATGAGAACTGGAATACTTCCACAGTATTTCCGGTAGCAAAGATCTTGCTGTAAACTTCCGGATCATCAGGAAGGTTTTCTACGTTGATGTAGATACCTCTGTTCTCATAGATAAGACGAAGGGCCATTGTAATGATGTTAAGAGTCTTAAGCCCAAGGAAGTCCATTTTAAGGAGTCCGGCTGTATCTTCGCATTCAACAGCGTTCATCTGGATCTTCCAGCCATTTGACTCATCATCATACATAAGCGCGCCATACTCACCTACATTGCCATTGTCAGCAATGATGACACCAGCTGCGTGCTTTCCGTAGTTATCATTTACTCCGTCAAGCATATTTGCAAGCTCGATGATCTCTGTAGCGTCCTTGCTTCCAGCGTATTTCATCTTAAGGGATTCGTAGAGAGTGCTGCCGTCTTCCATCTCTGATGAAAATGTTGTTCCTGGATCTTCAGGGATATCCGCACGGATTGCCTTTGAAAGATCAGTATAATGCTTGTTGATCTCTACCCACACAGGATCCTTTTCGGAATTAGGAATGTAATCCCCCTCCTTAAAGCCCTTTTTCTTCTGGAACTCTCTGTCCACAAGGATATTTGCAGTATTCATAACCGCTGCCTTTGGAGCAAGGGTACTTGGCGTGCAGATACCACAGACACCATCATAACCATACTTCTTGCCCACATACTCGATTACGATATCACGTACTCCGTATGGGGCTTCTGCCTTACTTAGATCGCTATCAAAATCCGGCATACTGACTCTTTCTGGGTTAAGGAATCTCTCGAAGAGAAGGTCGTACTGGGTTGGCTCAACATTTGTAATGTAATTCACATAAGCAACAACTGAACCAGCTCCTGATCCACGACCGATACCGATCGTAAATCCTGGGTATGACATATCTTCTTCTATATAAGAGATCATTTCCTCGATAGACATCTCTGTCATATGAGCCCTAAGATGTTCAATCCTGTCAAGTGGCATATGGCCAATCTTCTGACCTACCTGCAAGAAGTCTGCAACAACAAGGAAGTAATCTGAAAATCCCATTGTTATGATGACTTCAAGCTCATAAGATACTCTCCTAAGGAGTTCCTCATTTGAAAGCTTTTCTTCTGGAAAATCCTTATATCTTTCATTTGTTCCTTTGATAGTATTCTTTATAAGAAGCTTATCTGCTTTTGTCAGGTTCTTTAAAACATCTTCTGGCAGAACGATATTTGCAATCGGTTCTCTCATATTATTCTCTCCTTTCTTTTCTGACATCAATTTTTCTATTAAAAAATATGGCGCATATTATTTTTTTTAAAATCACACATACTAGAATCATAAAATTAAATGTCTGTATAAAGAAAGGAGTTATATATGGAAAGGGCAGTAATCGACGGATATTACGGTGCTTCTAATGAAGTGCTTAAGAGATTCTGGGAAAACGGCGGCGTAATAAACGGTGTCAGCTACCCCCTCGCAAAAACATTTCTGCATACACATACAGATATGGGAAGCGCAAAGGACAGTATCCTTACTGTAGATGAGTATCTTAAGACTGCAATCGAGATGGGTGCACGTTCTGTATCAGTTACGGATCACGCTTATATGTATGGAGTATTACCCTTATATAAAGCATGTGAAACTTACAACGCAGAGCACAAGGATGCAGATCCGATCAAGTGCATTATCGGAGTTGAGTTCTATGTCTGCGAGGATGTAGAAGACAAAACAAAGAAAAAGCACACAAGACTTCACCTTATTGCTTATGCAAAAGATGAAAAAGGCTATAAGACACTTTGTTCTATGGTCACAAAGTCAAACACCCGTAAGATCGTTGCAGGTAAAAACGAATATCCTTGTATTTCTAAGAAGATCTTAGAAGAGTATATGGGCCCTGGCACAGAAGGCCATGATCACATCATCCTTACAAGCGCTTGTATCGGCGGTGTTGTTGCAGGAATCATGTATGAGAGCGAGAATGAGAAAAAGAATGTAGATGGTTTTAATGGAAAGCTCAAATCTCTTAATTATTTAAGGGACAGCCTTGATAACCAGAACAAACTTATCTCATCTTTGGATGAACAGATTGAAAAACTTTCTGCTGTTGCCAACAAAAAGTATGGCAAAAGGCAGCAGGCCCTTAAAAAACATCCTGATGAAGAGGCTTTAAAAGTTCTTGAAAAGGAAATGAAAGAGACTGAGCTTGCTGCAGCTGAAGTAAAGCGAATCAAGGCTCAGAAGAAGAACGTCCAGAAAGGTCTCACAGAGATCACTAACCAGGTAAAGAACCTTATGCCAAAAAATGACAGCGATGTTGATTACTTTACTCTTCAGTCCCTCGCAGCGGATGAGCTTTGCGACACCCTCATAGGTTATTATGAAAGAGTAATTAAAGAAGCATCAGAAAGCATTGTTGATGACAATAATGTAGAAGATGCCTTTAAAAAAGAAATGCTCTATTATGAAAACCTTGCAGGTAAAGGCAACTGGTTCATTGAAATGCAGTTCCATGGAGTAGCAAACGAGAAAAAGTATATGCACGTTCTTGCAAAACTTGCAAACGAGCTTGATATGCCTCTAGTAGCTGCGAACGATGCTCATATGAGTACAAGAGATAAAGTAATGGCCAGAAAGATCGTTAATGGATTAAGATTCGATACCAAAGGTTCAAGATGGCAGGATCCTTCTGCAGAGGAAGAAGAAATGTATCTTAAAACAGATGCAGAACTTTATCAGTGGCTCTGCAAGGAAATCTCATCAGATGATGCAATGAATGCAATGATCAACAGAGACCTTATTGTAGATGCATGTAACTGCGTACTTACATTTGGTAAACATTATCCGAAGTTTCCTATTTCGGATGCTGAGGAGTTTGGTGATTGCAGCGAATATGTAAAAACAGCATAATAAGTAAAAGCGTCAGGAATTTATTTTCCTGGCGCTTCTTTAATAATCTCATTTTTATCACAAATGGGATGAAAATCATCTGACGGCGTATTTTCAATAATTCTGCATTTACTCCAAATTTCTTCTGAGATATGACCAAGTAGTTTTTTTTTCGTCATCTTCAATATCTACTTTGCCCTGCATCCCTACAATTTTTATCAAAGCTTCTTCATATTTCTCAGCGTGCTCCTTTATCTCATCATTCAATTCATTATTATTTATCCTCGTCTTCTGTTTGTCTCATGACGAGTGTGTTTCGATCTGCATATAACCCATTTTGAACAGCAGTATTAAGAAAGATTTTGGAATCAACTTCTGCATTTAGCTTTTCATCGGCAATAGCTTCTTCAAGAATATTTGTAAATACTGTTTTGCTTGCAATCACTGTATCTGAAAGCTCTTTTAAAACAGCTTTCACTTTAATGGTTGTATTTTTAAAGCTTGAAAGGTTTTTATATTGTTCAAGAAGTGCTATCACAGCTGGAAGATATTGCGAGTTTAGCTTAGAGAGATTACCCCTTTGGCACTCCTCAAGACTTGTATGTTCTTTAATGAGTTCAAGAACTTCCAAAGATTCCTGTAATGATTTCCCCATCGGGATGTCATGATATTCTTTGGCATAACTACTCAGACGGATTTTATACTCATCAAGTTCAGCTCTAAATTTTTCCAGTTCGTTGGAGTATTGTTTTCTTAAGTCATTGTCATTAACAGCAAAAGAAGTATCAATGCTCTGAAGATATGTTTCGGCTTTTTTAACATTTTGTTCTTTTGGAACATCTAAGATGAATGTAAAAGCCATCCTCATTACCCCTAGAAAAATCATACTTCCTCCTATTGTACTCGTTATATTTATCATAGTATTAAAGACATTATCTAAAATTGTTGTTGATACCTGGGCATTATTAAATATAGAACCGTTCTCATATACAAATCGCAATAAAGTTGGTGTAAACACCAAAACAAATCCTTTGAAAATAGTTTCGATGCTTTTCTTTAATTTACACATAAACGCCTCTCGATAGATGAATTATTACCAATATTATAAATATCGTGCGATAAAACCCCTTCCGATGAAGTCGGTTGTGGGATGAATCGCCTTTACGCAAACACATGTTTGTGCTAAAATATATAGCATATCGGAACCTTGAAAACTGTATATATGGAGTTGTGCCATGAATCTAATAAGCTAAGAACCTATGGCACGTAAAATATACAAGGTGTTAGTTCCCACGCGCCAAAAGCGCATATATAACACTTAAAGTATACCGAAGGGATTTCCCGACGGAGTAGTGGCGCCGTGGACGTGCCTTACTATATCACTTTGGTATTGTAGAAACCATTTTCGATAATATCGGTGGTGGTAGTTCATAGAATGTAATGATAGTATTTATCAATCAAATTAAAGTCTGTCTGACTCCGCAAGCTGCAATACAGGTCATATTGAACTACCACCACCGGCTTCGTCGAGAGGGGTTTTCTCGCCAGATACTTTATAATCCTTTGTTGTTGGCAAATTCCAAAACATCCATAAAACCATCCTTTTAACCTGTAAATTCTGTTCATGATTTCGTCTACTTACTATTTAACATGTCAGACAAGAGAATTTATTTTTCTGCATAATAGAAGCGCCCCAAAAGAGCGCTTCTATCTTATATATCAGGTCATTTCCTCCTGTTTCCCTCTTGAATCCATAAGAGCAAAGCTCTTCGTATCCTCGGGGAAAGAATTTTCAAATGGAACAAGGGCTGTACCGGTATAGATAAGTCCATGCCCAAATGACTGGTCTGTTACATTCTCAAGGAGAGTATCTCCGATATTATACATCTCGCTTAAGATGATCCTATCTGTAGATGACTGGTTCATCATAATAACCATCGAGCAGTTTGTAAGGATTGCTTCAGCCTCATCGTTCTTAAGCATATCACTTACGTTCTGAGTGATTACCATTGGAAGTCCATGGAACTTACGGATTGTCTTGTAAATTACCTTAGTAGCTGCTGCAGCACTTCTTGTCTTAGTAAAGAGGTGGAACTCATCAGCATAAAAATATGTCCAGAGTCCTCTTCTTCCTCTCTCTATCATACGGTTGAGTGAATCTGTCATACATACGTGCATTCCAAGCTCTTTCATGATACCGTCAAGCTTAGCAACGTTGTAGCAGATAAATCTAGCTTCTGTATCAACGTTTGTTCTCTGGGCGAACATTGCGCTGTCACCGATGCAGTAACGCTCGATTGCCCTTGCAAGGATCTGTGCCTGTGGTGTTGGATCTTTTACAAGGTCTGAGTAGAAATCCTTCATTGTTGGGCTGGCAGAACGGTCACATCCAATACCCTTATGTCTCATCTTTTCCATATGGGCAAAGTATCCGTCGTAAAGCTGGCTTCCAACCTTGTTGATGATACTTCTTTCGATAGGTCCGATTGTACCCTCGCCGCCTGTGATAACTTCGATGAATGACTCAATCTCAGCACACTTGGTTGGGAGCGGGTTACCGCCATCGCCAGCATACTGAAGGTCAAGGTCAAGAGGATTAAGGTGTGTGCTACTATCATAACTAAGCTCGATAATAGTTCCGCCAAGAGCCTCAATAAGAGGTGTGTACTCACCCTGAGGGTCAATAACAATGATGTGATCCTGGGAATTCAAAGCTACCTGGAAAATCTCTTCCTTTACAAGGAATGACTTACCGGAACCGGAAATTCCAAATAAAGCAGCGTTATAGTTATAACCGCTCTTTCTGTCGTAATGGATCATATTCTGAGTTTCAGGATTGATACCATAGCAGATACCATTTGGCTGATTAAGATCCATAGCTGTAAATGGCAGGAACGCACTTGCGCTTTCTGTTGTAAGAGGACGCTCAATCTTAAGTGTCTTCTTTGCAAGAGGAAGTGACATGTTAAATGCAAGCTCCTGCATGCCATTCATATAGCGCATCTGGCACTGGTGTCCAGCAGCGATACTCTTAAGGGCGCGAGAGTGCTTATCAAGTTCCTCAACAGAAGAAGCAAAGAATGTGATAAAGATCGTTGACATGAAAATGTGCTGATCTCTTGTTGCTACGTCCTGGATAAGTTCTTTGGCTGCATCTCTTGCATTCTCAAGTTCTGTTGCAACAGCTCCGGCGTTTGTGATACCTTCCTTTGCAGCATCCATCTGCTGTTTATTGATCTGACTGTTGGCAGCCTGAAGTCTTCTCCTTACCATCTGAGTAGCTTCAGCTTGTGAAACCTGTTCATATGTTACGCTTGCTATAAGGTTGCAGGCGATATTTGTAAGATCATCAAGGATACCTGTTGAAAGCGTTGAAGGAATGTTATCAAGAAACATTGTTCTTCCATAAACCTCGTCGCCAACAACAAAGTATCTCTTGTTTGAGAAATCAAAGCTGTCAGGAGATACAAGATGCTTACTGAAAAGTCCTGCCTCGGCAACTTTCTTCAAGTTGATGTCTGTAACTTCCTTATTGTCCTTCATTTTTGTCTCAATGAAGTTTGCAGCCTTCTTATCGAAAGGAAGCTGTTCTTTGCTGTTATAGATATCATACATAAGTGAAAGTCTATCCTTGATAGTCATAGGAGTGATGTCCTGCTTGCAGATCTTTCGAAGAGCCTTAGTTACTCTTCTGTCTACACGCTTCAAACTATCAGTAGCTTCTACGATATTCTCTGCTTCCACAGAGATTGTCCAGTACTTTTCCTTGATCATGTTGTTATGACCGGATGAAAGGATATCGAGGAAGAATGCATTGAACTCATCCCTGTAACCATTAAGCTCATCCTGCTGAGGCTTCATAAGGATGCTGTTACGGATGACGTTAGGATCGATATTACGGTTAATGACCGTAAGCTGGCCTATCATTTTCTCGTCAGCTGTATTAACAACCTTCTCATAGTCAAGAACAATGTTCTCCTGTTTTTCTTCTTCTTCGGTATTATAATTGATCTCCGGAATCTTGTAGCTCTTTGAGTATCTTCCGTCATAATCCTCAATGATACCATTCTGGTATACTCCTCTGTAAGGAATAGTCTCGAATGTATCTGTGGGAATTCTTTTAGCTTTTTCTGTTTTCTGGCCAAATAAATTCATAATGTCTCCTTTAATCAGCTTACTTGTACATTTTCAGCTCTTCAGGGATCTTTATCTCAGGAGCTGCACTCTTGTTCTTCTTTGTCTTTTTCTCTGGTTTTGCTTCTGCCTTTAGTTCTTCATGGTACTTATCCATGTTCACTGTGAGCCAGTTGTGTGTTGCGTAAGGTCTGAACTTCGGATGTGTAAATTTTCTTTTTATAACAACGCGATAGTATTCTTCAACTGGCATGTGCACATATTTGCCGCCCCAGCCTACTGCAATAGGGATAATAGCAAGCGGAAGCATTAAAAGGTATGACACCAGTGCGCCCGGGAAGATATACTTAATTAAATTTCCTCCCACTCCGGTAATGATTCCTGATATGATAACGCATACGAGCTGAAGGCCTGTAAATGGACCAAACTGTTTTACCTCGTCTTTTGTGACGTCATGATTTATTTCTACATTTATTACGCTCATATGTCCTCCTTATGCTCCAAATGATTCGTTAACCACGTTCTTTGCGATAGACACTGCTCCAACCGCTGCAAATGGGGCCATCGCTCCAAATATTGAAGATTCAAAAGAAAGTAAGCCTTTTATCAGAGGATTAACATCGGTTTGGCCCGACACCATTGTTGCAGCAACCGCAGATGCTTCTTTTGAAGCAATAAATAGAATGAGCAAAATGCCGACATAATAGAAAGCACTTGCAAATAGTTTCTTTAAATATCTAAAAGCTTCATGTTTTTGCGATTCATCAGCAACTGTTGCGAAACCAATAGGAGCAAAACTAAATCTCATCATAAGTTCAAGTTTTGCAGACCACAAAACCACAAATAGAAAAGCGGAAGCAAATATGTTTGTTATAAAAGAGCCAACAGATTGGATCAGCATAATAGCGAGCATTACAATTGAAGTTTTCTTAAGTTCCTCTTCGGTTACAGGTTCAAATGTCGCTTTTACTTGTGTGGCTTTATCAAAAATTTCGCCAGTTAATGTCATTTTTGATATATTTTCAAAATAAACTTTTCCCATCCCATTTGATAGAGCAAGAAATCCGCTTATAATCGTTCCGGAGTTTGTAATAAGAAAGTCTGCCATAACCAAAAAGAAAAGTGGTTTTGCAATATCATCAATAATGATGTCTTTGCCATCAGCTACATTTGTTATCATTCCTTTTACAAAATACGCAACCATTAATGTAAATCCAACAGGCCCGGTGATGTAAGATACAAAAGCTGTCATAACTGTTCCATCGACATCGCTAAACGTCAAAACGCTTTGCGCCATATCTTCCATCATGTTAGTTCCAGAATCCTGTAACCAGATGATTGTAGTTTCAAGCCAATTGTGAGTACCATCTAGCATCATGGCCAAAAACATATTTATGAAGTTCATCATTCCTAGAATGTTCATAATAAAACCTCGTAATTAACCAAAAAAGATGATGCAGGCTGTATTTGCACAGCCGCATCATCAGATGTGCAGTTAATAAATACTGCTTATGTTATCTTTACCTATCTAAATTAGTTAAAAATGTAATTGATAACGAGTGGAGCTACAATAGCGATAAGACCTGTAACGATCTTCTTAACAGCCTTAGTCTGGGCAGTTGTATTACCCTCATTGTCAGCCTCAAGCCAAGCAAGGACACCTGAAATAGCCCAGAAAATACCAAGAACAACAAACGCACCAACCATGATAGTTACGACTCTGTTCATTACTGTTGTTCCATCAACATTTTCGCTGATTGTAATCTCCTGTGAAGCAAACCAAGGGCTACCGCCGCCTGCATTTCCACCTGCATTTCCACCTGCGTTATTTGCACCACATACTGCATTAACGAGTATATATGGAGCTGCAGCTGCCATAAGACTTGCCTTGTAAGCACCAGCTTTAACCTTGCTAAGCGCATTTTCTACTAACTTCATTGCAAAAATTCCTCCTAAAATATAAATTGGTTTGTAAAATTTCTCTTAATACTATGGAGCATTTAAAATTTATTATTGGAACACCCAATCCGTATCTGCATTGGGTCCAAACATTGAATCTCCGCCAGTATTTTCTGCACAAGTTGGAGCAGGCGCAGGTTCTGCTGTATCTGTAGTATTGTCCCCTTCTGTATTGTTCGGGAATATTATTTCTGGCTCAGAAGGAGCATCAAATGTTGCGTCGAAGATCATTGCATCATTAACGGCAGCAGGAGTAACCTCCATGCTTCCGGATGTATTCTTATCTGCGGGATCGATACTTGTTGTATTCTTAACAGCTTCTTCTACCTGCTCATTTGGCACATCCATTGCTTCTGCCATATCTTCTTTATTTTTAACAGCTTTTGCCTTAGCCCTTCTTGTCCTTATTGGTTTATCTGGCTGGTCAACACGATTGCCCTGCATAACAGATGTAGAAGCCTCTTCAACTGATTTCTCAGTGTCATCCATCGCTGTCTTTTTAGTAAGACACGTATAGTGCTCTGCCGTGAACTTTGCGTCCAGTTTAAGATTGGGATTAGCAATACCTGACTTTGCAAAATTCTTGTGCTCGGCAAAACTCATCTTGTGGCACATGATAGGGTTTTCGCCTCGGATAATAATGATACTAAGCTCATTATCAAGCTTTCTAAGAGCTGATGCAGAGATCAGCTTTGTGGCTTCATTTTTATGTGACATTGAGATAGAACTTGATGTCGCACTTGAAGACTCACTTGTATCAACAATTTTTAAAAGAGTATCTCCGATAGTATCTGAGAACCATTTACATGTTTCTTCTGAGTCAGGAGAGCCAAGGAATATGATGGTATCGCACTGACCAATAAGTGTTCTTGTAGCATCACCATAGTTTTTCTTAAGCTGTGCATATGTCTGAAGAATGATGGTACAGGAGATCTCATATTTACGCATTGTCGATAAAAACTGTTCAAACTGAGGTATCTCACTAACGTTAGCGAACTCATCGAGCAAAAGGCGTGTGTGAATAGGGAGTCTCAGTTTACCCTTCTTTACATGAGCTTCTTTATACTGTTCTATCTTCTGGAGGCCAAGTTCTTCTGTATAAACTTCCTCGAGGTATCCGTACTTTTTAAATGCCGCCTTATCCACAATTGTGAAATCCCTGCCTGCTGCCTTGTTGTAAATATAGTGGTGAGTCTCACCATGTGTTGTCTCAGTCTTTATTTCAGCTTCTGCATACAGCTTTATAACACTATTTGCCTCTTCCTCCGTCTTAAAAGTGGAGCGTAGGACTGTGTCATTCTTCGCATATATGTGATATGTATTTGAAGATACTGTCTCGGCTCTTGAATAGAGAAGGCCAAACAACTGACTGTAAAGCATTGAGATAAGGAATCCATATGGATCTGCGGCTGTCTGCGTTATAATAAACAGTGCTGTCTTCTGATCTCCAATTGTGGGAAGATCCAGGTTGTGGGAATCCTTAATAAGATTCCCCTTCGGATCTTTTATGTATTCTGTTATAAGTCCTTGCTTATTTCTCTTACAGATATAGGAAGTTGATGTAAGATTTCTTACTTCCTCCTGAGAGAATGGATCAAGGTCTACCGCAATACTGATAAGGATAGAGTTTCTTGTTTTTGCAGGAGCGATGTTAAATGTTTCATATGAACTAAAACACTTAGCTTCAGGATTCTGCTTCTTGGCGCGCTCAATAATAGAGTCAAGAAGTGTCGCAGAAGATGAAGAGTTTTCATCTGATCTTCCGGCCTGTGCAAGCTTAAGGATAGTTGAGAAGTTTCGCTGCTCGACTTCCAAAAATTCTGCACAGTACATGATGGCGAATGTAAGCCATGCCCTTGATGATTTCTCCCAGAAAGGATCTCCCTTGTGTCCGTTTCCGCAAGTATCGTTGGCGTTCTTGATGAATGTACTTACAAGAGTTGAAACCTTTGTCTGATCGATAGTCACTCCATCCTCTCTGTAGATATAATCAAGAGGGTTGTAACAGTTTGAGTGAACAGGATCCTTTGTTGAGAAAACCCATATGCGGTATCCGTCTTCCATGAGCATGTGTCCCATGTTTTCGAAAATTTCTCCTGACGGATCAGTAATAGCAAATGAACTATTAAGCTGAGCAAGGTTCGGCTCAAGCCATCTGAATGTTTTACCAGTTCCGGAACCACCCATGATAAGAGTATTTAAGTTGTGGTTTGTCTGGTGGGCAAACATACTGTGCTTGATCCAGGGACCTGCTTCTCTTTTTCTGTTATAGTCATCATTATCCTGATGTTTTCCAAGAAGAATGTTAGGATCAGCAAGTCCTGCTGCCTCATCCTCCTTTGAATAAGGAGTTTCATATTTGTATTCGTAGTAGTCCCATTCTGGCATTTCCTTGATCACACTTTCCATGTGCTTTTCGCCAGTCTTTTTATCCACTACCTCTACTTTGTCCTCAAATTTCTTTATAGCTCTGTAGAGAGCAGTTCTTTGTCCAAACCAAAAAGTACTGTTTTCAAGCTTTTTATATATCTCACTTTTTCTGTCTGCTACAAGCATTGCTCTATAGATAAGAGCCATTCCGCCTACTACATTGATGATTAGAAGTGGAAGTACGCAGTGCAGAAGATTAAGCCCTTTAAAATAAAACGGTTTTGTGATGGCTTCCTGAATGCCTAGAACTGTCAGTTCTATTCCGTTTTTACCTTCGCTGCCAATAAATTGGCCAAACTGCTGATTTGACTGCATATCAGTTACATGAACCACATGCATCACAAAGTAAACAAGGATTACTTCCAGTATTCCAATAAAAATCAGCAATCTCTTTTTTGTGCGTGAATTAAGGTTTTTAAAATCCATAAAAATCCTTTCTGCCATCATTAAAAATGTCCAAAAATGGCATAAAAAAATACCAGGCCCCGAAAGGCCTGGCCTTTGGAACTTATTTATGTTTAGGAAATCTTTCTTACGTTTACCGCAACGGTACGCCCTTTGTCGTCTATCCTCACATCAAATTCGACTTTCTCATCCTGGGTAAGTTTTCTATAACCGTCGCTTGAAATTGCGGAGTAGTGTACAAAAACATCTTCTCCGTCTTCAGAAGTAATGAAGCCGAAGCCCTTATAGTTATCAAACCATTTAACGGCTCCTTTTATATTTTCCCTTTCCATATTGCGTCCTTTCTTTTACAAGTAAGGCTTATAAAATTTAGCGAGAAAACCCCTTCCGATGAAATCGGATGTGGGATGAATCGCCTTTACGCAAACACATGTTTGCGCTAGAATATATAGCATATCGGAACCTTGAAAACTGTATATATGAGGTTGCACCACGAATCTAACAAACCAAGAACCTGTGGTGCGTAAAATATACAAGGTGTTTAGTTCCCAGGCGCCACAAGCGCATATATAACACTTAAAGTATGCCGAAGGGGTTCCGCCCCAACGGAGTAGCAGCGCTGTGAACGTGCCTTACTATACCGCAAGGTATTGTAGAAACCATTTCCGATTACATCGGTGGTGGTAGTTCATATAAATTAGTAGATACAGTCAGGACAGGGATATGCTCCTGCCTGGGCTGCTTCTTCCATGCTGTTGAAATTTGTATAGATGGATGAATCTATGTGTGAACAGCCTGGCACATGATAATATCTGTCACCATGTTCATAGGACAAGTAATACTTCTGCGTCTTAGCAAGCTCGCCACCAGCAAGTACAACCTGTGCGACCTGATGATTGTTGAGTCTGTTATGAGGGCCATGATAAAAAGCGACTACTGTGGGACCGGATAATGCATTCTGCCACGACTGCTGCATGGTTGAAAGGTTGAAATAATACTGCGTGTTTGCAAGATTAAAACCTACATTATCAATTCCCGCAACATTTTCATTAAGATATTTATTTATGAGTCTTGATGCAGTATTTGTTATCACAGCCTGCTTTTCTTCAATATACATGCTCTCGGTCTGCATAAAAGGCAGAGTTGCCAGTGCAGTTGCATACTTATTTTTTAAAACATCTTTTACAACGGTATAACTTCCTTCTGCAAGCATGCGACCACCAGAATATACCGTCATCTTGTCGCCGAGCGTAAACTGAACTACATAGGGTTCTGAGCTTGCGCTTTCAAGATAGGTCGCTGCATAAGCTGAAATTGGGGTTATATAGTATGTGTCATCTGCATACTCGGGCTTTCCAGCTGCATCTGACCAATAGCTTGTATAGTTTGTGTCATAGCAGACATATATCCCATCATTATCAACAAGCATTACAAATGGCAGATACGCAACAAGCTTTGTATCATTTACGCCAAGGACTGAATAGTATCCTGCAGCGAGTGACATGTAGAATGCATTAAGAGCATTGTCCTTTTGTGCCTGGCTCTTAAAAGCATATCCATCTACAAGGCTTATTGTCTGAACAGCATCATACGAGGCCGTTGTAAGCGTTGCCTTAACATGTGTGTTGTCCTGTTGGTTTTTTGAATCATAGGACATAAAGAATAATAAAGGCATTGCAAGAGTAAGGATAAACGTTACAAGCGCTATGCCCATTCTTCCAATATTACTCATATTTACCTGCCTTTATCTTTGATTGCCGACCATGCCTCCTGCGGGGATAGAAAGCTTATACCCCGGAGTTCCCGTAAATATACCATATATATGAGAACCAATGGTATCAGAGGCAGATGTGAGCTTTATATAATAGAAGTCGCCGTTTTTCATTTCATAAACCCCGGTTTCTTCCAGTGTTTCCATGATATCGTCATATCCATAGGCATGATATGCTGTAACATATCCTAATATGCCATCATCAGGGACAACTACTTTGGATCTGTGGAGCATTTCAACCCTGTAAGCATAGTTTGTAGCTGCAAGCTTGCTTTTTAAGATGTCATACTCTTCTCTTGTGATATATCCCGTACTCCTGGCATTATCAGAAAAATCCTGAACCGCGCTCTCAACGGCAGATCTTGTCATTGAGTCTATGGAATTTGTGATGATCATAAGTGGCACAAGCGCAAGCGCAAGTACTATAAAAAATGTGGCAAAAGCCTTTGCAATAGGTTCCTCTACCATTATTTTTCTCCTGTGTCAGATACGGGAATACTTTATTTTGGTAATATATCCATATCTGCTATCATATTCATATGACTTTACATAATTTCTGGTAAGGTCAAGTCCTGCTGCCGTAAGAAGATCTTGTGTTTTCCCTCGGTTTGTATAAAACGCAATATTGGGATGTCCGGATACTGTCTCGTCATCAACATGTCCTGGGTAATTATTTAAAACGATATGATCAATCTCGACCTGCGCTACACTGTTCGGAAGTGTCTGTATTTCCATAAATACCGATGCTCCGGTAGCAGCTTCGCCTGTTTTATATTCCGCGCTGTTATCTTTTGTTATGGTCGCGTAAGAATCGCCATAAAGGTTCACGGTCTCGCTGCCATCTCCAAAATATGTGCCATATCTTGTTCTTCCGGTATATAAAACAATATCTCGGTCCTCGACCATTTCTGATCTATTAGACTTTACCAAAGCTGTATTAAAGCCTTCTGTCTCAAGTTTTGCATTTAAGAATGCATAAGCTCCGCCAAAGAAAAGTAAAACCATCAATAGCATCAAACAAAATGCTATGGCAGAAAATGCACTCTCAATCAGCTTGATCGTGCTATCCATAATTTATCTCCTGTATTAATATAGGGTGCCAAAATGCGGCACCCTATTTAGCCACATAACAAAGAGATCAGTCTTCTGTAGTATCCTTAAAATACATGATTGTGATGGCGTCAGTCTTTTCGTTCTTAAGTACGTGACATGTAAACATCTTAGTAGGTGAAACATACTTGTCTGATGTCTTGTCTCTTGAATCTTTAATAAGTGTTGACATATCATCAACCTTATCACCGAGAGAACCTGTATAATCATCAAAAGATGCACCGTCAGCCTCGCGGATATAAGATGTCGCATCACCGCCGATATCGATTACAATAGAAATATCTTCGTTAGCGTACTGTTCGATAAGAGACATGATTGTGTCGCCATTTACCTGCTTGTTGTTATAAGATGTGTACTGCTGATTAGCTAGATCGTTAGCCATTGTAGAAGCCTTGCTTCCGCCCTGGTTCATAAGCGCTACACCAATAAGTACGATTGTGATAGCTGCTCCGATGAGTACGATTGTCATAATAAGTCCTGCGCCTAAATGCAAGCCCTTGGTTGCGTTATCATCCATAATAATTTCCTCCTATTAGATAGATAAATAATTGTTTCGATTCCTTCTATACTATGGACTAAGTATAAAAGTAATAAATTTTGATTTCGCCCTCTTACATAAGAGAACTGATCTGTGCAGAAAACTGTTTGAATAGTGAATATGCATACAACCCCATTGGAAGGCCCATCCAGAGCGCCATTGTGGCATAGAATGGAATGAATCCGATAGTGTTTGCTGCATTACGCTTTCTATTAATGAGAGTTTCATTGTCAGCTTTTCTCTTCTCTGCATAGAAATCCTGCTGGATCTCTATATCCGCAAAAGCTTTTTTCATACCTACTTCATCAATATTTAACAGCGACTCAATGAATCGCTGGAAAGTGTCCAGTGTGTCATAGTCTTTAAGCTTATTAAGAGCTTTCGTTTTACCCATTGGATACGTAACGATACATTCAACGATTGCTTCCTTGTAGTAATATGAGAATCTTTCCATCCACTCAAGAAGCGTCTCTACTTTGATACCGTCCATATCCATGAAGATTGTAGCCAGAAGGTTAAATGAGTTAACCTCGTCTTCTTTACCCATTTCCATGGCCTTTGCCTTGAAGGACAACAGGTTTTTCGGAGTATTGAAGGCAACTACTGCTGCAAGGATTGCTATGAATTCATACCAGAACTTGAAATATACGTTATGGAAATCCTTGTTGTGAGCAATGATCGCTTCAGCAGTAGGAGTTACATATTCGTCTGACTTGATGACTGATTCTTCGTTACGGATATCATCCTTTACCCTGTCTATATCGTCATCAGTCAAGTGTTCCCCTTTATATTGGTATGTAAGGGTTGTACTGATGGCTTCCATCTGCTTTTTGTATGTTTCAGATGGCACGATTACGTTGGTAAAATCATTTGAAAAATCATTAAGCGCTATCTTGGTTCTGCTGATAAGTGATGTTCCAAAGAACACATTTACGACTACAAATGCAATAAGCGCATATGCGGCACACTCAACCATATATGCCTTAATTCCAGTATGGTCTCCGGTTGCCTTCATCTTTCTGTCAATCCTGTTAAGGACTGTGAAATGTCTTGAATACTGGACATTAAGGATAGGGCTAAGAGCTGGCCTGTTTGCAAGCTTCTCCCAGACACTGTGCTCTCTTATTTCCTGTTTTGATGTATTCTTCAGCGCATCAATGAGATAATCACATAGGAATGTCACGATAAAGATAATGAGCTCGACTACGATTCCTGTTGTTCCGTTAAAGAACGTGGTAGTCTGTGGGAAAAAGTGAGCAAAGAACCATCTTAGCATCGGCATCATGAATACGCCTGATAAAGTGATGATTGATAGTGATGAAAACGCCGCGTCAAGTCTCTGTTTCATAAGAAGCTCTTCATTGAGCTGCTTATTAAGGTTCATGATACCTTTGATAAAGGTTGTCTTACCGTCTTCTAGTGTCTTATCTCCATACAGCTTTGTTGGCACGATAAGTGATACCAAACTGGTAAAGAAGTTATTTGGCGCATAATCCGCATAAGCGGCAGCAGCCTCTTCGAGCTTTGGAGATTTAACTACGTCATAGATCCTTGTGGCATGCAGAGCCATAAGCGTAGGAAGCTCATCTATAACAGAGTAGATTGCCTCATCAAGGTGCCCATGATGCTTCTGATATGAAGGCACCAGGTCGTTGAACAGGAAGTTCGAATACTGCTTAAGAAGTCTGAACTCTGCCTGCTCAAGCCTTCCTTTTACGGTCCTTATGAATATTCTCCAGGCAAGGATCGCACCAAGAAGAATATAGTAGAAGTCAATACTCTTAACCAAAAAAACGTTACATACACCCATTGATGTGAGGATTCCGAACACGATGCCGGCTCTTCTAAATCCTCTGTTCATGGTCTTTGTTGCCTCAAGGTGGATGGATATCTCATCCGCAGGATACAAAAGTCTTATCCTTGACTCCACTTTTGAAAATGTCTTTCTGGTAATCGCATTGTTCTTGTAAATCTTATACAGAGTAAACAGTCTGTTCTTTCTGTTACTGTTGCCGACCATCTCCATATGTCCGGCCTGCACAGTTTTTGTTTTGTTTTTATTTACGATTCGTATTGCAACAACAGCTGCGATTATCACTGCCCATATTGCAATAACGATCTTTATTACCATCGATATTGACATTTTGAGTTACTCCTTTGCCAACTGCAGGTTGCCTTAGGCTTCCTGGATGTACTGTGCATATTTCTGACGGATTTCACGGTCGATTTGCTGTATCTTTTCCATGTCATCATCAAAACGCTGCTTAAGCTGAGGATCAGTAAGCCTGTTTCTCATATCCGCAAGCATTTCTTTACTTGGCATGTGTTCAAGTGTATAGAAGCCAATTCTAGGATTTTTCTCTCCCGGAATACGGTTCCACTTAACAATGTTATTTACAAGGAATAACTTTCTATCTGTCATTCTCTTGTAATATTCTCTTTCATCTAATCTTCCCAGCTCTACTGTATAAGCATCAGGGTCATATGCCTTATTCTTTAAGATTTCCTCTGAAGGATACGCCACGTCAGTAACCGGAATGATCTCATCGATGAATTCGATATGTCTGTAAGTATCTGTATTTTCAAGGTGTACGTTAACATTAAGTGTCTGTGCAGATATTTCTACCGCATCTCTCTTTTCCTTATAAAGTCCAAGCTGAAGAAGGTTCAGCGCTATCATGTTAACGAGCGATGATGTACTTTTTGCGTGGTGTGTAAACATCGCAAACAGGGAAGCTACGTTCGCTGTCTGGATAATATGTGACGCCTGTTCGGCATCAGCAACCTCACCGACGATATTTACGGCACCGTTTGTCTTTTTCTGAACATTAAGACCTGCCTGAGCTGTTACAGTGTCTGTTTCCTGGAACGAAAGGATATTCTTTTCAGGATAAGCAAACGAAAGGTTCATTTCGAAGGCCAACTCTTGTGTCCTTATGTTAAGGTTCTCAATCCAGCGGATAAATGCTTTAAGCATTGTGGTCTTACCAGTTCCCTGCTGACCAGTGATAGCGATATTACGCTGTCCTCTTACAAACCATTCACAAAGAGTTCTTAGAATTTCATTACCTTCTCCCACGATAAGTGATTCGGGAGCAATTGAAGGAGCTGAATCGAACTTTCTTACGAAGAAAGCAAACTTATCGGCAAACGGAGGTCTTACTACAACGACACGGGAACCATTTTTCATGGAAGAAACAACGAATCCCTTTGATCTTGAGAATACCTGCTGAGCATTATATTTATATACGTTTTCGCAGACACGCTCGATCTCTTCTGCTGACTCAAAAGATAAGCAGTCAAGATGTATGTTGTGACCATGAAACAGGATCCATACTGCATCTGATGAAAATTTTGCATTTCTGATAGATGCCTTATCGATAGTAAATGTTCCAACAGGAAGTCCTGAAATACCACCATCGATTTCATCGATATCGGTTTCAAGGAGTCTGTCGATTACGCCAAATCCATAGATCGACTGGAAGATTTCCTGTGTAAGATAGTCGAGTTTTTCGTCATATGAGAACTCTGTGAGGATATCTTCGTATCCACATTTCTGACAGAAATCAAGGTCTGACAGCTTTTCATAGCCTTCGTCTATCATCTTGTCTGTAATAAGAGACTGGTCGGCGAATCCAAGGTCCTTGAACATCTTTGAAAGACTGCCTGAGCCTTCGTATTTTTGATAAGCGGTCAGAAGTATAAAGAATTTCTCAGACGCAGAAAGCTGCTCCGGCTCATCAAATGCAATATAATCACCAATATTTACCTCAGATACTCGCAGATCATTACTTGTGGTGATGATTGATTTGATGTACTCTTTGATAATCGTTTTTGCTTCAGCATCGCCATAAGCGGCCTCCGCGAGTGAATGTCTAAGTCTTTTCTTGGCGGCATTCTTGTTGTTGTACTCTGCCTCTGTCAGATTCTGGTTTGAAAAATCCTGACGAAGGAAGCTTCCAATTGAACGAGCGGAAAGCACCGCAAGGTCATGAATTGATGCCTTATTAATAACAAGTGCATCACCATCTGTATCCTTGACTATAGCCTTAGATCTTGTCAGATACAGATAGATTGCTCCAGAGAGGCCCGCAATTATCAAGAATGTCAAAATCAGGTTTAAAATAATCATGTGTGTTCCTCCAAATCATTCTCCATGGCCTGCCAGGGAGAACAGTTACATTTATCAGGTGATTGTCCACTTATCATCCTCGTCAGAACCTTCTGCGTTGGATGCCTGTGCATTCTTATTCTTTTTCTTATTCTTCTTTCCGAAGATAGGACGTTCGTTCTTCTTTGGAGCTTCTGGGGTGAATGTATCTTCCTCATCTGCTAATTTTTCAAGGTCCTGCAAGACCTTATCGTTATCTGTAGTTACTTCCGGCTTAACAATTTCTACATTGCTATCTTCTGAGACAAGCTTGGTATTAGTTGTTGTTACCTTCTTAAATGTCCCAGAAACGGAAATTTCTGTTATAGGCCTTTCTGTGAATGGCTCCCAGGTTTGAATGAACTTAAGAGCATCATATTCCTTAAGTCCCTGAAGATCTGCTTCTTCCTTCTTCTTTCCAACCTTATGTACAAGAGTGTTGTACAAAAGCTCGATATTGTGGATGAAGTTGTAGTTAGCATCCTTAGGCTGTGCCTGCATGTTCTCATTAAGGAACTTAAGAGCTGTACCGTTTGCACAAGCATCGTTATATCCGATGTTATGCATACATCCGTATACAGTCTTCTGGTTGTATGTCTGAGAAAGTGTTTTTGAGTTAAATACAGAACCTGAGCAGTAATCTGTAACTACGTAAAGCTCTCTCTTCCCGCCATGGTTAACAGGTTCTTTCTTACCCTGGTTAATGCAGATGATGTTTGTATTAACCTGTTCAAGTATCTGTCTGCAAAGAGCGATGTTCTTTGAAGGGAGCAGTACATATACCATGTCATAGATTTTATCTGCTGCCTCGAGTAGTGCCTGGAAGTAGTCTACTTCATCCTCTAAGGCTTTCTTATTCTTATTAAGCATTTCCTGTCCAAATGACTCTTTTCTTGAAGAAACTACTACGTCAAAGACATTCTTTACGTTTGAAACAACAAGGGGTCTTGATGTCTCAGAAAAAATATCCTTTGTAAACTGCTGTGTAGCAGGGTGTGCGCAGAGCGCATCCATACCGATTGATACATCCGGTACTGACTGATCCTGTACAAGACTTTCGTTTGCAAGCGTTGAACCGATCAGATACTGCTCTACAGACTTACGTGACCTGTCCCCAAACTGAAGGATCAGTGTTGATTTTTTATCTTTATGTACTCCCATAACTGCGAGAGCATTTAATACCTTAACCGACTGGTTGTTGCCATAGACGGTTCCCTGTACGGCGATAATCATAATCAGTCCTCACTTTCTATCTCGACCTGAACATCCTGCTGATAACCTAGCTTGATATCCTTGTTTAAAAGAGCAATGGCATTTCTCATATCCTTAGATGCTGTTGAGATGCTGCGTGTTCCTTCGTATAAGAAGTTGATATATGCATTAGCATCATCCTCAGTAAATTCCAGAGATACGATAACGTCAGTATCAAGAGCTGTATTTTTCTGCATAACATCAAGAAGCATCTTTTCGGTTACCCTTGTAGATACCTTGTTGTAGAATACAATTCGTGCAGGCTTGTTCTTCAGTTCAAGCTGCGCAAGGAAATCTCTTGATACAAGCGTGTAGTCTGACAACACGATGATGAAATCTGCATTCTCGATATAGTCGTCCTGCACATTGTAGCCAAGGTACGCAATTGTGTAGTCAAATTTTTTGAACACATCTGGGCTATAGATTCGGTTTGACACAACGCAAACCTCATCTGCATTACCAATCTTATTATCCTTCGGAACAGGCTCATAAAGATCCTGTGTCCTTGAATTGTCAATTAGTAAAACTCCGCTGTCTTCATCAGTAATTGTCTGAGCAATGAAGAGTGGGAAAAGACTATTTTCAGAACCAACAATGACAACGAGCTTGGGTTCTGATTTATCCTGAGCCTCCTGTATAACAGGAGCTGCTTTCTTAAATAAACTCATAGGTTTCCTCCAATTTATCTAAACTAGTTGTAGCCTTATCTATATGTTCTTTATTAAAAGCGCATATATTATGTTCCACCGTCGATATCTACTGGGGTAGAAAGTTCTGTGGAATTGAATGTGTCGGGAGAAACAAGGCCATTACTTGTTGTAGCATCACCTGTTGTATCTTCAGTTGTTTCTTCGCTGTCGGAATTAAGTTCTTCCTCTCTTGTATGCTTATCAAGACCATAAGAGCCGATTGCGGCGGCGTTGTTATCAGTATTCTGTGCAAGAACAGAGTTCTTTGCAGTATCAGCAATGCCGAGGCCATTTGCCACTGCAGCAAGCTGATCATCTGTAAGCTGACCAAGTCTTACTTCAAGAGCTAGTCTTGCTGATGCATTCATTGTCTGCTCAGCTGTAGCATAAAGGTTAGGGTCTGACCTCATAAGGTCAATAGTCTCGCTTCTTACAAGGTAGTTTGCTGTTGCACCATCCTGAAGATTTGATTCAACATAACGAACTGCATAGAAGTACGCACCAGTAGTCTGGTATGCATCACATACAGCGCTTCTATATGTAAGGATCTCGTTCTCGGTCATATATGTCCAGAAATCAGCATAAGCAAGAGAAAGATTCTTGATCTGCTTCTTTGGAAGCACAAGATAATCCTCGCCATTTGGGAAAGCGAGACGGATATCAACAATATCGTTCTCCTGTTGGTCAACCATAAGGTTAACTGCAGTAATTTCAAACTCTCTTGTATCTGTTGTAATAGTAAGAGCCTCTACCATGTTTGCCATGATAGGTGTTCCGGCAGGAATATCAACAAGTGCTGTTGCTCCTATCTGCTCAGAAGTGATATAGGATGAGCGTGGAAGTGATGTGTAGATATCATCCTTATAAATATTTGCAATAACTTCTGTCTGGATGATAGCGCTTGCTGTCTGCTCATCGCGAGACTGTGAAGGATCATTTGAATTTTTCTCCTCAGCTGTCTTTGAATCAATAATGCTGTCACCCTTCTTGATATCAGTTTTTGCAACCCATACGTTTGTCTGTCTGTTGTTCTCGAGCTCTGTCTTGACGCTGTCAGCATCCATTGCGCTCTTGACAAGGCGCTGATTTGTAACATATAAAAGTGCGCCCAGTGCCATAGCTATGATAGCTACGATGATAAGTATTAGTGTTAAGATTCTGACTTTCTTTCTACCCATTTTGTGTGTTCCTCCTTGTAAATGGTGTTTTTGAAATGGTCTTGCTTTAATTATGGGGTTTACAAACAAGTTATTTTTGTTCGTATTTATTTAACATAAAAAGAATGGTTGCCTATAGTTGGCATTTGGCTGTATTTATGCCAACCATTCCAATTATCATCATTGGACGAAGTGCGCTTAAAACCTATAACTTCGTCAGATGGGAAGATTCTTAGTTCTCCATCTAAAACTTTTCTGCATACAAGATATATATCCTGATTTATATCTCCGTCTGACATACGCGTTGCCTTTTTGTATGTAGAAAACTGCTTGTTTGCGGATACAACGCCCTCAACAGACGTCTGTGCAAAATACGGGCTCAATATCCTGTTTCTTATTACCTGTGCTACGCCAACCCAGCCGTTATATCCCTCTGCCTGTGCCTCACACATGACAATTTTTGTCATGAGGATAAGCTCACTTTCTGTATATGTAATTGCAGAGCTGTTACTAGCTATATGTATTATTGTTTCCTGTACCGGTTCTGCTTCAGGCTCGGGTTCAGAAACAACTTCTGTCTCCGGAGCTGGAGTAACTTCCTGTGACTTCTCTTCTTTCTTTACTTCTTTTGCTTCCTGAGTTTCAGTAGTTTCAACAGGCTTTTCTTTATTCTTTTCTTCTTTCTTGGTCTCTGCCTTTTTGTCGTCAATCTTTTTTACGGATGATTCAGCTACGATTGCAAATGAAGTCTCATTTGTGGTTTCGTCGTCTTTTTGTACTTCCGTGATAATAAATCTCTCTGAATCATCCTTTAGAAGATTAAGCCTTCTATATACTGAAAATTTACTATTGTTGCTTATGGTTACGGTATTGGCAGTTGAAGAACAATGAATCCAGTAACCGTCTCCTAGATACATTCCAATATGGTTGGTACGCGCTTTGTTATCCGGATAAAATAGTCCAAAATCACCCGGCTGAAGATCTGATGCAGATATAGGATACAGATCATCTTTAGAGCTCAGGAAATCGTTTGTACCGACAAGCCTGTCCCAGTTGTCATATCCTGCAGTCCGAAGTATCCACTGCACATATCCGGAACAGTCAAGACCTTTCTGCTTTCCGTTCTCATCGAACGTGTACCATGTGTTATCAAAGCCTGCCATGTCAGATTTTCCGCCCCATTCGTATGGCACTTTACCTATAATAGATGCAGCAATCTGAATGAGCTGTTTTCTTATAGTCACATCTGTCATTGCAATGGCTTCATTGATTATTTTTTCATCTTCTTCGCTGAGTCCCAGGCCTCTTTGAAGGAATGTTGTCTGATCAAGGTTTGCCTTGCCCATGATCCTGTCCATGGCCTCATGTCTTTTTTCCTCAGTATCCTCATGGTCTTTTCTGTCAAGGCCAAATGTTTCGTAAATACTTTCAAGAGAAGCTACGCTTAGGGTTACTTCCAGATATTTCGTAGTCACCTTTTTAAGATCATGCACTTCTGTCCCGGTCATTATGTAATTGCCGTCGTCGTTTTCTTCATAGATTCCGACTTCGGTAGGCTCAGTCAGGTAATAAGTTCCATCCTTTTTATAAATGCCGTCACCCATTGAGACGTATTTATCCATTACTTCAGGGATGTACTCTTCTATCTGTGCTTCTTCTGTTACATAAGTGACAAAATCAATCTGGTTTATTCCCTCGCCCATCGACATGCCATTATCCATGCAGTATTCCTGTATGGTTGCATATGCGGCGATGAATCTTTCGTAGTCATAATTTGAAAAGGGAGTTCCCTGGTCATTAAAAGATTCAAGGGATAGTTCATAGTCATATCCGCCATCATGACAGTCGTCCGAAAGCTTCTCTTTGGCATTCTCATAAGAACGCTCCATGATGGCTTCCATTTCTAGTACCGTGCGGGTGATATTATCCCTG
Organism: Butyrivibrio proteoclasticus B316; assembly: GCF_000145035.1. NCBI lineage: Bacteria > Bacillati > Bacillota > Clostridia > Lachnospirales > Lachnospiraceae > Butyrivibrio > Butyrivibrio proteoclasticus. The sequence goes on from NC_014389.1 coordinate 221,268, forward strand.
ATCTGGTCATCATTCGATTTTGCTAACACCGGTAATCCGGTTACGTTACAGGCAATAATAAGCGCAGCTAAAACTACACTTAAAGTCTGTTTAAGTCTAAGTTGCATTATTGTCTCCTCGCGATCCTTGCTGTTTGCAATAACCGACTTAGATTATGGCTATTTACCAAATCGTAAATCCTATAAGCCATTCAAACTATTTCTGCACAAATTCGTTTTTGGGATATATTTTTTAATAATAATCCGTCAATATTGTATTAATTTCCCTAATTTTTCCGCACAAAAATAAGCCTGCTTATCAACAGCAGGTTTTATCACGATTTTGGTCTATCATGCAAAAAGCGGACCACAAGGGTCCGCTTATATACTTATCTTTCTACAATTTCTCTGTATCCATCATACTGCCAAAGCCCTTTTTGTCCGTCATTTGCCTTCTTACAGATCTTGTTAAAGTTTTCTGCGTACTTGCAGTTTGGCTTAAATACCTTATCAATTGCATATCCATCTGAAAGGATCTGATAGTTCAGCATATCTTCCAGTCCAGAAGGCTCTTTCTTTGTCCAGACATAAGCAAGAGTCCTGTTATACTTATCTGTCATATGGATGTCGTATTCAAGATAAAGCACATCTGTGTTTGATAAAAGCTTCTTAGTATGCTCACTTGCCATCTTGCCATACTCATTGTTTTTAGATGCATCTGAGTGCACTGATTCAGGAGTATCAATTCCAATAAGACGTACCTTATATTCGAGGCCATCTTCGCCAATCACGACAAGAGTGTCTCCATCTACAACGGATACAAGGATAACTTCTTCAAAAGCATTTTCATTCTTTTCTGTATCCAATGAGAGCTTTTTCTCAATATCTTCTTTTATCTGGCCTATCTTTTCAGACGCCTGTTCAGTTGCAGCCTCGGTTACTTCATCTGTCTTTTCTTTAGCATAGCTTATAGCAAGGTTCTTAAGTTCTGCTACTGCTTCATTTACAACGGTATTCTCTTCCGGGGCTTTTACCTGCTTATTCATTCCTAAAGAACAGATACAGCTGCCGATCAGGCAGAGGATTACAAATTTTGATAACTTCTTCATAGGTTTTTCTCCTTATTAAACTATCATTTATTCATACCTATCTTTAATATGTATTTTTCTGATAAAAATAATGCCCTGCGAGCACAATAAAAGCCTGCATATCCCAAACGGGATAATACAGGCTATAAAATAAATGTTACAACTAGGTACTTCAACGGTTTTGGTTATTTCCGTCATTCTTTCTTGACTCATACCAATCTTGATAACCGATGATACAATCGATAACCGCATCGACAAAGAGTGCCACCCAGGATACCCAGGCTGGAACAGGTGTAAAGAGTACGACTACCATAAGTACCACGTTTACGAAATTGAGGCATAAAGCAAGAAATTTGATTGTCTGTTTTGCTTTCTTAGACATCTTTCTTTACCTCTCTTATATAATTATTCTCCATAATATCTATATAACTGACATTAAGAAGTTATTTGTATTATGTTTCATATAAAATAAAATAAAATCTGTGCAGAAAAATATACCGGAAACTATATGTGGTATATTATCAATATAGAAATACAACTTATGTTATGAAAGGAATTACCAATGAGCAAGATCGTTGACTTTAATACAAGAAATACAGAAGATTTAGAACTTACAGAATATGAAAAGCAGGTAATGCGAGAGATCGCAGATGATGACAGAGAACTTGGCGCACACAGCCTTGATGTTTTAAGGCGTCAAAATAGAGATGAGATCCGCGTAAAGAACGGCCTCGATAGAAAGGAAGCCCCAGCAGCACTGTTTAGAGAAGCTATTCAGGCAGCTTATGAGGAGTAAAATAAATAGTCGCATGCAAAAACGCTCTGGAAACCAGAGCGTTTTATTTTTATTTCTTATTGATTCATGCTTCGGCAGCATATGTTGAGACCATTAGGTATGAAATAACCTGGTCTAAAACCTCCGCCTTTGCTTCACGAAATGATACCCACTCCTCTTCGGAGCATTCTTTTCTTGAACATCCGATTACTCCATCGAACAGTCTTGCGTTCTTTTTCTGCTTATAAACCTTTTTAAGAATTGTAAGGTTGGTAAAAGCATTGTCGATGTCACGTCCAAGCTGCTCTCTTACAGCATCAGGGTCTTCAGAAGAAGTATTCTGCCATCCTTTGCCATATCCTGTAGGATAGAGTACCTTTGACAGCTTTTTGTCTGTTCTTATATAGTAAGTCAGACTCTTCTGGAAGTTTGCAAGTTCCTCTGAACCAGCCATGTCACAAAGCATGTTTTCAAGTACAATGTAATTAATTTCTATCATTTTATTATCCTCCTGCCCTTTAGGCTCACAAAATACGGTGCTGACAACCGCCTCTCTACATATTATTTTCCATCAATGTTTCAGCTTACATTAATTAACACTTTCAATATGTCTCTTCTTAAAAATAATAAAATACCGTAAAAAAACCCGGCAGATTTCTGCCGGGTGCATGTACTTATGCTCTGCTAAGAGCTTCTGTCATTTTTACTGTAAGATCTGCATATGTCACTACATCTTCGAAGTTCTCAAACTCTGAAGGACGGGAAGAATCCCATCTTGAGCATACTGCAATATCATTTTCACTAGCTACAGATTCAATGTTGTATGTATATCCGATGAAATTCTCGAGCCTGTCAAAAAACAGATACATTCCCTGAGATGTACCATCATCATAAGTCACTTCTGCTTTTACAACATCATAGCTTTCTTCGTCTGTAAAAACTCCAACAAATTCAAGGCTATCTTCCTTTACAGCTCCGTTTCCCATTGAAACAGTAAATCCCTCAGCTGTATCTGGAGCATAATATATATGATATCCCTCGCCTTCACTAACTTTAAGGTAAGAGCCGGCGTCATCAGTATACATTGAATAAACAAGGCTATTATCGTTGCCGTAAACAGCCCCATACGTAATACTGGCATCTTGGTTAAACGCCATTTCCATTTCGCTTGTCTTTATCATTACTCCGTCACTGTCCATAAGCTCATTAAAAGAACTTACCAGACGTTCTTTTTCATCATTGCCAAGCTCTCTTGTTTCTTTTACAAACCCTTTTTCCCTAACGATTTCCTCTGCTTCCATGTCAAGGCTAAGCTCTGAAACGCTTTCTGATGAATCTGTAAGAGCTGCCGCCTCCCCAGGCTTTACTGTTGGCTGTGCCTGCACAAGAGGTACCTTGGCCTGATCTGCCGAAAGCTCTGCAGTATTACCACATCCTGTAAGAACTGCAGAAAAAGCAATCAGGGTGCATATAAATTTCTTTTTCATCGTTGTATATCTCCTTTTACATCCATTTGATCGGTTCTTTGCCGTTCTGGGTAAGATACTCATTGGCTTTTATAAAGTGATCACATCCAAAGAATCCCCTTCTTGCAGATAGCGGGCTTGGATGTACCGCCTTTAGTACAAGATGATTCTTGTTTGTAAGTAAAGTTTCCTTTCTCTGGGCGTCATTACCCCAGAGCATAAAAACAATCGGCTGTTCCTGCCCATCGATAAGTTTTATGGCATTATCTGTGATAGTCTCCCATCCATGTTTCCTATGGGAACCAGCTTCATGCGAACGGACAGTAAGTACTGTATTTAACAAAAATACGCCCTGCTTTGTCCAGTCTGAAAGATCTCCGTTAGTTCTGATAACTCCCCCAAATTCATTATGGAGTTCTTTGAAGATATTATTTAAAGATCTTGGTGGTTTCTGTCCTTCATTAACTGAAAAGGCAAGCCCCATAGCATCACCGGGGGTAGGATATGGATCCTGTCCAATGATGACGGCCTTAATATCCTCTAAAGGACACCTGTCAAAAGCCTTGAACACATCTTCTTCGCATGGAAATACTTCTGCTTCTTTCCTTTCCTTTTCAAGGAACTTGTTAAGGCTTATCCCATATTCAGTCTTTAATTCTTTTTCAAGAAATTCTTCCCAGTTCATAATTTTTCCTTTACTCCTTAAAAACAGGCGCCATGTTGGCGCCTGCATAAGGCTTATAAGCCAAGGACTAAGTCCATTGGAATGTAGTAGCACTGTTGATAATAAGAATCACTTCTGCTTCTGTAATACGTTCCGCCTCCTGTACAGTCTACACTTACATGTTTTCCTGTAACAGGATCAATACCTATGTAGATAAGGGCATGATCTCCCGCGCCATCTCCGATAGCTCCGTCATAGTGAAGAAGGATATCTCCGGGTTTTATCGCGCCATCAAACTTTCTGTGAGGAAGTCCTGATGACCAGAAGCTTGCTGTAGAATATGTCTTTTGCAGTACGTCATACCAGCATCTTGATACATATCCTGAACAGTCATTAAGACCTCCATCTGAAAGTGAATCTCCGTGATGTTTTTGTGAGTATCCGATCTTTCCAACATATCTGAGTGCGGTAACTATTGCATTTCTTCTTGCTGGCCATGACGGATCGTCTTTATATAACTCATCTAGTCTTGCAAGAATTTCAATCTGTTCGGAATTTGTAATCTGTGTAGCAAGGCCTGTGGCAGTTCCGTCATTTTCGCCACCGACAGTTCCTGTCATCTTGATGTTATAAAGATCTTCCCAGTTATCATCAAGCTTACTTGCTGCAGAATCTATATGTATGATATCCCATCCAATAAAGTTATCAGCAGATTGAGCAGATGGACTCCACTTTGAAACGGTACCATATTTATGGGTAAATGACGCATCTACATCAAACAGATCTCTTGATGCATCTCTTGCCTGCTGGGTAGGCTCCTCAATATCTCCGCCTACATATTCTACATAAAATGGTTCTCCTGTTTCATTATCGTACAGAGTATGGAAAGTAGCTTTAACATTTCCTTCATCGTCATATGCAGCATGTTCGTTGATAAGTCCGCCTTCTACTGCTTCTGCGATCTCCTCTTCTTCAGTCATCTTTGAAGTATACTGTGTCTTATCGTGTATTCTCATAGCCTTTGTCATGTGATATACACCGCCAGTAACAATAACCTTGAAATGTCCGCCACAGTAGTATCCGGTATGATCGGCTTGGCAGTTATGAGACCATGCATACTCATAAACATGATAGATGTTATGTTCTACGCCATTTTCGTCTGTATAGCTGTCTACGAGCTCTTTTAATACCTTTACAACATATGTCATTCCGCCGTCTGGACTATAGATTTCTGAATAACCATAACTGTCTCCGACAACCTCGGTTACGAATGGAATTTCATCTGGACTCCAAGTAGCTTCTGCTTCGACATTACCATCATCGGCAACAACTCCAACATATAACCAGCAATCGCTGTTACCATATTCGACAGTTACCTGAACCCATCTTTCACCATCACTTCCAGGAGCGACACAGACATCACTTTCCATTTCAGGGCTTGCTTTTGCAGCAGGCTCAACTGATGGACAATACTCGTCTTCGTAGTACAGGTCATTATCGCTGTCATACTTATAAGCAAACTGATCAAACTCCTTGCATCCGTAGCCATGGTAATTAGGCTTGCCACTTGGGACTTTGTCTCTTGGTCCGGTTTTAGTACCAAGATAATCGCCAGCTGCTTCATCATAATATCCTGTCAGATCAGTTTCTCTCTGGTCTACAATGCCCGAACACATTTCACCCCAGGTATATGCAGTATCCTGTTCTCCCTGATCAGTAGAAAGTGTTTCCGGGTGCTCTGCTGCCCATGTCTCCATTGTTCTGAGAGTTGGATGAAGTGCCATCTGAAGAGAATATTCCTCAGTATGGGAGTAATTAAATAATGGAGCACAGTAAAGCATGTACATTTTAGTTCGCTGTTTTTCAACCTGCTGAACCCACCAGTCATCATATGCTGGGATTGTTCTCAAAAGATTATTTATAGCTCTGGCGATACCCTGTACCGCTGCACTCACAAATTTTTTAATCGCATTCCAGGCTCTTGATGCAAACACTCCTGCTTTTTTTAAGAAGTTGTTAGATTCCCCTAAATCATCCTCCGCATATTCATAATCTTCAGCAGCTTTATCGCTTTGTGTCTGCGCGGTCATTGCCATTGCTACAATCTCTTTTACATTGCTTGTAAGACCTGCAGAAACATCTCCAATTCCCCTGAACCTTACTTCGACGCCACCGTCGAGAAGTCTTATCCATTTATATGCTCCCGGATCCTCAATTGTATTTGAGCCTTCCGGCGCATTAGGAAATGGCTCCGGTCCTTTTGCAGCTCCTGATTGTGTATAGGCTCCGTCAAATAATCCTTCGCCCCATTCTTCGAGCTGATATTCCGTTTCAATAATCTCTGTTACGTAATCTTCAGAACTCATTCTGAAGTGATCAAAGTCTACGTTTCCGTCAGGAAGCCAGTCTGAATACTTGCCTGACAGGAAATCAAGATGCAGGGCATCGCCTGGCTTAATTAGCTCGAATTTTAAATAATGTGCCCATGAAGCCTCATTTTCCAAAAGGCCGTAATATACATTACCCATGATAGTCGACTGTATCTCTTCATATCTTGGGTCATCCTCTTCATCGCTGTTTGCAAAGAAAAATCCTGTGATCATGTCGAGGATAAGCGCTATACTAAGAAGTCCTATTGCAAACTTGATATAAAGCCATATAGCAGCAACGATCATTCCAATAAAAGGTTTAAGGAATGTGATTATATGTCTTATAATGGCCCTTTTTAACTTTGAGAACCCAGAAAAAAACCTTCCCATAAGAGTTCGTCTAAATCTCTGAACCACGGCAATTCTGATATTATTCTGGATAGCTCTCACGCGCAGTATAGCTCTTCCGACATGTGTTCTTTTTAATACTCTTTTGGCGCCATTTTTTAAATGCTTTTTGGCTCTTCCTTTAAGACCTTTGATACGTTCATTTCTATCTGCCCACCTATCGGCTCTTCTTCGTGCCTGTTTTTTAGCATCCTTCATCTGTTTTGCTTTTCTTCTTGCAGCATCGATACGATCCTGAGGGGCACCTCTCTTTTTAAGCCTTTTTATTCTGTCCTGATATGATTTCTGACGTCTTGTGTATCTTAAAGCCTTGTTTTCATTGACAATACTAAGGATCTGTGTACCACCCTGTGCAATCTGGTCAGCTCTGGAAAGAAGCATTGCAGGCTTGTTCAGCGCCTGATATGTTTCATCCTGATTCATGGCCTTTTTAAGTTGGGCGTTATTCTTTATACCAAAGAGCTTTCCGCCTCCGACATTTCTGTCGTTAGCATCTTTTCCTGCTTTATGAGCATCGAAGGCATTTGTAAAGTCTTTAACCGCTCTTGCGTTATTTGCAGTAAGGGACTGGTGCAGATGGACGATATCTGACTGTGTTATATAAGCCCTGTCGCCTTTTTTAAGTCCCATGTTATGCTTATTTGCAAGATGCTGAGTATTTTTTAGAGCAAATTCGTGGTTTGTGGCAGCATTGCGGTCGCCGGTTACATATCTTCCACCTACACGAAGTGTGCTTGCACCATACTGATCTCTTCCATACTGCTGCCTTGCATCCGCAACGGTTGTACCTCTAAAGCCGGGAATACTATGCGATTCAACATATTTATTCTGCTTAAGAAATTTCATCACATCATCGCCAGACTGCTCCATTGCAGTTGCTGTCGAGAAATTAAATCCCTTAAAGTTGGAGTCGGTATCCATCATAAGCATTGACATTACTTCAATGTCACGCTGCGACAGATTGTTTTGGATTGAATCTCTTACTTCAAGGATTCCACCAAGTCCGGCTGAAAGTGAATCTACACTCGCGCCATACTGTTCCAGATATGTCATACCAGTACCGTATGATGAACTGTCAACGGCATCTTTCGCATCTCCGGTCAGCGCATCCATAGTAGCCTTTTCAAACGAATCTCTTGAACGGCCACTGTTTTTATCTATAAGGATATCATCAGACACAACAAATGGCGTATCTTCAGAGTTCCCGGCTGCAATAGCCATGCCAAAGCTATCGTAAGGGTTATCTACCATAGCCTGCATCTGGGAATCGTTTGGGTCGTCAGGAGGCGTTGGAGAATTATTATTTTCCGGTCCATTTGGAGGTCCGCCTGGAGGATTCTGGTCCTGCGCCTGAGCGGCATAATATTCCTGAAGCTTTCTAAGTTCTTCTTCCTCGCGAGCCATCATTTCAGCTTCATTATCAAACGACTGTTTGGCAGCTGAATCGCCCTGTGTATCATCTATATGTGAATCGTTTTCTACAGATGAATAATCCTCGGCAATATCTTCCTGTGCGCTTGAGCTTCCCGGTTCATTTTCCTCTGTTTCTGATATATCCTGTGAGTCATATGTTTCAGTTTCTGCAGGATATTCTTCATGTTCTGGCTCAGGCAAAACTTCTTCGGCGGTAGGCTCTTCATATGTCTGTTCTGCAGGGTATTCCTGGGGAGCATCTGCTACAGGTTCATCATATATTTCCTGATTATCTTCATCATGAGTTTCTTCTGAGGGCTCGTTCGTTTCCGGTTCTTCGTAAGTATCCTCGATATTCTCATCTGTATTTTCTTCAGCCGGCTCTTCTATTTGAGGTTCTTCAGGCTGTTCTTCTGTAGTATTCGGTTCCTCACCAGGTTCCTCGTTTTGAACATCTTCCTGGACTTCCTGCTCATCTTGTGGATATTCTTCTGAGGGCTCTTCGTATTCTTCTGAGTTTTCCTCATCATGAGTTTCCTCAAGAGTTTCTTCCAGAGATTCTTCAGGCTCCTCGTTTTCAGAATGCTCATCTTCTCCCAGCTCATGTTCCTCGTCTATTTCCTCCTCGCTGGTAACATCCTTGGAATCCTCACCTAAAGAAGGCTCTTCTTCATCTCCTATCTCATCATCACCATGTGATTCATTTTCTTTATCATCATCCGCTCTTTCGGATTCAGACTCCTCAGGGCTTACAGGTTCTTCATCTTCATGAGATTCCTGTTCGTCATGGGTTTCATCTTCATCATGTTCGCCGGGGGTCTCTTCTGGATGAGGTTCATCGCCTTTTTCATCTTCACTGCGATCACCCTTGTTGTCATGAGGGTCTTTCTTTTCGTCATTTTCCCCTGGTTTTTCTTCATGAGGGTCATTATCATCTCTTTCGTCATCATCATGTTCATCATCGCCCTGGGAATTTTTGTATTCTTCTTCCTGTTCCTTGGTGTACTGATGATTAAACTGGATCCTTGGATCATTCTTTATCTTTTCATAATCATCATTGGAGATAATATATCCTCCGGGCTCATGTTCAGCAGCAGAGCCTTCGACATGAAGATACTGGATGCCATTATCCTTAAGAAGCTGTTCAAACTCCTGCTCATTACCAAATTCAAGGCTAAGGCTTCTGTATTTATCAGGATGATCGATGACATCCTGTTTCATTGCAGCAAATTTGCCACTATCCTCAAGAGCATCCGCTTTAAACTGTGCGTTTAGATGTTCCTTACGCTGAATGCTCCATTCAGTTACCATCTGCTGGAAGATTTTAAACAGTCTTTTTTCAACCGCAGATGCAATCTTGGTCTCGTCCATTTTCTTACCTTTCTAAATCCTGCTCCTGTTCATGCTCGTGTCTATGATGTCTTTTCGATCTTTCATATTCGTGCTCAAAAACATCAAGCTTGAAATTCAAATTTTCTGTAATCTTTTTTACTGCTTTATCTGAAATCGGGGCCTGTTCGTATAGCTGTCCAGCTATATCTGCAATATCTCCAAGTGCTTCCAGCGAAGGAGCAAAGTGTCCCGAAAGATCTGTCAAAAGCTCTTTTGCTTTATTTTTTTCTGCATGTACATCCAAAGACGGTATGTCTGGATAATCACTCGTCCAAAATGAAGCTCCGTTATCGTATATGGGCGCCGGTCCTAGAAACTCGCATTTTCCCGGCGAATATAAGAACCCGTAATTACCAAGATTACGGTCTTTGTTATCTATAATGTAATCTGCAAAATGCAGGTAATCTAAGAATGTTTTATGATCAGGAATGCCAAAGCTCTTACATCTTTCCCTGATGTACATATTGGTTGTAAGATACGAAGGTCTTATATCCGTTCTTGCAAGATCAGCAGCTGTTACAAGTTCGAGATCCGGAGACATGAAGTTTTCACATATGCTGCATACATGCCCCTTTATAAGAACAAGGTCGTATGTCACAAAAGGCACAGGGCATACTCTCTTTAAAATCTCAGTAGCGAGTTTTTCATTGTATGGCTCAAGATAATCCGGAGCTGAGCCGTATTTGATAAGGTATGTCCTTCCATCTTTAAATCTCCATGTTTTAGGCATCGCTCCCGCAGTAGTTATATCCGGCGTATTATAGTTATAACGGCCTGATGTAAGCCCGAATGTCAGATTTCCAATTGAATAATCAAACTTCTTATCAAAGCAGGATACTTCTTTCCAAGTTACCTTTTCTCTTTCTTTTCTTATCCAATATCCGTCTGTAAGAGATGCTCCATGAGCCTTCACCGTCCATGCGGCAGGATAGCTTTTAAGTTCTTTGGCAAGAAGCCCAATATTTTTTCTGTAGGAGGGAATGATGCGGTGTTTAAACCACGCTTCGAATTCTTCTAGTTTTCTTTCTGTTATTGCCTGCTTTATAGCAAATGGGAGAAGCATATCATTATATGTTTTATATTCAATGACAAATTTCTCACCCTCTTTTAATCTATCTTTATCTATTTCTATGGCCGCGATTTTTTCGTCGTGGTACATCATGATAAATTTCATAAATCATCCTCTTTAAAACGCTTTTTAGATATTATGGATAAAGCAGAAGCAGATAAATTTATACATAAAAACAGACCGGCTTAATACCGGTCTGTGCTGAAAATAATATTTATTTTTAAAATTATTTCTTGGGTTTGCCCTTTGTTGACTTTGCCTTATTCTTTGGCTTTTCTTTCACTTCTTCAGAAACTTCTTCTGCTTCCTCAGGAATGTAATCATCGTCAGGAAAATCCGGCATCAAATCAGCCATATCTACTTCAAAATTCGACTTATCATGAGGTGGTACGGTCTCAAACCCATTAAGTACATTAACAAAATCTGCAAATCTACGATCATCTGTTTCAATATTTAAGGTTTCCGGAAGGCCTGCAGTAGCCGCTATATAAGGCAGTGTCTCAAGCTTTAATCTTCCCTTCTTCTCGGAATCATCGCCGGTAGCAAACGCCATAAAAAATGGTATGCCCTGATGGATGCACTCCTGTGCAATTTCCTGTACCTGCTTTTGGATCTTGTCTTTAAAAACCTTACTCTTATCGTTCATGGCATCTCCTTTTGCATCAGACCATCTTAAGGCCGCTAAATAAACTTGCCAGACTATTCAGGTCTGAATTGTTTACTTCATCAATGTCTTCTTTTGGAGCTTCTTTACTTTCCTCTATTTGATTTTCTACTTCTTTAGGTTTTTCTTCTACAGATTTTATAGGAGCAGTTTCTTTAGGCCTCTCTTTCTTTTGAGGAATAACCGGAGCTATATCGTTAATTGCCTGTCCGTTATCATATACTACTGTTTTATTGAGCCCGTAAGCAGCCACTATATCTTTAAACGCATAAAACCTTACTAGTGTTTTTGCAAAAGCCGATATACTCCTATCTGGAAGCTTATCAAGTTCTGCATCAAACTGTGGAGCCACAGAAATATCAAACATAGGGTTCTGGACACCATATACAGGATTAAATACTGCTCCGCTTACCCTGATGTCATACTTTTCTCCTGTAAGATACGAGGAAATAGCCTGCTTAAATATCTTGCGGGTAAGGCTTGGCCCAGCTGCCTCATAAAGTGCATACAGGTCGGGCTCTCTATCTGCATAAATTCGGATCCTGATTCTCATATCAGCCTCTGTAATTAGTCATTCCGAATATATAGTATCCGCGAACGTTTGAAAAAATGTATGGAAGATCAGGATCACCCTGATTGCCGGAAATGATCTCGATGACATCGCCTTCTCTAAAGAACTCGTTTTCTCTTATGAAATTACTCCAAGCTGCACATGTGCCGCCAGTAATGATAAGTCCGTGATATTCCTGAAGAGGATATACATCCATAGCCTTATTGATGGCCAGCTCGCAAATCCTTCTGCTATTCTTTTCAAGCAGCTCGTCAAAAGGCATCTTCTTGTATACCCTGCCCGTTTTTGCAGGAACAACTCCTGTCTCCAGATACTGCTGCATTGCTGGGACAGATACTTCAAAACCATACTGCTTAAAAATTTCAGTTGCAGTATCAGAAAGAACCCTTTTCATTCCAAGTGTCTCATCAGTTTCACACTCAGCAAGCGTAACCTGTCCCTTTTTGATAGGAACATAATCCATTGTTCCAAATCCGCCATCCATAAGAAGCATCTTTTGAGTAAAGTACGCAGCAGCACTCTGTGAAGGCTGGAAATTCTTATTTGTCGCGATAGAAACCAGCGTTCCGATTGGCTGAGCAAGTGCTGGCATAATATTGTTATCAGACTTAAGGTCGATATCATATTTTTTCCAAGGACCATCTCCAAATTTAACCTCAAAATGATGCTCTGTCATGATCACATCTCTAAGGTCTGTTTCATCATTAAGATATCTTGGAGGAAGACCTGTCTGGATATTGATAAGCTTACCTTCCGGGTCTCCATACTGATTCTGTGTAAGGCCTGCGGCAATGCCTGTTCTAAAGAGCACCTTAAACATTGGTGAATAATAGCGGTGCCTTCCATATGCAGATAATGAACCTGCAGTTGTGTCAGATGCAGAGATTGAATCCTGAGCAGCAGCTCCTACGAGCCATTCCTGGCCATTTTCATCTCTATATCTTATTGAAGTGTTATCCTCTGGGGCAACGCTCAAATTAAAAGATGTGCTGCCCTGCGCTTCTCTTGCAAATGAAGGGAAGCATACAAGTGTATTTGGAGCCATTACCTTTACGCCTGAATAGCCGATATCTATACCGATATTCCATACGTTAGCATTTAGCTCTACGGAAGGTCTGTTATTGCAGGCCTTAAATATTGTTTTGATTTTGTAATCCTTTGTATTCATTATTGATCTTGACTCCTTTTGTTCCTAAAAGGTCAGACATATCTCATATCTAATACCTTATTTATATCGTTACTGCCTTATTATGTATTTTTCTGCACAAAACAAAATCTTGCTTTGTTATTTTGCATATTCATTAGACAGCATGCTGTTTTAACAGATCTTCAAAGTCAGGATGTGGAATACCGGGCTGAAGATATACCGGAGTATACATAAGTTCCTTCTTTTCATCATCCCATCCGGAAATCTCAACGATTTCGCAGACTCTGAAGTTCTTCATGAACACGACTGTTCCAAGGCTTCTTAAAAGTTTTGTTGCCTGGTCGAGCGAATATGTTGTTGCTGAGCAGACATAGTCGGCAAGCTTTGATATTCCTTCCTTGGCACTTGGGGCATGCACAGAACACCAGCACTGATGTCCAGTATCTGCGGCCATCATAAAGTCCGCAGCTTCTCCACCCTTGATCTCGCCTATAACGAAGTAATCCAGATCTGTCAAAAGCCCATTACGTGCGAGGTGTGAGAGATCGTATCTCTGATTTGGGTCAGGACAGCTCATTGTGATATGCTCAAACATGATGTGTGGATGCACATTGCTAAAGAGCTCTTCTGACTCCTGAGTTACAAGAACTGACTTGTTGTAAGCAATCTTATCAAGAAGGGCATTCATCATTGTTGTCTTGCCTGATGCGCCCTTTCCGCAGAATACCAGTCCTGGGCCATATCTTGCTCTGTCAATCAGGTAATTCATGATTGTCTTATCCAGCATTCCTGCGTCAAGCAGATAATCAAAGTCCCTTTTTTGTTTTGCAATCTTTCTTATATGGAAATAAGGCTCGCCATCTGATGTAATATGCGGTGTTGCAATATTCATACGAAGCCTGAACTTTGAGCTTGTCGTGATGTCTGAAAATACATGGATAGCTCGCTGAGTAAAATCAAGATGGTTTCTCGCGCCAAGTCCCAACAGGAACATCTCATAATCGGTCTTATCAAGGAACTTTAAATTTGCTGTAAATCTGCCGTTTCTTACCTTTACCCTGATCCTGTCATGATTTATAACCATAATGTCAGATACTTCATCGTCCTCAATAAGTGGATCGAGAAGATAAAAGCCATATGCCCATTTATCAAGCTTTTTCATGATAAATTCTCTGTCTATATTAGATAGTTCGTCATGGTTCTTGTCCAGATACTCTTCAAGGAGCTTGAAAAACTTCTTCTTTGATAATTCTCCTGTTTGTGCCAACTGGAATGATGTACGCTCAGGGCCTGTTGTGAAGTATGCTACAGTATCATTTATGATCTTCCTTATCTGGTCTGACGCGAGATTTGTCTGTGTTTGTGAATCCGGATCAATTGCAGTATATCTGAGAGGCTTTATATCGCTTTTTGTTTCCTGATGAGGCTTAAAGTCGATAAGCCTTGCCTGGTAGCCAAGTTCCTGCGGAGTAAGGTTTGTATCATCAGCGATAGTATGCAGATCAGGAAATACTTTCTTTACTGCCTGTTCTATCTGCTTTACATATTTTCTTTTTGGCTGATGCTTAAAAGAATCAGCATATGGCGCAAGGTTTGGGATGCGCTTCTGAATAGGCACCATATATACAGTGCAGATAATCTGAAGCTGTTCCTCATCTGTATCATCGCCATCAGCGGCATCTTCTGCATAGAAGTGATCATCCATACTGCAAAAACATGCAAAAATATTATCCATGCCGAATATCTCAACACACTGGTTGTAAACGGCTTTTGCAAATGCTTTACCCTTTTCTTCTGTAGCCTTTGCATGCAGAACAACTGTAAATCTTCCGGCAATTGTGTCATCCTCAGCTTTACCTGGAAGGAGAATATTCATTGTCTGCATCCAGGCATCCTTTAACAGGCCGCTTTCAGGCATGAAAACAAAATGCTCATAAGCATGTTCAAGTTCCTGCTGATAAGCATCAAAATCATTTGGATTTGCTATCCTTTTTAGGTTATATTCTAAGTATGGCATTTCAATTTACTCCTTATATAAAAGAGGTTAACTATGGTTTATGTATGTTCTGATATTCACGGAGACTATCAAAAATACAAGAAAGCCCTATCTATCCTTACGGATAAAGATATTCTCTATATTCTTGGGGATGTGATAGACAGAGGCCCTGATGGAATTAAAATCATCCTTGATATTATGGAGCAAACAAATGTGATACTTTTTATCGGAAATCACGAAGATATGCTGATAAGAGCTGTTGAAGGTGATAGCGAATGCATGGATATCTGGACATGCGCTCAGAACGGCGGCGAGGTAACTTTTAATGCTTTTTCTTTAGAAGATCTTTCTGTGCAGAAAAATATACTTTCTTTTTTGAAAGACTGCCCTCTGATAAAAACGATAACACTAAACGGTAATAATTTTGTACTTTTACATTCTGGAATTCCTGAAGATGGGAAGGATATCCTTTATAAAGATGCTGATAAGAAAACCATAAGATATGTTACATGGCACTCACCATTTAAAAGTAGCAAATATGCAAGCATAGCCAACTATAAACCAGATAAAACATATATCATTGGCCATGTCCCTACTCAGCATTTTGATGCAAGTGGTATATTTATCTTTGATAATATCATTGATATTGACTGCGGATGTGGGTTCCCAAATCTTTATAATGACAGCAGGCTCGCAGTTTTCTGCATAGATACGATGGAAGCGTTTTATATCACCTAAAAAGAGCTAGATTTTTTGATCTAGCTCCTTCCCAGATTTACTTATTCTGTTCTTCATACAAATTATCTATCACATCTATTGTAAGTGCGTTAAGCGTATCTGCATCGATTCTATCCACTGTCAGAACAATAAGTGTAGTTGCATCAGGAATAGTCTCATAAAAACTGTTTGTCGCGCTGTCATAGCCCATTATCTGCTTTGATTCGGCTATCATCAGCGGTGCATCCTTTGTAGACTGCATATTATATAATACCGGATATGCTGTTATCTGTCCGTTTATCATAGAAATTGTCCAAAACGAATCCTCTGACATGCTGTAATATCCCTGATATGCGGGATGCTTTATATCAGAATTCGATATATATTCAGGAGAATGATATTTCCCACTTATAGAATATTCGCTTGTCAGCTCAACCATTTCAAGTCCTCTGGCCGAAAGCTCTGCGATAACCTCTGTTTCCGTCTGAACACCCTGTGATGTGCCTGCATCTATCCTTGAGATAATAGTGCCGTTCTCTTCATAGTACTTTTCGACGTCAATTCTTTCGCTGCGGTATTCTTCTTCGCTGGTTTCTTTATTATCTGACACTTCCTCAGCCTCATCTGGCAATCCCGTTTCAAGTTCAGAACTTTCCTGCTTATCATAACCTTGTGTTTCTTCACCGGCAGGCATCTTACTTATATCTACAGAAGCATCGGTATCTTCTGGTTGCCATACCTGCCAACCTGCGCCATTCTCATCTAGCCAGTTATCTTCTTTTTTACCACACGCAGCACACAATATGCTTGAAGTAATCAGTATGGCAGCTATATGTATTTTCAAATTTCCCGCTCCTTTCAATGATTCTCGTAATGAACTGTTGCAGATGCAAGAACATTGATATTCATGCTCGTTACCATGAGCGCTACTGTTAATGCAGATATAAGTCCGCGCCTTTTGTAAAGTGAAACCATTGTTATTTCCTCCTGAAATACAAATCCACACAATAGCTGCATATATTATGGATAAAATTAAGAAGAAATAACTAATGCGCTCTTTCTGCGCAAATAAAGAAGGGAGGCGTCCACCTCCCTTTTCTTTATTATGCTTTTAATAGCTCTTCATCTTTTTCAATCTTCTGAGCAACAATATTCTGGTAATAGCGCTTTATTTCACCATTTACAACACGCTTTGTGCTTACCCTGCCCCAGATAGATACTGTATCGCCAGGAGCGATCATGAGCACATTTCTGTCAAATGTTGTCACGGAAACATGATTATTATGTCCTGCCTGTACTGCATTAAGCCTTATCTCGATCGCCTTTGCATTTGTCTGAACGATCTTTTCTACCTTGCCGTGAAGGTATACAAGAGAAGCTGGCTGCATGCCAATGCCATCCCATCCGTCAACACCAAGCTTTGACTGGAAGAGTGACTCATTTTTCTCAATCTTATCCACGATAATTCCCTGAGAAAAGAATACTGAGCCATTAGGGCGAACCTTTCTTGAATTACTGATATGTCCAGTAATCTGAACGCTGTCCTCAACAAAGAAATTGTCAATTCCTGTATTTTCAGAATTCATACAATATACTTTTGGGTATGTTGTAGCAGCTGCGCCCTTGGGTCCTCTTGCTGCAACTCTTATTGTTACAATCTTACTATGCTCTTTTGGATAGATCGACTGAATCTTACCAATGATCAACACCATGTTATCTGACTGCTTCTTTTCCATCTCCATAACTTTTTATTCTCCTTTATTACTTTTTCTTAAACTTTGACTTCTTAAACTCCGGCAGCTCGGTTTCAAATTTGAACTGAGCACCCTCAGCCTTCTGGCCATCTTTTTTCATATATGAATATGGCTCAATTCCAACAGCAGTTATATACATGTCATAATTATTTCCAGTTTTTTTACTTGTAAGACCTTTTAAGAGAACTCTTTTACCTGCAAGAAGCGCCTTTACATTTTCAGGAGTAAGCTGTTTGCCAAACGCATATCCAAAGCTCATTCCGCACTTATTTGTGCAATAAACGCCGAATCCACCTGCCTTTACGTCACCCTGACAGTTTGGACACTGCCCAATAACGTCGTTTACAGCTGCTGCCTTCCCAATCTCAGGATAGATTGATTTAAGCTTTGCAACCGCTGCTTCAATCTGTGCGGAAAAATCTGACTGCTTCATAGAACCTGTTCCCTGACGCACATAATTGTATATCTTGCCAAGATAAACATCTTTTGTAATCTTCTTGTCTACGATCTGTTGGAGTCCCATCTCCCAGCTTGCGGTATACTGCGGTACAAGGATCTGAGGCACAGCCTGCTGAAGGATATCATAAATTATCTCTCCAAATACAGCCGGCTGTATTACCTGAGTCTTCTTATTTACAACAATATACTGGTTCTTTTCAAGCTTTGTAATAACCTCGGCACGGGTAGCAGATGTTCCGATTCCGGATCCTTTTATCTGTTCACGAAGTTCCTCGTCCTCAATAAGATTGCCGGCATTTTCCATTGCAAGGATCATCGAACCTGTTGTGTATCTTTTTGGAGGCTGGCTCTTTCCTTCGTGAAGCTCAAAGCTCGCCTGGATTGTTCCGCTCTGCGCAAGAGCTGCATCCATTAAAGCTCTTCCTTCGTTTTCTTCCTTTTCTTTATCTTCAGAAGTCGCTTTCCCTGCCACTTCCAAAAATCCTTCTTCTTTTATTGCTGTGTAGTTAGCGGCAAATGTTTCCGTTCCCGCCTTATATGTCATTGCAAGCTTATCATATATCGTTTCAGGGTACATGATTGATAAAAATCTTCTACAGATGAGATCGTATACTTTTTTATCTATTCCAGAAAGTTTTGAAAGTTCATCAAAGCCCTGCCCTGTAGGGATAATAGCATAGTGGTCTGCAACAGCAGCATCATTTACGTACTTGCACTTAGGTTCGGAAAGCTTATTGAGCCATCCCTGTCCATGAATCTTATCTACATATTCCTTATAAGTAGAAAGATTTGATAGACCAGAAACGTTATTATCTATTTCCTTTACAATGGCTGTTGTAAGAACTCTGGCGTCAGTTCTTGGATATGTAGTAAGCTTTGCTTCATAAAGGTTCTGTGCACACTGCAACGCATCTGCGGGGCTTATGTGGAACCTTTTTGTGCACTCAGCCTGAAGTTCGGCAAGGTTGAATAAAAGTGGAGCCGCCTTTTTACTTACAGACTGCTTTTTATCAACAACAGTTAAAGTCCCCTGGCTGTTAAGCTGCGCTATGAGCTGCTCTGTTATTTCTTTTTTTAAAAGTCCCTTATTCTCATAATTATCGGGAGAATTAAAGAACTGTGAACCCTCAACAAGCTTCCAGTCAGCTGTTGTTGAATCGCCCATCTTGGCCTTAATCCCATAAAAAGGGATAATGCTTGTGGATCTGATCTGTCTTTCTCTTGCCACTATCATTCCAAGTACGCAGCTCATTACTCGTCCTACTGCAATGGCCCTATACTTGTTGTCAACAGCCCTGGCCATAAGATTTCCATACTTTAAAGAAAGTGCTCTTGAGAAATTGATTCCTACAAGATAATCCTCAATGGCTCTAGCATAAGCTGAATCTGAAAGCGCATCATAATATGAAAGCTCATGTGCCGTACGGATTCCCTTTAAGATCTCATCTCTTGTCTGGGAGTCGATCCATACTCGGTACTCTTCTGCAGAGGGGTTATGCCCTGCCACCTGGCGGACAAGCCTTTGTATATATTCTCCTTCTCTCGCGCTATCACCTGAATAGTAGATCTTGGATACGTCGGACCTGTTTAAAAGCTCTTTAACTACCTTATACTGGTCTGCTACTTCTTTCTTTACTTCATACTTAAATCTGTCTGGAATGAATGGAATGGTCTCGAGATTCCATTTTGCAAGTTCAGGATCATATTTTTCCGGATAACTCATTTCGATCAGGTGTCCCACGCACCATGTAACGATGTTATCGTCATCTTCGTATCTGCCATCCTTTCTTGTAAGCGGCATATCGAGCGCCTTGGCAAACTCTGCCGCAACGCTTGGTTTCTCTGCAATAAATAATGATTTTCCCATTAATTAAAAACTCCTCGGCTATCTATTTTGTCTTATATTTGGGTCATTTACGGTTCTTCCACTTATTTTGGTAAGAAGCCAGGATATCCGAGAGGTCTTCGTACTCTCGTGCTTTTTCCTTCTCCCTCATTCCCTTGTAATTGCGATGCATATAATTGGCAAGAAGCTGCGAACCGTATTCCATACACTCGAGCTGTTCGCTATTAAGGGATTTTATTTCTGATGACTGCTGGGACCAAACTAAGAAGGCAATCTCATGTTCACTATAGTCTTTTTCACCGTCGGCATTTTCAACTCCTAAGCGGTCAAAATCATCCATTGAAGGATAATAGTCATCCAGATTGTCATTCGGTTTATAATCCATGCTCATTGCAGTCTTCGCAATGCTTAAAATTTCAGTTTCTGAACGCATAATAAAACCTCCGCTTGCATATTATGTCACATTAACGTCACAATAATTCTAGCGAGCGAAGGCCTTATTAAAAAAATCTGCACAGATTAGTCGTCAAATCCTCTTGTATTCTTCTTATTCCTTGGAGCAAATCGATATACTCCATAAATGATAATGCCAATAAAGATAATAAAGAAAATAATGGAACTAATAGAAACTTTCCTTTCGGGAGCCTTATCTGTTATTACCTGCTTTTCAGGGATAGCGTTATCTATGGAAGCATCCACACCTGCACTGGCATCCTCTTCAATACCGGAACTATCTGATGTAGCCATATCCTTTACAAGCATATCCTTATCCTTAAGTTCAAACTTCAAAATAGTTGTTCCGGCTCTTTCAACAGTAAACTGCTTAACATCTGAATAAAAGCGGCCCTTACCGTCGAGTGTAAGTCCTGCCTGTTCCAAGATATATTCTCCTGCAGGAAGGCAGAGTTGTGAAGAATATTCATTGATTTCATATAAATGGCATCCATAAATCTTATATGAGCCCATATGCATTACGTACACATATACTTCTTCGTGGATATCGGAATCTGTAGTCATCTCTATCTTTACATATCCCGTATTTTTACCTGGCTGAACGCCATCCATTATAACTTCACAGTATGGATCATTATCCTCAGGGTCAACGAGCTGTCCATATTCATTTATTGAATATCCGGCAGCAGCCTGTTCTTCAGTAAGCTCAGTGACTGAAGTTGCTTCAAGATATTCCTGATAGGAAGAATATCCTCCCCAGAGTTCACCTTCCTGAGTGCTGGTTCTTTCAGAAGCTTCATCCATGGCTTCTTCTATCTGGTCTTCTTTAGTCTTATATTTTTCATTATCGGGAACGAATCCTTCCGGATATTCTATGCTTATCTGTGTTGTAGCTTCATCTGTCGCAGATGTCATATCTGCTGCCATAACAGGCATTGAAATATTAAATGCCATCAAAAGAGGCAAAACGCCAAGCATTAGTTTCTTTTTCATGATTTTCTCCTTGAAATTATTCTATATAAATGCGGTCATTTGGTATACCTTTGTGCAAAACTATCCGTAAATTATTATGGGTAAATTTTCTTTATCTGGCATTCTATCAATCAGGCAGTTTAAGTCTGGCTCCGCAACGAGGACATGAGCCATCTCCAAATCTTACATGTTTGTCGCAATATTCACATTTTACGAGCTTCTGAGCTGTGTATTTCTGATTTTCAAGCTCATATCTTTTCTCGTTAAGCTCATGGGCTTTATCAAACATTTCCTTTTCTTGTGTTTTACGCCTTACATACGTATGAATGATTGTGCGCATGATAAAAAATGGTATTCCCCATGCAATCATAAAAATAAGCATCAAATTCATGGCTTTTTTATTCTCCTTTCGCATATCTATTATGGCGAATTTATGAAAAAAAGCCGTCTGCAATTGCAGACGGCTCATTATATTTAATTTTATGCGGCAGTAAAACTGCGTTTTCTATTTTCCTGATCACACTGATGAGCAATATTCATATACTGGTCAACATGGCATGTAATATAGGCATTCCTTGTTGTTATAGCAGAAGAAATGATATTTACCCATTCCCATGAAGCAAGATTGACCTCAAACGAGTCAACAGGTTCATAAGTATTTGGCTGGATCCCAATGCTCCTGTCTTCCATAGGTTTGCCCCTGCCAATTACAAGCTTTACTTTAAAAGGGGTTGTTGCCCCAGGGATGGCTGTGATCACAAGGGAATATACCTTCGTGTATCCATCTTTTACTTTGCTTACATTTGGCGTTTTCATTTCTGCTCTGTATATGTCGATAGCTTCGGCTTTATTACCCTGGCTGCTAATTCCATTCCGGTATTTAGGATGTCTGTCCATTATCTGGGCCGCATCCTGTAAAAATCTGGCGTTCTGGTTGCCATTTGCAATAGCCTGATTATACATCTGCCACAAATCCGCCTGAAGCAAATTTGCATCCTGCATGGCTTTAACATAAGCTGCATGCTTTATAAGTGTGCCAGTTGCTTTATTCCTGGCCTCATATTTTCCTCCAGATGTCATCAGCTGATTGGAAATACTCATACACTCGGCAAAGCCGAGTTTATCAGCAAGTGCTGCGATAGACAGTCCTTTGCAGTCAACATGTCCTGGCACATAACCAAGAGTCTGTGCAAATGGGTCTTCTAAAACTTTTGCAGTAGCAATCTTCTGCATGGCAACCTGAGTACGCATATATACGTCATCAAGCTTCACCAGCTCAATATTTCCATCTCCACCTGTATTTTTCTTTGAATCGGAAATATTGATCTTCAGGCAACTGAATTTCTTGAAATAAGAAAGCGGCATTGCTTTCTCATCCTGCATATCCTCCTGATCTTGTAAAACAAGATTTAAAGCAGCGCTTAGATATTGGTCATGCCTGCCAAACGCTGCTATGTTTAACGGGTACTCCATTTTCTCTCCTTTCAGTTTTCATCAACAGAGCCCCTGAAAATCAGAGGCTCTGTAATAAGTATTACTTATTAAGCTGTAAATTAAAGATCGAGGAAAGGATTTCCTGTCGGGTTAGCAGAAGTTGTGTTTGAAGCACCAGTATTCTGGTTAACCTGCTGATTGTTCATCTGCATGTTATTCATCTGCTGTGTGCTAGGTGTTGGGAATGGGGAAACACTGTTTCCGTTATCGGCATTGCCATTTGGGTTGAATGTTCCGAATCCGCCCTGAGACTGCTGATTAAATGGATTCTGACCAGCATTGTTCTGCTGAGTCATCTGCATATTGCCCTGCTGCATACCAGCATTCTGAGTCATCTGCTGGTTACTAACCTGCTGATTATTCATCTGCATGTTATTCACCTGCATGTTATCCTGCTGAGTATTTGTCTGCTGCATCTGAGTACCAACGTTGTTCTGAGTCTGGTTGTTTACCTGACCATTATTCTGCTGATTTGCATTTGCAGCATATGGGGTGATTGAATAAACATCGAAATAACCTTTCTCTGAATATGTTCCATCTGCCTGCTTCTTGCCAAGTCCTGTCATATAGCCCTCAATGGTTACAAGTGGCTTCTTTCCCTCCTCAGGGATAACCAGGCTCTTAGCGAACTCCTCAGCATCCTTATGGCAATTTGCCCAGAAGCTGTTAATTGTCTCATACTTTCCAGTGTTCTGGTTCTTTCTTGCCTCATTACACTGGATTGATACGCCCTTGTCGTTTACTCTAACCTGTCCTACAGTTACCATTGCATTAATCTTCATGTTTTTATTCTCCTTTTTCTAGTTGACATTAAATTATTTATTAAGGTTATGTAGCATTTGAAAAAAAATAAAACACACTGCAAAATCGCAATGTGTTTTATATATTCTTACTTCATTTTCTCAATAGCCTCGCATCTAAACTGAGCAATTCTTTTGCCATCATAGATGTTCCAACCAGGTCTTCCGATAAGATAAAGCTGCTTTGGATGTCCCATCTCATCAAACTGTGGCTTCATGTTAAAAGCAACAGCTTTGAGCTGAGGGGTAAGATCAAGTCTAAGATGTGAGCCATCCTTGCCCATACCGTGCCAGTATTCAGTGATATTGCCATTCTGGTCCCTATCATTAAATCTACAAGCAACCCTAAAGATTGGCGCCTCAAGTCCTTTTCCGAAAGGCTCAATACGATCCAGTTCACAAAGAGTTGATACGATATCTTCCTTATTAAGCTCAAGATCATAAACCTGCTTTAGTGCATTTGAAACTACAGGATATTCCGACAAACGCTTATGGATTTCATCCATGTTTTCAATCTTAAATGAAAATCCTGCCGCCCCAGGATGTCCGCCATATTTGATAAGCAGATCCCTGCATGTTTCAAGCATCTCTTTCACATTATTCTGAGTTTCATCATCTGATCTTGCAGAACCCGTACATACGCCATTCTCTTCCATAAATACAAAAGTTGGCTTGGGATTCTGTTCCATAACCCTTGGAGCAATGATTCCGCAAAGGCCTGCGGGAGCATCTACCTTGATAAAGTTTACGCTGTCGAGTATATCGCACTTTACAGTCTCAAGGGCTGCTGCCGTAATCTCCTTGCGCTGCTTATTTATTTCTGAAAGCTGCATAGAATACTGACTTGCAAGCATCTCATCCTCGCATAAAAGCGCATTGATAACAAAATCAGAACCATTCCAGCCTTCATACATTGCTTCCATTCTTGTTGCAGCGTTCATCATTGGACCGATACTAAAGCCAAGGTCCTTAGCAGTGGCGAATCCTCTAATCTGCAGATATTCCAAAAGCTTTTGAAGACCTACCGTACCAACACCTCTGTTCATGAGTTCCAGGCCTCTTTTTACAATCTGCCTGTTATCCTCAATTAAAGGCACGACATCAGCTACTGTACTAATCGCTGCAAACGTGTTTAATTTGTCGATTAAGTATTGGTCGTCTAGCATAAACTGAGCAAGCTTAAATGCAAGACCTGCTCCGCAATAATGTGTAAAATCACATCCCGTACCAAAAACTTCCGGATCGATAATAAGATCAGCTCTTGGAATTTCAGGAATTCCATCATTTTCAAGAGCGTGATGGTGATCCATAATAAGAACTTCCCAGCCAAGCGCCTTGGCTCTATTTACCTGTTCTATGGCAGCGATGCCATTGTCTACCGTAATAAGAAGTCCTCTATAACCGCTTAACTTTGATACAAAATTATTTGTTATACCATATCCATCGACCGAGCGTCTTGGAGCATATACATAATACTGTGCTCCAAGAGCCTGGAGCAGCTGGATCATAATAAGTGCAGCTCCCAGTCCGTCAACATCATAATCCGTGAACACAGCAATTGGTAGCTGTGCTGCGATATGTCTTTTTATCATTTCAGCAGCCTTTTCAAGCCGTCTGATCTCATAAAACGCCTTATAGGCGTCAAGCTCAGGAATACTTTTGCCTGTCTTGAATCTTACATATTCATCAAGGGTTTGATAATCACCCTGCTTTTTATACATAAGTTTATCCTCCTTTCATAACTGTCATAATATTTTCTAAATTGGATTATGACTAAAAGAAAGCAAAATAAAAACAAGTGCCATTAAGCACTTGTTTGGTGGTTTATTTAATCTACATTGTGTTCTTTTGCGTATTCTTCTAAGCACTCCTCAACACATTTTTGATATATTTTTTTATATAGTATTGTATATAATATTGCAGGGCTAATAAATCCTGGTCTAACGCATCACCCTCGGCCGCACTTCCTTTTATTGTATTTATCTGAGGCTCGTGCTCAAGCTGGTTATGAAGTTTAATATGCTCCTGTCTCAACTTCCATACCTCTTCAATACTTTTGCCATTAAATTTATCTGCAAGTTCAAGGATAGATGTTTTTATTTTATCTGATAAAATTTCGTCTCGTGACTCTAAATGGCCAATCGTGCTTTTAGAGTAATGCACTTCTTTTGCAAGTTCCTCTTGTGTGAACCCATATATTTTTCTAAATCTTTCAATATCTTTCCCAGTTTCAATCTTCACATTATACCCCACATAAGTTCTATTACTTACAGCATATACGTTATACCGTTTGTTTGCAATATAATAAGGAATTCTTAATCAACATCCAATACAAAGGGGATTTCGCATCCTTTTGCTACATAGTGCTCAAAATAATTATTTATAGCTAATTTAACCTTATAGTTTTCTGAATTGGCTTTTTCAACTTCTTCATAAAAGATGTCTTCAAGTTCTTCTATAAAATCTTTTTGACTTCCCATCAATTTATTTTGGGTAGCGGCATAATAACCGATATCAAAAAGATCCGGCTCTATATCACCTACAGATATTGATAGTTGAAATACATAATCATCTTTTCTTGGCTCAATTACTTCCTTACAATCAAACATCCACAGATATATTCCCTTGTCATCTATTACCTTTTTAAATATCGGCTCTGAACAATTATTTATTTTTTCTGCAATACAGGGAATCCTCATATAGTTAAGTTTTAAGACATACGTTTCATATTTGTATATTGCTTTAAGACTCATTTTATATACCTCAGTATAATTTCTATATGTTTTAGTTTTTTAAATAGGTTGGTTGTTTTTTAGCTCCACCCTCAACAAGTCAGTCTGCTTTAGAGCTGAACACTCAAGTTAAACCCTCGAATGTCTCGTTAGCCCCTCAACAACTGTGAATACCCAAAAAAGACCGTCTGTTAACTTTGGCGAGTTCATGCGGTCTTAGTTGATTCTCTGCAATAAAAAATTTTATTTTTGTCAATTTTTCTTTATTGCTCCATCCATGCTGTTATCTGAAGATGCACGCGTTTTTCTACTGCATTTTCCCTTATTTTCACATTCCTGGCATACAAGGTAGACCACCTTCTCGCCTGTTTCCGGGCATATTCTGCTCATTTCTTAATCTTATCCCTTCTAAGCTTCTTTATTGAACTTATCATAGCGGGCATCCCCATTAAATAGCATGTAAGACTTACTGCAAGGTTTATGACAAAAGCATTTTTCATTGCGGTTATGGTTTCTGCACCTTTTTTGTGATATGAAGTCAGCTCTTCTGCAATCTCATCAAACGAATTTTCTAATAAGTCAAGCGTTTCAGGATTTAAAATCGCTGCACTCAGCTGGACATCATTATAAACCGCCTGCACTTCATCAGTGTTGGCCTGTAATACAAGTCTTGCATACGTATCATAAGGATTGTATTCAGAATCTTTGTTTTCGTATCCATCTTCGAGAACCTTTTTGACAGAGCCTATATAACTGTCTGTCCAAGCTCTGGTATCTGCATTAAAAAGATATGCAGAATAAAAAAGTGGATACTTTACTGCGTTTATTCCATGTGTCTTATAAGCCTCTGCAGATATCACTTTAAGCTCACTCATTTTTTCCGAAAGAAACTCAAGATTATCTCTCATATATCTTGCATCTACAGAGAAATACTGCTGATACAGCAAAAGCACTGTAAATATCACGCCCAAAAGCGTAAATACAGTGCCTCTTATACATTTTATAATAACTTTTGTTCTGCTCTTATCCATTATTCCTCAAAATGGCTTTTGCTATCAAGGTCAGAAAAAACATCTTTAATAATTCCGCCAGACATAGGGCTTAATTTCCACAGTCCACAGGTTTTATCATTTTTTACCTTAAACACAAGATCCGCCAGGTAACTTCCGTCAATAATTCTGTCCCAATTGACATCATTTCTTCTCGGAAGTGGTCTTAAGTATCCGTATTTATCTATTGTGTAATACTGATATAAATAAACGAGCTCAGGCTCGATATTTGCAACCTTAATAAATGGTGTCGAGTTAATCAAGGAATTTAACACTTCTGCGTTATCAATATGAATGATGCTGCAGCCCTGTGTGCATTCCTTTAAAATCATATGTAGTTTTTCAAGTTGTGAAAGAGGTGGTTTTGTCAGTAGCAGTTCCTTAAGTTCAACGTCTTTAACAATGCCAAGCTTTTTATAAAGCTCACTTAATATCAAACCGCACAAGAACTTTTCCCCTGATAGTCCTAAGCTGTGCATCTGTTTCTTGTCAAGGTCGATGATGACTGCGTGTGATAAGACATCTATCTTATCACCCCTTGAATTCTGCATACTGAGTACACCGTCTTTTTTGTTGTAACTATGTCCTAAATATTTGAGGTAACCAATCGCATCTTTTAAACATTCCCTCAGTTTTGATTCTTCCAAAACTGTTTCCCCAACAACTGCGATCTGGCAATCGTATTCTGTCTGTTCACTCTCCGGATTATATAATGTATCTATCCCAATAACGAGTGCCCGTTCTACTTCAACCAGCCTGTTACACTCTTCAAAAAGCAATGTAGTGTCGGACATTATTCCTCCCGTATTTCCGGTACCTTTATGGTACATCCCATATTCAATTTTATAGTATGAATAATACTTTGTCTGTAATAGCGATACGTGATATCGCAAATCCCTGACGAGAATCGTCAAAGCACTTTCTGTTATCAGAAAGTACATAATATGCATCTTCTGGCACTGTATATGCAGTATTGATATAAACCGGAGTTGTTATCATGCCCTGTGCAAGATAGTCCTCCTCTGCAAGCTTATCATCAATATAGACATGCCCACCATAAATCTCGATCTTTTCCCCCGGAAGACCAATGATCCTGTACATGTGTCCATCCGATATGATCACATCTCCTCTTTTAGGCTCTCTTGCTATATAAGCCAGACGGTTTGTTACTGCATAGTGTCCATCTTTTACTGCAGGTTCCATCCCGTCGCCGTAAATACTGTATACATTAAATACAAATGCCATAAGAGTTGCAACTGCTGCCGCAAGCATTGCTAAAGACGCAGCCATTGATGCAAGCGCATAAGCCCTTGTCTTAAATTTGTATTCCTTTTTTATTTCCTCCTGCGCTTTTGCCAGCGTAGCAAGATTTTCTTGAGTATATGTTGCCATAAATATCTCCTATTATAAAAGGAACAGTGCCGATGCGGCCATCCCGACAACACATGTAGCTATCATAACCCCCTTAATGATAAGGTCTGTATGAACAAATTCAAGTGACTCCATTAGTGGAGGGAGGGCATCACTGTAATAATGATCATATGATGGATCATATTCATACTTTTGTATGTCCTCAAGCGTGGCCTCTGCTTTTTTAAGCTTGTTCTTTGTATCATTTAAAGACTTGTTGCTCTTTTCAAGCTTAACACTAAGAGTTTCGTTTTCGCTTTGAAGCTTCTTTATAGTTTTTTCCTGTTCTGGGTCAGAAACTATAAGACGCTCTTTGGAAGAATTCTGGCTATCCTGTACATCAACATTAAAGCTAAGCTGTGCAATCTCTGAGGGGCCATTTTCTTTAGCCTCCTTCTTCATATCAGAGATCTGCTTTTCGTACTGGGCCTTAAGCTTAGAAAGCTCTTCTTTGTGCTCTCTCTTAAGCTTTTTTATCTCTTTTGGATCCGCTTTTGAATCCTTCTCTTCTTCCCTTTCATCTTCTTCCTTGGAAACAAGATCACCAGGGTTATAATCAAGATATGACTCAAAGCGGTCCTCGTAAGGGGCAATGATATAGTCAGCCTCCTTGCCAAAGATAGTTCTTAAGATATCCTCTCTGCACTGATATGTCTTAGTTCCTGCCACGATGCGGATCTCAGGGAAACCGTCTTCGCCTGTAACCCTGCTGCACAGTGCACCAGAACGGAGCATGCCGGCGATGGCATTATAATAAACTCCATGTTCCATGATATTAAGCATCTTATCATCGCCAGGATTATCAAGATTAGCTTTCGCCGAATCAGCAATAGTTTCATAAAACGCCTTGGTGTAGACCAGTCCCTTGTCGATCTTATCAATCTTTTCCGGGATAAGCTCTTCCTGTACTACTACTTCCTGTTCTTTGGCCATATCTACCTCACTTATTCTCTGCAACCTTCTTCTCTGCAGTGTTCTGTGCTATCTCACGAATGAGATTTTCAAAGTTGACGTAGTCGTGTGCGCTTTCGATATTTCTAAACTGTTCTTCTTTTTCTTCCGCAGATACCTTTTCTTCAATGACAATTGCAGGAGCGGTATAATCTTCTATATACTCATCTACATCTACATCTGCTTTTGCCAAGAGTACGTCTTCAGGCATCTCTGTTTCTATAGCCCTTACTGCTGTTTCTTCCGCAGATGCCTCTGAACCATGATTTGGAATCAGCGCAAGTGCAAGAACAAGAACAGCTGTTGCCGCCACTCCTGCTCCCGCAAGAGCAATGCGCTTCTTTTTATTCTTTGTTTTTACTTTCTGTAAGCTCATCAATAAAACCTCCATTGCCAAACAAAATTTGCCTCTTTTGATTATGGCACAATTGCATTTTTTTTATGTGGCGGTTTAACATGATGACAGAATAGTCTTTTACTTCTGTGCGGACTTTTTCGTATACCTCATTATTATCAATAATTTCCTGCACGTATTTATTAAAGCCTGACTGCTCAAGGCCAAACAAAGACCCGCTCTTTCTCATCTCAAGATCCATCTTGGCAATTTCAAATCCATCTGTTGTTGAACAAAGGGTATGTATCCTTGGATTTTCTTGTGCAGAAATCAGCATACAGCAAGACTGTTTTGAACCTCTTCCAACTCTTCCTCTAAGCTGATGCATTCCGGCAAGACCGAACCTTTCAGCATTCTGAAGTACGATCAGTGTTGCGTTTGGGACATCTACACCTACCTCAACTACAGTAGTAGAAATAAGTATTCTTGTTACCCCGTTCTTAAAATCATCAAGAACTTTCTTTGTGTCGGCGGCAGACATCTTTCCATTCAAAATCCCAATATTGATATCTGGGAACCAGCTTGCATATTTTTCCGCAGCATCCTTTACAGAAACAACGCCCTCCATTTTTTCATCATCTACTTCAATGGCAGGGCATACTACATATACCTGTTCATTTCTTGAAAGAGCTGTTCTTACATAAAGTGGAATATTATCTCCGTTATCGTATACTGTAAATACTGGTTTTCTTCCATTTGGCTTTGTTCTTATGATAAAGACTTCAGTACCATCTCCATAAATAGTCTTGGCCAGTGTTCTAGGAATAGGAGTTGCAGACATTGATATTGAGTGGATGCCTTTTTTCTGCTTTTCAAAAGCACTTCTTTGGTCAACCCCAAATTTATGTTCTTCATCAATAACAACGATGCCTGGATCCTTATAATGTACTTTTTCAGATATAAGGGCATGGGTACCTACAATAAACAGATACTCTCCAGTTTCGATCTTCTTTAAATCCTTTTTTAAAGGAGCTTTGCCACCTGCATAGTAAATCTTATCTTCATACTCAGGCAGCAGCTTTTTAAGCTGGTTGGCATGCTGCTCTGCAAGGACCTTTGTTGGAGCCATAAGGATAGCTTGTTTTCCGCTTCCTACAGCCTGGGCCATTGCAAGAAACGCAATAATTGTTTTACCACAACCTACATCGCCTTGAACGAGAGCGCGAAGGTGCTGTCCATTTGTCATGTATGAACTTATCTTAAAAAATGCACTCTGCTGATCTGGAGTAAGCGCATAACCAAATCTCTGAGTCAAAAGCATGCACAAGGAAACATTTGCCATTGGAGCACAGTTTGGTTCATCTTTTCTGTTCACAAGCTCATTTAGAGCTGCAAAATAGAACATATCCTCATATAGCAGGCGTTCTTCTGCTTTTTTAAGGTTCTGGTAAGATGACGGATTATGGAGTTCATATAGGCTCCATGAAATTCCTGCCAGGTTATGCTTTTTCTTAAAATCAGATGGAAGGGAATCTTCTTCTCCTTCGAGGCATGATTCGTATATCTTTTTTCTTACATAAAAAGGCTTTGTGCCAGCCACCTTAGGGTATATTGGAAGAACTCTTTTGTTGTTCTCAACATCATCAGTAAACACGGCAGGGCCAACTATCTTATAGCTTCCGTATTCATATTTCATCTCGCCGCATACAAGAACATTTTTACCTATGAAATCATGATATGTATTAAAAGCATATGGCTGGTTGAATATAATCACCTTAAAGATCAGGTTTGTTGTAAGATCCTGTACTCTTGAGTAGATATATCCAACATCTTTCTGGGATTTAAGCTTTTCGCATGAAAGCATCACACCAACGCATACAACCGAACCCTCCATGCAGCCTGTAGCTACAGAATAGTCGACATATGACCTCGGGAGCCATCTGCGGAGCTGGAAATTATTTTCTATACCTTTTTTCTCTAACATTTCTTCTGTCTTAGTCATAAAGGTATTGTACATCAAAACTATCCCCTACTATTTTTCTGCACAAAGAAAAACAGGCCCTCCAAAGAAGGCAATGCCATTAAGTTAAGGCAAAAATTACATTAAAATACCCCTGACTAACGATTTTAAAAATCGACCAGGGGTATTTTTTTATTTTACGAAATTAACCACTCTTCAGGTATTGCAATATATTTTATCGGGCTGATAGTCTTTGTTTGCAAAAGATATACAGATCTTCCTTCGACAAGTTGTTCAAATACTGGCTCGTAGTTTACCTGTATAGAACCAATATCTGTTGAAATATTCATTCAATACATAGACCATTACGTATACCCCTTTCACTAATTTAATCACTCACTCCGAAGAGTGGTTAGGTAGCCTTCGCCAATGTTATTCCACAGTTTTATGTATGCAACACTATTCCTACCACACAGGATTGTTTAATCACATACCTTAGAGCTTGGAACTAGGCTAAATATTCCAAGGTAACTATATATTTGTGAGTAACGTAGTTCTCGAAGAACTTAGGCTAGTCAACTTGTGGCTTTTACAAGCCACGTACCTTTAGGTGCGTGGTAATTGACGATTATACCCTGCCTGTCTCCATATATTCCGCGTAGAACTTAGCAATAGCTTTTTCAACGGCTTTGGTTTTTGTAAGTCCTATCCTGTCGCACAATTCATTAAGCTGTTCCATCGCTTTTTTATCAAGTCTGCATGACAGATTTTCTGAATCCTTTGTTTTTGGTCTGCTCATATCAATAGTCCTTTCTCATTTAAAATTTATTATGAAAGTTCGTTATAAAATCGGGGGCTTTCCCCTCTATAAGACTCCATCCTATGGTGAGCATTAATATAAAAACACCATGTTTTCTAGTCCCTTTGCGTTTCCGATAGATTGTTGAACTTTGATGGGGCTCTGTGATCTTGATTTTATCCTTGCCTACATATTCATAATCATATCTGTCGCCTTCTGATACTTGCGTTGTTAATGGCAGCAACTCGACGACATAATCATGAAATTCTCCAACTTCTTCACCTCTGACTCGTAGCTGAACCATATTATCTGGTAGTACTTCAACTACTTCTCCTGTAAGAACATTTTTATCTACCATATTCCCTATAACGCCTGTCCAAGAAAAGATCACTGCCATCATGATTGTAACCACGCCTGCAATTTTAGCAGGCCTGCTTGGATTTTTGCTACGGATGTAGGATATAATACAGAGGATTAAGGCTATGACTGTAAATCCGATCTGATACCAATATATAACTTTTTCGAATATATCCATTGTCACGTCTCCTCGTTGTTCATAGGAAACGACATGGTTATTTCTTCATGTGTATATTCGGTTTGGTTACCGTCCTCATCTGTGATGAGCGCTTCATGTTTCTCGTATTTAGTTTGTTCGTTAAACTCTTCCATCAGTGAGACTGCTTTTGGACATATCTCAAGAAATGATTTAAGATCCACCATTTCAATATTATCAGGATTATTGATATAATCGTTATATCGTGTATTTCCAAAGAACATCCAACCGGAATCATAAGGTTTTTCAGGGTCGAAATCTCGGTTACATGTTTTAACGTCAAAACCGTTCCTTAACACTTCTTTTGTAACAAAGCATATCCTCTTTTCATTGAGACGTTCTCTAATATCCTGTGTATTTACAGTAACATATCTTGAACAAAATCCATCTCTTGCCTGATAAGTCTGTACTATTGTAATGTCTGCCATATGTTCATTAATATATAAATGTGGATAACCGAATTCATATGCGGTAGTTATCATGGCATTACTTGAAAAGTCACACTTCGTTCTATAGTCTTCTGGAAGTGGCCTAAATACTCCTCCGTTCTCAGCCTCATCAGCTTCTTTCCACTCCTTACTATCAGGTCCAAAAAATGATGGTTCAAAAGCCGCTCTTGACACAACATCCAGAATTTTTGTTTTATCTTCATTCCATCGCCAGCGGGCGGGCATGTTATAATATATATCTTTATAAGTGAATGTATGATTTTTTGACAGTAAAGTGTCTATCAGATCGCAGAACCGGTTGTGTGCCATTTCCCCTGGCAATACATCAGCAATCCCAGCGCTAAAATTTCTATTTCTTTCGGTATAAGGGGTGTTAGTATGTAAGCTTTTAAAACCAAGATGAAACATGCGAGGATTATCAAAAAGTAAATTTAGATAGTCCGCATTTTCAGACATCATTTTAAGATGAATTAAAGCACTTTGTCTGATGCCTTCGCAAGGCGCAATAATATCTGACATATAGCTCTTAAGATCAGACAATGCTTCTGCTATATATTCTACCTTTATTCCGTCCATATCAGGATACGAAGTAACCATTTCTATAAAAACAGATACATCACGAGATAAGATAAAATCGACAAGTCCAGCCATTGTGTCCAGATACTGCATATTACCTGTATCATGAGTATATCTTATAAAATGCTCAATGGTATATTGTAAGAGTATGGAACCCAAATAAGACAATCCTGGTTCTGAAGCAACTTTTAGTTTTCTTATCTGTTCGGTAACAAGCGGTCTGGTTTGCTCGTTATCAAACCCCGTATTTTCAAACAATGCATAGGTGTCCATCATAAAATTCCAGTAAAACGTACATGAGTTCAGCCTTTTCCTTACAATGGCCATTACATTATCTGTTCCAAATATATCTTCTGCAGTATAAAGTTTGCCTGTCCATGTCTTAAAAACAGCAATAACAAAATCTACAAGATTTTGCTCTGTGGCAACAGCAACTGCTTCGGAGTCTTCTGATTTTTTATGCAGCAGGGCATAACCATTTGTATCATGCCACACTACATAATGTTTCATTTCTTCACCGGATATCAGAGCAGGGTATTGTGAGTTATTAAAACTGCTGATTATATCCCCTGCTGTCTTTTCTGCATTACAATCGTACCATTTATTATATTTTGTCATATTTTGTCCTCCAATTATTTCCATTGTTTTATAAAAACGTCGTTTTCGCCGTTATTATATATCACGCTTAATGTGCCTGTTTCTGGATTCCAATTCCACGATTCAATAGTAACCTCGCTGTATATAGGTTTGCCTATATCTTTATTGTAGCCCGATTCGTCACATAGTGTTTCGTTTTCGATATCCTGCATTAGTATAGGTACAGCTTCATTAAAAATATTTTTCTGTTTCTGTTCATCAAGGGAGTTGTATGCCGCTGGCTGCCATGTACCGAGCATAAAGCTCCAGATATAATCGGTATTTACCGCACTATTTCCTTTATCAGTATTGCGTATAAAAACCTTCTTGTGTTCCGTTATAAGTTGTACGTACGCATCGGCATCATAGGTTTTTCTTTCAACATATGCACGGGTCTGATCTGTTATGATACTACCTATGATTATTATTGCAGGAATAAGTGGAATAATTACAGACCATATTGGCATTTTAAAATTTATGATCCGTCTGATACAAAAGCAAGCCATTACGGCATACCCTGCCAGTCCTGCAAGACGTATGATCTCTGCAAGGAAGGCTGTCACAATAGCTGCGCCAAAACCATCTATCCCGCGTCCGTTGCGGGATGCACTTGATTCTATAAAAGAGCCTGTTAACCCGTATATCAATAAAGGGGTTATTACGCACACCAGCATAAATAAAACCGTCAGTAATTTTGAATTTGTCTTCATGAATACATTCCTTTACATTCCTTTAGTTTGCAAAAATATATCCTGTCACCTGTGATAAATTCGGGATATTTCTCAATATCATGAGTTCTGCAACTATGTTGCCACTTATCCTTAAACGCTGAATTGCCAATGCATTTTGCTCCGATATATATGCTATTTTCAACAATATCCTTGCGATGCACGGAATCAAACTCTTTAGGGAGAAGAAAGATATTCTCATCTTCCTGCCATTTACCACAGCAAAGACCGCCAATTTTACAGTCAAAATCCGGGCAGTAACTTATATAACAGAGCTCATCGTTATTTAACTGTACATCCCGCACAAAGAAAATGAGACTTAGATTATCCAGATTTTCTGGAAGGCTGAATAAAGTGCAATACGGCGGATAATTTTCAGCTTCTCTGGTTTTGACCTCTGAACAACCTGCGTGTTTCATCATTTCTGCGAGATAACGGATTTTATCAGAGGGTGTATAGTTGCGCATTAAGCTTTCCGGGTTAAACTCAAATGGGACAGGATAAAGATAACCGTCTGCATATTGCATAAGATATTTATTCTGAATAAGTACAAAGAAAAGTGGCTGATTAAGTGTGTAATTATCAGTAAAATCTTTCCATGATTCTTTAAACGTTGGAATTTTTATATCATTTATATTCATTTTCGTTTCTTCCTTTCGGGCATAACACGGTTTGTTCAAATATTTCATCATTATGTGGATTTGTATCTAATCCGGGATTGTTATTTTTAATTTCGGTTGCAATATTAGTTTCAAAATATTTACCACATATTGGACATTTAAAAGATTGTTTTATAAGCATAAGTATCCTTTCTAAAAATATCTCTCCATATAAAGTATGAGAGATTAAATCGATAAAATAAAAACTACTACTTATATTATGGAAAAATTAGTTTTAAACGCCTGAATTTTCATGTTAATGCGGGTGTTTTATTATGTAATGCACTATCTTGTTACTGCTTGACATAATATAGGCGAATCTGTAATATAGACTTAGAACATCACAAACTGGTTGCCCGACTACATTATTATGGCGGAATATGATATCCGCCCGGTTAACAGTAAAATTGGAGAATAGGAATGCAGTATGAACCTATGAGACTCTGATATGTGCCAGTAACTTGTAGTACCCATATCTTAATAGTGTTCAGCTATTACCAGATGTCCATTCTTGTGACATTTGGAAATACCCACAGAGAAATACAGTAATTCAGACTTGTCGCAGCCAGACCTATATGTATACGTTCGTTATATTAAGTAGCGGGCATATGCTTTATTTTGTTATACAAAGGGTATCTTTATGGGCACTGACAGATTACAGCCGGATATCAGAGAACTGCTTAATGCAGTAATTTCTGATGTATCAGGTCACATAACTGAATACTGTGAGCATCCTGGCAGAGATTTTACGAGAACACGTAAGCTTCCTGCTAACATTCTTATGCATTTAATGCTGAATATGGCGGGCAACTCCTTAAATAAAGAACTGTACGATCATTTCCCTGACAAGAAACAACGTATGTCAGCGTCTGCATATGAACAGCAAAGAGATAAGTTAAAACCCGAAGTATTTAAAACTATGCTCAGTCTTTTAAATAGCAGCTTCGTAGATGCTAAGACCATGAAAGAACTACGTGTTTATGGTATTGATGGCTCGGACTTCTGCACACCGCTCAATAAAGACAGTGAATGGTATATCCCCAATCATTATATTCGTAAAGACGGACAGGAGGCTAAAGGCACATGTCTTCTGCATGGAAATTTTCTTTATGATCTGTTGAATAAACAATATATTGATGTCAACGAGAACCGTGATGAACGAGAAGGTGCTATCAGCCTTATCGACGGAATATCCGACGCAGAGCACTCACTTGTCATCATGGACAGAGGATATTCTGGGTTCAATATGATTGAGCATGGTAACCGTTATGGCGGATATTATATTATTAGGCATCCTCTGACCAATACCATTAAGGAAATAAACGAGCTTCCTGACAAGCCGTGCGATAAAGATATCGAAATTAAGGTATCTACCAAAAGCTATCAATACTGCCAACTATATGGATATCGTAAAATCAATGTTTGCAAAAACAAGAAAGCTGATTATTCTGATAACACTGTTATGAGTCAGTGGGACTTTGAAGAAAAGTGTATCGTTAAATTCCGTGTGGTCAAATTTAAGATAAACGATCCTGATACTGGTAAACAGGTTTGGGAGGTACTCGTTACAAATCTGCCACGGGACAAATTCGATCTAAAAGCTATGAAGTGTATCTACTGGCTCAGATGGAATATTGAGACCTCTTTTAAGGAACTGAAATATGCGCTCGGAGCCATAAATTTTCATAGCAAGAAAGACAAATTCATCCTGCAAGAGCTGTATGCACATCTCATTATGTTCAATGCAACAGCCCGTGTAGCAGCATATATCCCCATTGAGTATTCTGATAAAGGATATGTTTATGCTGTGGATTTTAAGATGATAGTCTATATATTCCGCAAGTATTTTAGACCATTCAGTAAAGATCCGCCAGAAAATATGTACGCTGACATGACACAATACCGGCATATGCTAAAGAATGGCAAACATAATATCCGGTTACTAAAACCTAAGTCAGCGGTTTATTTCACATACAGAGTTGCTTAAGCAGACAAACATGTCTGCTTATTGGTCATGCAGAAATTTTATATTTTTGAACAAAAGAAAAGTGCCGGATAGGATTTTATTCCTACGAACCGACACTTTTAATTTTCAATCTGCTTAACTTAACAACCTTCGGATAATCACAATACCATTTTGAAACTAATTTTTCTTAACTTAATGGTATTGCCAAAGAAGGCCTGCATTCCCTTATCTTAACGCTTTTTATGCGCAAAACGGCTTATTAGTGCTCCAATAATGATAAGAAGCGACAGTCCAAGTCCTGCATAAATAATATACTTGCTATAGTTTACCTTTTTCTTTGCAGTACTCTTATCGTCATTGTTATCGTCCGGATCTGTAACTCCGGTAGATGTATCTTCTGAAACAATTGCTTTTTCATCTTCAGAAGCGGCTCCAATTGCTATAAGCTTTCCACCATTAACGGTAACTTCTGCCTCCTGG
This sequence comes from Butyrivibrio proteoclasticus B316, assembly GCF_000145035.1. NCBI lineage: Bacteria > Bacillati > Bacillota > Clostridia > Lachnospirales > Lachnospiraceae > Butyrivibrio > Butyrivibrio proteoclasticus. The sequence continues at coordinate 260,045 of NC_014389.1, forward strand.
AATACTGCTGCATTGCCAGGATAGAAGTTTTCAATGATAAACTCGTCATCATTCTTGCGGTTATGATATACGTGAGTTGTATAGTTACTCAGTGTATTACATGACAGCTTATAATCAATATCCTTATGATCCTCATCGGTCTTTGGCAGTGACGAGAATGTTGCTGTATAACTTGTATTTGACATCAGGATCTTGTTGTATGTTTCTCCGTCAGAACCTATGAGTGTAACGTTCATTGCAAGAGGTCTTAAATAATCCTGATCATTATCGTTCCAGATAGTCTTTATCGTAATAGTCCTAAAGTCATCTTCATTTCTCTTTTCAATCTTCTTTGTTGTGGCTGAACTTTCTTTTGCAGCTGAATCTGATACTTTAGGTGTCGTTACTGTCTTTGCGGCGATATCAGATACCTTAAGAACGATTGTGTAGCCCTTATTGACATCTCCTGTAATAGTTGATGTGTAGTATGTAAGAGGGGTAACCGTACATGTGTAGTTTACAGCTGAGCCCATGTTGTACTTAGGAAGGTTGCTTGTTGTTGTGCTCCAGTTGCTTGCTGCTACGAGTGTGTAGGTATTACTCTGATTGTTGCTTCCTGAAAGAGATACCTTTACCATTGCCGGTCTTGCTTTATACTTATCGTCGTTATCCTGCCACTCAATCTTGATATTGGTAGTAAGCATCTCTGTCTTGTGAGAGGCAGTGATAGTTGATGCGTTGGCAGCGTTTGTTACCTTTGAAGTATATCCGGTAACATCTCCAAGCTTTGCGGTATATGTGACGGTCTTGCCCTTACTGTACTTTGGCAGATTCTCGAAAACATAACTGAATGTTGTGCCAGATACCGCAACTGTAACAGTTGAAGTAGAACCATCTGAACCAGAAAGCGTAATGGTAACAGACTGAGGTCTTAATCCATCCTGGTTTGAATCGTCCTGGAATCCAAGATTAACAGTAAAATTCATGCTCTCTGGGGTGTGAGCAAATTTATATACCGTATTAAAGCCATCTGAAGAACCAGAATATGTTGTTGTATATGAATACCCCTTAGGCGCATCTGTACTAAGCCTATAAGTTACATATTCCCATGAACCATTTAAAAGGAACTGATATGGCACCTGTGCTAAAGTAGCAGATGAATCTGAACTCTTTACATCAAATGTAAGAGCTTCTATACCAAGATCTGCCGCAGTAAGTGTTGTTCCTCCCGCACTAGCGGTAAGTTTGTATGTTGTAGTCTCAGGCCTTATTCCATCCTGGTTTGTCTTATCTTCCCAAACCTGCTGAACGGTAAGAGGAACGAGCTTAAGAGCATCTGCTTTCCACTGAGCATAAAGAGTTACTGTTTCTCCTCTCTTTGCAAGTCCCTTGACCTTCTCGGTATCCTTGAATGAAACTCCGGTATCATCAGCCTTTGTATTCCAGTGATCAAATGAATAACCAGAAAGCACAAACCTGTTTTCTGAAAGTGCCTTATTGTCGCTAACCGGCATTGTCTCATCAGCCATCGAGCCGGAGCCTCCGGCAAGAGTTCCTTCATTTCTGTCGAACTTGATAGTATATGTATCGTTGCTCCATACAGCAACGATGTTTGCTGATGAAGTCTTTGTAAGATTAAGCGTTCCGCTTTCAAGGTCAAATATCTGGGCGTTAATCTGAAGCCCTGCTGCCATCCACTTGCCCATATCAAGATACTTACTATAGTTATCACTAAACAGTGTTTCTCCTGAACTTGATGCCTTTAAAACCGAATTTACAATATAACCAGGAGCTTTTGCATCCTCTACATTCTGGTTGTTTACACTGCCCCATCCCATAAAGTCCTTACCTGCCTTAGAGTATGGGTTTGCTTCGAGCGCATATGTATCGCCGATTGCAAATACAGCATTTGAAGAAGCTGTTCCTGAACCGCCATTGCCATTATAGGCAAGCTTTACTGTGATCTTCTTCCATACGGGCTTTAAATAGATTGTGCTTGAACCTGTACTTATTGTTACTTTTGATATCTGGTCCGCGCTCGAGATCTCAACATTTCCGCCCGTATATTGAATAAAGGCATTTCTCGGGAAGTGCTGAGTATGAATGGCGTTCCCGTCTGAATCTGTGAGTTCCCAATAATCTACAAAATATCCTGCCTGTGCTGGAAGGTTATCTGAATCCCAGATCTTGGTTTTATTGACTGTGCTTGCTACAACCTGCGAATAAAGCTGCACCGGTTCCTCGCCTGAAAAGAGTGTAAGAGGAGCTTTATTTGTGTAAGATGTTGCTGTGCCTGCATCATAACAGTAATTTTCGACAAACTGAATTGTTACTGATGAAGCAGCTCTTGTTGCAGCGCCCCATATAGCATATAAGGTCGTATCTGTTGCAAAATTAAAGTTTGTTACGCTCTGCTGGCCAGCAAGATATTTTGGAGTAGAAGCATCTTTATCAGTATCCCATCCAAGGAATCTTGTTCCAGAAGCAGCGTTTGTAAAACTAAATGACGCAGTAACATTTCCATCTGATACTACAGTTCCGCCATTCTGGCTGGGGAGAGTAGCGACTTTACCGATTGCAAGATTTACACTCGCTGCAGTTCCGCTTCCGCCTTTTGTAGTATTAGGGTCAAAAGTTACTGATACCCCCTTTTTAACAATGACCGGGGTAAGGGTTACTGAATCTGACTTCAGTACAGCTTCTCCATTTGATGCCAAAAGGGTATGAACAACAGATGATGAGCCATCAAAAAATACTGTCTTTGTCTGCCCATCTTCTGTATAACTATACTGCCATCCGGTGATAGTCTGCGTTGAAGAATCATATCCGTCAACCGCGACTCCTGATTTTACGATAGTGTCTACGGAAATATCGTTATCAGCACCAAGTTCAAGTTCTTTGGTTACGGCAGCTGTTCCTTCCTTTACACCGCTAAAAGTAACCTGGTACTTCGGGCCTTCCCACTGGGCATAATAAATGGTCTCAGCAGCATCAAGGGTAAATGTCTTTGAACCACCTTCGTCAATGGTTTCTATTGTATTTGAGCCCTGTCTTTTCCAGCCCTTGAAAGTGTAGCCTGTCTTAACTGGTTTATATGTATCATTTTCATATGAGAATGGGTTTGGAACCGTAATCTTACCATCGTTATTATCGTCACTATAAATAAGATCACTATAATGAGAGTCAGGGTTAGTCTGTCCTTGGAGCGTTCCGCCCTCAAGAGTCACATCGCCGACAACAAATGATAATGTTTTGGTAGTTTCTGCAGCTGCTGCAGGCACAGATGGCACTGCAGGTAAAACTGCAATTACAGTACTGAGAATTCCCGCCAATAATCTGGCTGCCTTTTGTTTACGCATGAGTTTCTCCTTTGTGTATCAATCAATATAGCGTTATTAACTATCCTATTATGTATACATTCATTCGAATTAAATCTCACCCAACGTATTCCAGTCGTAACTCTTTAGATCTCTTTCGAGGGTTTCCAGAGTGACTTTATGTTCTTCGAGCCTGTGTGTCTTAGCTCTCTCCTTTCTGTCGTGCTTGAACATATGCGAGCGTGACATGGCGCGTCTCATACGCAGCTCCGACTCATTTATTATTTTTGAAACTTTCTGCACGGGGATTCCCATTATCTTGGAAATTTCCGTGTTAGTACATTTTTCGCCATAAAAGCCGTAATGATACATGCAAACCTCTCTTTGTTCATCTGTGAGGTTGTCATACATCATCTTATTTATTCTTATAGTCTTTTCTTTTTCAAGATATTCTTCTTCCGGAGTCTTCGTCTGGGAAGCAAAAAGTTCATGGCGTGACGTGCTATTATTACTGTCCTGCATCACTTCATCAAGGGACACCATGTTATTCCTGGTCTGGATATTAGCGAGGATTCCCTGAGCTGTTTTAGGACTTATTCCGAGCTCATTTACAAGATCATCGATATCAATATCTATGTCCTCACCGCCACTTTCATCTCGCTTCCTTGCGATTATCTGACGGAGCTTATCTTCTATCGTTTTATACCTAGTCTTAGTATTAAGGATCATGGAGTTGACGTAGTCTCTGCAGGCATGTCTTATATCTCTTGTGACAATGGTCGAAGGAACAAAAGGCTCACCCTTGTTTCCGCCGTTATGATAAGGATCATATCTTTTTATTCCTTCCATAAGGCCTATCATTCCGGAGCCTATAAGGTCATCCTTGTAGTCCTTCATATATGTCTTGTAATATCTGTTTACAACAAACAGAACAAGGCCCTGCAGACTTTCAACAAACTCTGTCAGTGCCCTCTCTCTAAGTTCCGGGTCATCTTCCTGCTTCATGTCATAGTACAGTCTTACCCACTCCTGCGCAGTATGGTTTTTGGTGATGTGTTCGCCTCGCTCCTCGGCTTCCTGAAGGGCAGCCGCATCAATCTCATCCATGCAAGCATCCACTTCATCATCATCTCCGCCTTCGGCTTCCATGCCAAGTTCAGAATCAAGCTCAGCTTCTTCCAAGCTTTCTTCTTCGAGCATTACCTCTTCATCTTCAAAAACATCCTTGTTCTTTTTCTTTCTTCCCATGACAGGCCTCCTAAATCAAATCCCAGACCTCCGAATTTACATGTTTAAGGTCCTGATCCAATATAAACAGGGCTTCTTTTACTTCCAGGGGATTTAGCACCCTGGAAAGAGTTGATGCCCAGTGGTTATATACGTCGTTTTTATCATCTTTAAAATGTCTTTCACGGTATTTAACAAGCGCTCTGACTTCCTGATCTTTTAACATCTTCAATCTTCCTTTTTAGCGTATTACAAAGTCCGGTTACTCTTATGATCTCATCTTCACTTTTAAGAGCTTTTTCTATGGCACCTTTCTTGGCAATTATCACGACATTCTTTTTAGCTCTTGTGATAGCGGTAAGCATGATGGAACGGTAGAGCATATTTGGATACTCGTCATCAACAACAAGAATGATATTGTCGTTTTCATTTCCCTGCATCTTATGGATTGTGCAGCACCATGCGTGCTCGGTATCCATAAGGTCTTCTTCAGAAAGTATTCGTATCCCGTCGTAGAACTGTGCAGTCACCGAAGACATCGTCAAACCGGTTATGATGCCGATATCTCCATTCCAATAACCTTTCCTATAGTTATTGCGGATTATCATGATCTTGTCGCCATCGTAATAATCTGTCTTTAAGAATCTTTCTCGTCCCCTGCTTTTAGCCTGAGTGATGAGAGAATCAATATGGACTTTCCCGGCATTCCCTTTTCTTGTAAAGGAAAGTATCTGACTATCTGTACCCCATTTTTTAAAATATCTGGCCGTTGCGCGTATAAGATCATCAGATGTCTGGTATTCTTCAATAATAAAGTTCTTTCCGGTAAGAAGGCTCGTCTGTTTATCAAGAATACGCAGATAATTAGTTATTATCAGGTCGTCTTTTGCCTGTCTGTGGATGGTAGTGAGCCTTGCTGTTTCAAAACAGCCTGAATCGATAATATCCTTAAGGACCGTCCCAGCTGATACAGACTGAAGCTGTTCTATATCCCCTGAAAGGATAACAAGAGAGCCACTTGGGATGGCCTGAAGGAGATTTAAAAAGAGCTGCTCTCCAACCATGGACATCTCATCTATGATATAAAGCCCCTTTGAAAGCTGGCGTTTTTTGTTATACATGAATATGTAGTCATTATCCCCAAGTGCTCTTACATCAAGCTGTTTGTGTATCGTAACTGCGCGAAGCTGCCCGTCTATTGCCTGAGTGATCCTTGCGGCCGCAGCTCCTGTCGGGGCACATAAAAATATCGGATTTCCAAGTCCCATATCTTCATAGGCTTTTATGATCTCTTTTATTGTTGTAGTTTTCCCAGTACCGGGACCGCCGGTGATTATTTTTATACCGGTTGTCCTTACAAGTTCTATTGCCTTTAGCTGATCCTTGTCTGGTTTAAAGTATCCGTTGTAGCCTTTGTAAGGAAGCTTTTGTACCTGACTGTTAAGTCTAAAGAGCTCATCTGCGATTACCTGTTCTATCTGATAAAGCCTATGAGGATATACAAGGTGCCCGTAACCAGGGTCTTCATCAATGATAAATTCCCTGGAACTTAGAACAGCTGTCATTATTGTTGCATCGGCTACAGGCTCGAAAGCGCTGTTTTTCTGAATATCGTGGATCATTCTTTTAAGCTCTGACAGTTTTACACAGCAGTTGCCACTAGCTTCGGTTTTATCTGCTATAACCCTGCAGATTGCCCGTATCCTGTTTTTATCGAATATATCAACCCCAAAGTTTTTGGCAGCTTTATCGCATAAATTAAATGAAAGTCCACATCCGATCCCAATATATGGATCATTTTTAAATGCCTGCCATGCGCCGGTAAAATACTTCTTATACAGACTTTCTGCATCTGGAAGCCTTCCGCCAAACTCCTTTATCTTTTCATAGAGTCTGGATCTTTCCTGTATTCCCGTAAGTGCAAGCGTTATCTTTAATGCTGCTTCTTTTGGCGTCTTGGCTTCCTTAAGGCACTCCTGGATATCCTCGTATTTAAGTTCCCCGTATGAGGTCAGGCCGCTTTCCTTTGTTCTTTTATTTAAGGATTCAACGATTCTTCTGGCAGCGACCATGCCTACCTTTTTAAAACATCTTCCGGATAAAAAGTAGATCATCTTCTGATCATCCGTTGTATCAAGTCCAATGTTTTCAACGGTTATATTTTTTGAATCTTCAAATTCGGCCTTTCCTGTTACGACAATAGGTGTGCCTGGATAAAGCTCCGGAGCTATGCCAAAACACTTATATATTTTTCCCTTTGATTCAAGTATGAAATACGTTCCGATAATACTTTCTGAACGTATAAATTTCCCACAAAATTTTTCCATAAAAATCTCCCATAGTATGCAGTTTTAATTATCGCATGCTATGGGAGCTATATATTTTTCTGCACAGCTATTTATCTTGCAGAATAAAAATTTTTACTTCGACATGTCCAGACCGATGTCTTTTTTGTGAGTTTCACTCGATTTACTGCTCTTATCCGGTGTCTTGTCATCTTTATGTCTGTTAAGGAACATGTCCTCTTTTTCTCTCATTATGGTGTACAGGTTCTTTGTATTGTCCCTTCCTTTTTCTTCAAAGAGTCTGCTTGGAGCGTGCTCGATAACAATATTTATGCTTCCAAGTTCCTCCATTGCTTCCGTACATCTTGACTTGAATGTCTGTTCAAGGATCTGACGCTCGCTTTGAACATCGGCGATTGTAAAGCCATTGTCACCCTTTTGGGAATCCGGCATCGCTCTATCAAACTCCTTTGTAAGAAATGCCTTGTAGTCAGCATTTGCCATAACACTGATGATATCATCTCTTGAAGGTGTCTTGTAATCAAGATTTGATATCCTGCTGTTATTTGAGTCTCTAAGGCATTCAATAAGGGCTTTATTTGCAAGTCCTGCTGCCTTTATATCATCTGGGGTGAGGCTCTTTGTTGCATAACCCCTAAACTGCGCTTTTGCAAGTTCTGCCGCAATCTGTCTGTCAAGACAGGACTGTGGAGTTACAGGCTGCTTCATGTTGTAGCTTAAAGCTTCATATGCAACAGACTTCATTGCAAGTTCCTTCTGCTTTGCAAGTTTGATAGTAGGAATGTCTTCCTTATCGATCTCGTCTTTTAAAGCAGCTATATCCTTCTGTACAGCTACGATCTTATCAAGACGGTTTTCTGCAGGAAGTCCCTCGATATATCTGTATACATCCTTTGCTGCATCCTTGAGCTCATCCATCCTGTTGTCAGAAATGTATACCTTCTGGCCTGTTCCACTCTGAATTGCAATCCTGAGGTCTCTTAGATAGTCGCCTGATCTTGAAGCATACTGGCTTTCCTCAGTTCCATTATAGTGTGCTGTATATTCAGTTGGCCCAAACTGCACATAGTCATTTGTCTGGATCCATCTTCTGTTCTGAGAATCAGTATACTCGTGGATTGAGAAGATATATCCTGAATCTTCCTGATCTGGAACGTCATTCTGGATGCAGTCGAGAACTCTGTTTATCTTGTTCTGCTCTGTATCTGAGTGGCGGGTTCTAGCTCTTTCTACGTCAGCAGTCTTTCCTGTCATTGAGTAAGCTGCAAGAGCGATTGTCTGAACGGCTTCCTTGTAGAACTTCTCATTATCGGCTGCGTTGTTTCCGCCATAGCAGTAAAGATTGTAAGTTCCATCATCACACTTTTCTTTAGCAAAAGAAAAACTTCTGGATTTTGTAGACTCCATGATGGCCTTTTCAGCCAGCTCAGATGTCAGGCCTGTAAACTTAAAGATTTGACCTTCTGTCTTTTTTGCATATGCCTGAAGGTCGATTACTTCCGGTCTTAAATATTTACCAACCTGAAGCTTTGTAGCACTTTCCAGCTCATTCATCTTCTCTGCGATGCCCGCATTGTAAAGCAGCATATAGTTTCCACTTATAAGCTGCATTGGCACGACCTGAGACATCATGTTTGACTCATTTAAAAGCTTTACCATGGCAATATATTCTGATCTGTTAAGATACATTGCGTATGGATCATGCATCTGATATTTACATTCTTTGATGATATCTTGCACATGCTCTTTGTCAGCTTTTGAAAGTTTGCTTTTTCCAATAAGGCGGACCAGGTCATCATAACCCTTATCAGCATAGATATCCTCTCTTGATTTGTCTTTAAGCTCTTTTTCAATTACATCATAGAGCTTTTCCTTAACATCATCAGAAATATCTTTATCAGCCTCTATAGTCTGCTGCAATTTCATAAGCTGGGTATGCCACGGGATCTCCATAAGAGCCATCTCCTCAAGAAGCATCTCGATTTCATGCTGTACTCTCATTCTGTTAACTTCTTCAAGGGCCATAAGTATATTTGTTATGAGCTGCAAAAACTGTGTATTTGAACTTGCTGACAGATTTGCCACCGCTTCGTCTGTAGAGTGCGCCATTTTTATTTCTCCTTCCATATTTCAAACTCTTAATAAGATTATGTCATTTATTGATAAAGATATTATGGGTAATTCCGTGCAGAAATTATTGTGCTTTTTAAGAGTAACTATGATGGTATTACAAGGAGGAATTTACCGTCATGGCAACATACCAAAATAGAACACTGATACATGAATATACTCAGATATTATGCGGCTCAAAGAGCAAATTCTCTAACCCGTTCTTTTCCAAGCAGAACAGACAACGAGGTGAACAGTATGCTTATGAGCTTTTTAGAATAGCAATAGAGATCTTTCTTCACTGGACGCCGGAGCAGGCCAATAAGCGTCTTAACCAAGAAGTCATAAAGAAAATGCGTCTCGATATCGCTCTTTCTTACATTGACCTTCCGGATGAAGCTCTTGCAAGTAATGATTATTCCTGGATACTGCATAAACTTTATCCTGACATTCCATATAATATGGAGGGGCAGACTCTTGCAATATATGATGCCGTCCTTAATGGAACCAGAAATAAGTGGCCAAAAAATTTCTTTGAGGGGATAGAGGGTTATGACAGAGCCTGCATATGCCTTCGCAAGATGATTGAAACCCATATGCACTGGGATAATCTCGAAGACCTGCACAGACAATTTGCAACAGGGGAAGGTAGTAAAATGTTAAGGCAGTATCGACTCAACAAAATAATGGGGATTGTTTTTGGAGACCCTTTGTCCTATCTTTATGCTGCACTGCCTGATGAACAAAAAGACCCATTTCTTTACCACTATTATTCTGTTATATATTTTTATGAGCAGGAAAAGAAGCAGGAAGCAAGATTCATGGCATCTTCTTCTCAAAACGGGAAAAATTAACGCAGTGCGTCGCTATATTTATCTTTGAAGATCCGTATAAAATAAGATCAGCTCTAGGGCTGATCTTATTATTTGCTCCTTATCAGTTTATATCCTTGCATTGTATCTTCCGGCCGGTACATATCAACCCGGCCCGTGTCCGTATCAACAATCACATGCCACATATTATCTGGGGATATATGGATTATTGCGTAAGAAACTCCTTCGATATTTGTTACAGTTGTCATATTCCCATCAGACGTAGTAATCTTGATTTCCTGGGCAATCTGATGCTGAATTATTTCTACATTTTCAACAGTCCTGCCATTTACGGTATCTGCTATCTCGAGTGCTGTAAACCTGGCAATATCCCGATACATCAGGCCACCAAAAACTCCAAGGGTTAAAAAGAACGCCAAATTAATAAGGCCGTATCTTATTTTCTGGCTCAGCCATATGATAAGCACTGAAAATATCAGAGTGATTATTATATAGACTGCAGACGTAATATGTGTTAGTGCGATTGTCTGATATGGCGAAAACATCCTATGCCTCTATCTGCTCATATTGTTTATACATGCCATTGAGCATGGCAGATTCTTCACATTTTATTCCATCTACACTCTTGTAGAATTCCGCCTGCTTATTCTTTACTTTTTCTAGCAAAAGCTGCTTATATTTATGTTTGGCATTCTTCCTTACTGTATCAGCAAGCTTTTTAATTACATAATCCGGTATCTCATGTTCGAATGTGACTTTTGAAGATTCGAATTCGTTCGCGTTACAGATTGCAACGAGAATATCCTTCATCCAGAATTCGCATTCGTAATATTCTGCATTATCTACCGCTTTTATTATAAGGACAGCAGAATCATCATATTTGTGCTCAACAGTTCCATTTAACGGATGATGGTTTAATATTGTCCATTGGACCAGATCTGAGAACACAGCATCTTGTGAAAATATATGATTGGTTGAGAGAACGGCAGCAGCTTCTATAAACTGGTCCACATCCTCCATAGAGATAAAGTCTTTGTATTTATCGGTAAAGAACCAGTTATTACTGCCCTTAATTGTTCCGTTAATTGCTCTTGCTGAGAAACAAACCGCGTCATTACGATAGAGAATAAGCCTGTATTCCGCCCTTGCTATAGCAGACTCATTGGTGTTTTCTGCTTCAAATCTAAATGAGCCGTCCTTATTTTGTATTGTGACAGAATCTTTTGAGCTATCATGACTTAGAATAAGCGCTATCGTATCAAGAAGAAATGTCATGTACGGCTGAAGAGGATCCTGCATGACATCCATTATCATACTGTTATTGTCGATGGTAATAATGTTCCTGGTACGCTCTTTGATCTGTTCTATCGTATTTTGGCGGAATCTTTTCATTTTATTTTCCTCTTTTCTTCAATGCAACAACTACTATTATGGTTGCAGCAAGAGCTATCGCCATGAAAATTCCAAGATACTTAAAAAAAGCTTCCTTGCTCATCTGATTCGTAGATGCTTCTTTTGTTTCTTCCTCCCAATTAGTAAAATCTTCTATTTCAGCACCCACTTCCTCCGGGTCAACAACTGGTGTTTCTTCAATCTTTTCTGATATATCGAGAGCAGCACTTCCAAACACTTCTGCATATCTTGACTCTGCTTCTGATTCTGGGATTATCTCATATTGATAATATTCCGCTATTTCTCTTTCCCGTTCCGTCATCGGATCATCAGTATGTTCGACAATGATCTTTTTGTTTATGAGCTCTGCTTCAATGGTATTTCTAGGCTCTATATTTGCTTCTGATAAAAGAGGCATGACATCGCCGGCGTCAGAAGGCCTTTCTGCTTTTTCCATGATAACGTCAAGCTCGTATTGTGTTGCGCCAGCGTTATTTACTTCGTAACCTGCTTCCTTAGCGGCATTTCCAACCTGGGCAATATTTCCTTCGGGGCCATAAAAGAACTGGATAAGTGATTCCTGTTCCTGTCCAGATGTATAAACTATGCCTGTTTCTTCTGCGCCATCAAACACCATGTACTCGGGGTGCATATATGTTGGCATCGGAGTTCCTACAATATCGTAAAACTCAGAGTATGAACCCATCTCCATGGCCTTTATATAAGCCTCTGCAGCTTCATCCCCAGATGCGCTTCTGATATTTTCAATAAGTGTAGTTGTATCTGCATCAAGAACTGTATTTACTGTTCCGTCCACGTCCATAAGCTTATATGAATCTGGATTTGAAGCATAAGCTGTAACTGGCGTTGAAATCATTAAAATAAAAAATCCAATAACTGGCAGTATCTTTCTCATAATCCAAAGTATCTCCTTTTAATAGATACGTCGATTATACAGGATTTTGTCTATCCATTATTTTTCTGCACAAATTTATATAACAAAACAGGCGGACAATTGTCCGCCTATTACTTTGCCTTATGTTACTGCGTTGTCCAGTAGTTAGCTTCAAACCATTCATCAACTGATTCTGACATATTGATGATAAATACATCTCCCCAGTCAACGCGGATGTTCTTGTTTGCATAATGGCCATCTCCGCCAGCTACCTTTGAACCAACCTTTGCATGGAGCTGATCTTCGCCATACCCTTGTGCTTCCCACATGGACTGGTTGCCATCGTAGGCACCTTCATATGTAAGATCTTTCTTGCTATCAAGGCTATTATGGGATGTGATATCAAAGTGTACTACAAGATATCCGCCCTGGAGCCATACATTCTTATCATCCTTTGCAATACCGCCATGCTCATTAGCATATGCTGTAAGCTCATCCTTGGTCATGGTAGTAAGGAAAAGCTCTGATGGAATAGTGTATGTTCCATACCAGGTCTGCATTGAAGGATTTACACTTGTATGTACAGCATCTTCTGAACCTTCGAGAATATAAAGCTCATCTACAGAGGTAGCATTTACATAGTCTTTATTCAGATTTTCTTTAAGGTATGCTTCATTTCCACTGAATACTCTAAGCTCAGATGTCAGATTAATATTTGACAGCGTGCTGCTTGCTACTTTCTGATTCTTAAAGTTATTCACAAGGTTTTCAATATTTGCACTTTCTCTATTGTAGAACGAAGCAGTAGTAGGGTCATATTTTGGCTTTGCAACAGTCTTTCTTAAATCACTATCAAAATACGAGCCATTGAACTTGGCGTCTGAAAGAGATGTGGTTGTAACAAGAGCCTTATCTTTGTCGCTTCCATACTCGATATAAAGTGTCTCATTGCTTCCCGAGTAGTCGTTATAGTATACATGGAGCTGACCATGTGTTTCATTTGAGGTTCCGCTCTTAGGATCAAGCACATACCTTCCTGTTGCTCCTGCACCATCCGCCGCAGAATCTGGCCACCACCAGAATGTAGGCTTGATCTCTACCCAGTCTCCGTCATTCCATAAGTTACTCATAGTCTTTACAGAGAAAGCAAATTCAGTGCCCTTAGGAGCAGTTCCAGCGTCTTCATATTTATGTGATTTCGTATTATCAATGATGATAGTATTCTTTTTATCCCACCCTATCGCACTTGAAAGATTCCTCGTAAGAGTGCTGTTTGAAACAGTATCACCGGTATGTGCAATCTCTCCTGTTCTTGTATACCTTACATTCTTTGCAAGAGAAGTATATCTTCCTTCCGGATCGTTTCCAAGACGGTTTTTATTTCCAGCCTTCTTCTCCTCATAATTATAGGCAAATGGATATGTAAGATCATGCCAGGAATTCTCAAATGTTGATGTAAGCTGTTTGTCATACAGATCCCTGTTGTTACTTCCAACTACTTCAAAGTCATAGATCCATCCGGACAACTGTACTCCAATGTCATATTTTGCCACGTATGTTGAAGTATCTGCCATATAGCGGTCGCCATCAGCTTCATTCCATTCTTCTGCCATGGCTTCTTTCTGCGCTTCTGTAATGACGTTGCAGGCTTCTACTTTAAATCTTATACCAGATTCATCAGCATAACTTCCTTCAAGTGACCAGCTCGGGATATAGAACTTTGTCCAAAGAAGGTTATCTCTTGTACTTGAACTGTCATCAGCATCATATATAGTAATCCAGTATTTTGGATCCGACTCATCTTCGGTTGCCGGATAATATGTAGGCGTGTCATTACCCTTTTCATAAACGCATACTGCAAATGGGAAGTGTACAAGTTTCTTGGATACATACTTATCAAACTTGATCTCGTCTGACTCTGAGTATGTATTATCAAATAGATCCGGCGTTTTATATTCACCTGAACCTTCTTCCCAGAAGTAGTACCCCTGCGTAGCCAGGTGCTCTCTTGGAGAGAACTTAAACCAGTACGTATTATCCAGTCGCAATTGTACAAGACTTGAATTACGTCCATCGGCAGCAGTACTTCCCTTGAGCTGAACTTCATGCGTTGTATCACCGGAATCCTTATTCCAATGCTGCGCTCCACTATCGGGATGTGCACCTGTATCAGGATCATCATATACAGCTATAACTGATACAACAGGAGTATCAACAATAATCGGGTCATTTCCTGCATATGCGCCCTTGATCTGATTGCCTGTAGGAACGCTTAATCCCCAATACTTCTCATTAGGATTATATGCAAGTACATGTTCGTAATTTGCGGAATTTACTTCGGCGTAATACTCGCCATTAGCTTGTGAAGCAACAATTTCTTTCTGCGATTTACCAAACGCTGGCGTTGTCTCATATGTTTCTGTATCAACAGAACCAAATGCGCTATTCATGGTTCCTTTAAGTTTTTCGGCAAGGTCTTTTAAATATGATGGCAGATGTTCGTTGTCAAAATTCTGGTTCATATCTTCGCCCGCGCCAAGATATTTAACGTCTCTGTCAGGCATCATATCACCTACTACCGTACGACTGTCGTAACCCATTATCAAAGTATCTGTCGAATATGTAGCATAATACAATGTATTCAGATTTTCAGATTCGTTCCTTCCATCCTTTACCCAGCTGTCTATAAGTGCATCTGCTGCCTCGTCAGCTTCTCCACTTGGTGGCTCGCTAAAACCTGAGAAGTCTCCAAGATCCTGCATCTCGGTTGTAGTCCATGAACCCCAGGTAATATGCGCATCTGCATTAGTACTTGGGAAGGCATAAGGCTCTCCTGGCTGCTTATTATAACTTCCATTCCATGAGCCTGAGCCAAGAAGTGTTAAACTGTAAGCAGGTCTTACGCTATCACCGTCTCTTACATCATATGATTCGATACCGCCGTTCACAGGACCATTAAGGTCAGGTGCGATATCGTTTCTGACATGCTTGTCTGTTCCGCTATAGTTTTCCTGGCTGTTTTCCATGCCATTTGATGTTTCAGCATCCTTAAAGTCATATAGTTCAAGATCGTAGATATAGATGAACTGTGCTTTTCTTATGGCATTTCCAGTTACGCCCCACTCAGGATATGAGCCATGTACGCTTATATTGCTCCAAGAGTTAAGTTCTCTTGTATCCCATACGAGCTCAGTTCTTCCTGTAGGCTGCCCAGTTGCAGTATTTTTCTCTTCAACCTCTTTCTGGTATGCCTCGAGCTGAGTATAGTTGTAGCTTACATAATTATAGGAGAAGTCGTGGGAAGCCTCGCCCATTGCGATAGCCGCTGTTCCTGCGTAGGTATCTGCGGTTAGGCCGTTGATGTACTTTTCCTTAGAAGGGATGATGATGCCGTTACCCGTGCCATCCCTGTCATCAGCAAAGCCTGCGTGCTTTCCTTGTTCATCTTCATAGTTTCTTGAATCGTTATATGTATAAACCTGCGTTATAGGAGTTGATGCACGATGGATCCATTCTTTTGTTGATGGTAGAGTTGTTGTCTTATCTTCCTTATCTTCCTTTTCTTCTTCAAGTTCTTTTAGCGCGTCTGCAAGAGCTTCTATGTCTCCGTTTTCTGCAAGCTTAAGAAGCTTCATCCAGTTGGTCTCCCAGCTCTTGGGGTCCATCCATGCGAAAGTACCTTTCATGAAGGCTTCCATCTCGTTCATGTCGTAGGCACCGTCACCGCCGGAAGACTTCATAATTTGTGCAAACCAGGAAAGATTTTTACACTTAGCATTTATCTCAAACTTTCCTGTCTCAGGATTCCATACGCTACTTACTGTATTTCCTCCATCGGATGATACCGCCATGACGTGATCCATCCTTACCTCGCCGTTAGAGTTGAGCATAGCAAGTATCTGTTTAGCGGTCTCACCAGATACCCTTGTCTCATATGTAACGTAGGTATATCCATTAGACGCTTTTGATTCCTGCGGACCTATCGTTTTTATATCTGCGCTGCCTTTGTAAGAAGTATCTCTAGGTATGGTTATAGTCTTGCCCCCCGCTGTTATCTGGTATCCTACAGTCACGCCGACATTAGGGCTTTGGGCCTTCTTGTTGGTCTGAATGATGGAATAAGAACCATCGCCGTTATCCTTGATGATATGATGGTTATTGTTATTCCTGCCATCCTGCGTGGGATCAGACGCATATGCAGTAAGAGGGCTCAGCATAGCCCCGACCATAACAAACCAGCATAAGAATAACGTCAAAAATCTTCTGATTGTTGTCTGCATCGTTTCCTCCTTGAACTTATCGGAATATTACATCTTATATTATGTATCTTTGTAAAATAAATATTTTTTCTGCATAAAGAAAAAGAGCTGACCGTATGAGGTCAACTCTTTAAATGAAAATATTATTATACTTTTTCTTTATGTGTCTTCAAGCATAGACTGAAAGAACCTGATATCTCCAGATGACATTTTTAGTTCATAAGGGATACTATCTGTTCATTATTCCACAAATCATTTGGGAAAACAGATATATCTTCCTTATGCTTGCGGATTATTCTCACAGGTTCAAAAGTATTGTCGTAAACATGCATAATATCACAGATTTTTAAAAGCTCTTTGATATTGTCCAACGATTTTGAATATCTTGATTTTATCTTGTCTTCATCAACATCATGTCCGCCCTGCAATACTCTTGATTTTACCCTGGCTACATTTATATCCGGATCAATGGTCAAAACAAAAATGCACTTAATAAAATAGCCTTCTTCTTTTGCTTTCTTAAGTATGTCCAACTTATAGCTTGAAGATAAAACTGTTTCAAACGTAAAGTCCTTTTTGTTTTTGATTGCCTCGTATCTCTTCCCGTCAACAAACCTGACAGCTTCGACGTTTGTCATCCCCGTAGAAGCAACGACATCATCGGCATTGGTATATTCACCAATGATATCGAAATAGTGGGTGATTGTGCTTTTACCAGAACCATTGGGACCGGCAAGTACAAGTATCATCGGTTTTTTATCGCACATATTCCCTGTCTCCATTTGGATACTCGATATACGCCTGCCTTTTTTCGAGATCATATTTAGCAATCGGCTTCTGGCATACTTCTGCCTTTTCTAGCGCACTTTTTACAGCAGCCCTAGCTCTTTTATCCATTTCCTTATCGCGTTCTGTAATGGAGTTTCCAACATTGTCAGGAGATATTATTTTTACTTTTATATCTCCAAATTTCATCTCTGTTCTATCCATAAATTATTCTCCTTGCCTTGATTATAACACATCAAGCATCTAATTTTTTATTTGAATAGCAGTAATCACTTAGGGCAAAAAGACTCCGGATTGCTCCGAAGTCTTATACTTTTTATTTGCGGATGTTATTATTTGTAATACGTTGCTTTTTCTCCAAAGAAGTACTCCCATTCTTGAGTATACTCATCGATATACTGAGCCATAATCTTTAGGATTCTGTTCAGTCTCTGTTCAGAAATATCAGAAGTACGATAAGCAACTTGCATCGTCCCATCTGATAAAATCCATACCTTAGTCTTATCAGGCCCGGGACTTAATGCTACATGAAAATGCAATGGCTCCAATGGTTTTCCTTCATCACTCCAATAGTAAATCAGCTGTTGAAGGATCCTCCTAAACCTCGGCAACAGAATCCTCTTTTGAGAATTCCAATGCAAGGGGAGCTGTCTTGGCAGCATGCTTCATTAACTCTTCCATTTCTGATTCATTAAAACCATTTACTTCCGAAAACGTATTGCCAGGGTATTTAAGCTTGGCAGAATTAAAGCCGCTCTCTTTACCGTTCGGTTTCTCAAAATAAAGAATAATGTAGTCTTCTCCGTTGTTATGTTTCAAATCCGAATATGTTATTTCAAGGCCGTCATTAAATGACATCAGTGGATTGTGCTCCATAACTATTCCTCCATCCATAGCGAACTCTCCTTTCCTTGTAAATTTACAAATAGAGAAGGAGCATCCGCTTCTCCAACCTCTGTTTGATAGCCTAGTGACCAAATAGGGCTTGGAGAATATTTAATTTCTCCTATTATTATCTGGCATTAGCTAATGAGATAATAATGGGCCATATAAATCAAGATAAAACTCTTTAGACATCTTCATTATATCAGACACCTTTAAATAAGCAATTGAACACAAAAAGACTCCGGAGTGAACCGGAGTCTTCTGTAATTGTCTTATTATATTGTCTTTACTTGAGCTTGTTAGCTATGCGTCCTTCACTCTTACCATACTGATTGTAATGCTGCTTAAGAAGGTCTCCGTTAGTGCCGAAGGCACTCTGTAGATCAGCATAGTTTACGTAGTAATAATAAGCATTGAACTCTGCTGTATTGCCCTTATAGGACTTAAGGCTCTCTGCTGCTGAGTTGTTTGCTGTGGCAGCAGGTGCTGCAGCTGCAGATGCATATGGGTTTGCATCGCCTTTATTATATACTTTGTCAACATAGGTTCTGTATGGAAGTGTAGCTAGAGCTTTATGAGTTGGTTTCTTCAGGATATTCGTGATAGAATTCGCTCTCTTCATATAATAATTATAATCCGTAGTTGTGGCGTTATAATAATTTGATGCATTTGGATCTATTGAATATCCGTTAGCAACAACGGTATCGATGAAATCCTGAACTGTTCCATACTTTCCTGTATACACATAAACGTTGTCTTCCCATACGAGAGCCGGCTGAGACATTACACCTTCGGACTTTCCCATGATTTTATCGTCATCACAGATTGGCCCCCAGCATCCTACGTGCTTTCTGTAGTAATAATAATCGCCAGTAAGTACCGCTTTCTTATAAAGGTCAACAGCCTCTGATCCGTATACCTCGTTGATTCTTGCGTAGAGATCCTGCATTCCCTTGTCGTATCCGCTGTTTCTCCACTCCTCTGCATGTGCGTCCATGAAGAATACGCCGCTGATGCCTGCAAGCAAACAGATCACTGCAAGCATAGACAAAATCTGTTTTGTTATGTGTTTCATTTTTTCTTTCCTTTCTGTATAACAAACATTAAAATTTACAAGTTTATTGTGTGATTTTCTAATCAAAATAAAAATCGGCCATCGGCCGAGGAAAATGGTAATATTTTGTGGCATGAATAGCAATATGATTTGGATAAAAATATGTGAATTCCAGCACTTTATTTCACGAAAAGATAATTCAAATTGAAATAATTATTATGTTAAAACCTGACATAAATAAGTTTCTTAGACACCTTCATTATATCAAATAACGTCAAGTAGGCAACCAAAAAGCCCTGGACTTTAAATCCAGAGCTTTTGCGTTGTGATCATAATACATTCATCAGACTTCTTACTAAAACTTCCAGGGTATCGCGGTCTGCATTTCTAAGAGCTTCAACAAGCTTCTTGTCATCAGTAAGAGTAGAATTGTTTGCAAATCCAAGGTTCTGGACCAGCTTTTGTGCGCCATCCTGCCAGAACTCTCTTAAAGCGTACAGAATCCCTCTAAGATTATCATCAGCTTTGATATCCTCAGAACAGAGAGCTTCTTCACATACTTCCTTTGCAACATCCCTTGCTATTTCCGGACCATCTCCAAGCATGCATTTCGCAAGAAATGTCATTTTTTCAGCTGGTTTTTCCGGCAAACGCGCCATGAAGCTTTCAATAGTCTCTGTATTTGCATCAACGTTCTTAAACTGGGCATTACTTAAATCCGGCTGAGTTGACTCAACACCTGTGACTGTTTCAACGGTCTGAAGATCATTTAATAAAAGCTCAGCAAGTTTTTTCTTGGTCTGCTCTGACATATTCCAGATGATGATAGTTGTTTTGTTTTCTTTGGCATCCTGGAAGAGTCTTATCTCTTCTTTGATATTTCTCATTTTAACCTCCTGATTTAACTGACATATATTCTAATGTTCTTATCATGTATCATTCAAAATAAAATAAAGCGCCGACAGCGCCTTATTCTTTTATGCTATATATAAATGTTTTGCCATAGGTTTCGTTATAAGATACTTTCCATACGCCCGGCTCTGCATCTTTTATAATATATGTAGCAAACTTTCCGCTTTCATGGCACGTAGCCTCAGCTTCTTCTCCAGAAGGAGAGATAAAAGCCAAGGGGAAAGTCTGGTCTTCAAACTCACAGCTGATCACAAGATCTCCGCCAGCATGTTCGGGGCTTAACTTATACGCCTTTTCAGAGGGATGAATGCTTTTAATTCCTGTCAGGCATGCAAAAATTATAAATGCCACAGCGAATATATACCTGATTTTGTTATTTTGATGTTCTGTCATGCTGTTCACTCCTGTCCATCTATAGGCGTGAAGCATATCACCATTTCTGTATCGTCTCCACTATTTATTGCGCAGTGCCATTTACTGCTTGGGGCAATATATTTTATGCTATTCCGACCAATAAATTCCTGATAATCAACATCGTTTTTCACATAATAACTGCTGCCAATGGAAACTGCAGAAACGTCCATCTCCGGAATATAGTAAAGAATTTCAACAACATCACTTCCTTTGAGCATCACGTTGTCATAATCATAAATCTGAATCTTTTCGGATACTGGAAGCTTTTCTCTGTACTGTCCCTCTGCTATGATCAACATTCCAAGAAGAGTAAAATATCCTATCCCGAAAGCGATCACTGTCCTTTTTCGGCCCTTAAACCATTCCCTGACGTTCATACCGATGCCTCTTTTTCTGATTCAGCTTTTGGCATTTCTTCATCAAGCCCCACAGCTGTAGCAATCTTAAGTCTCATTTCAGGATTCTTTATCTGCATGATGTTGCCAAGAGTAAGTCTTACTCCGTCAGCGATAAGTTTTGTAAGAGTCTGATACTCTTCTGGAAGCCTGAATACCGCATTAGGTTCCTTATTAAGGTACACTCTTGCCTCTTCGCTCTTTAAACAAAGTGATGGAGCATGCCTTAAGACTCTCCAGTCCACATTAAGATCTGCAAGCATTTCTTTATTTTCGAGTTCTTCAGGAAAACTCAAAAATATCTCCGTCATAAGAATCTTTGATATTCCATCCTCTTTGCAATATTCCCAGTAACTTTCTATTGCTTCTTTTGTAAGGTATGAAGGTGTCTTGATGGAGCCTTCAGGATGCATTTCGGCAATCTTCTTGCAGATATCTCCATTAAGCCAGGATACCTGTTCGCCCTTCCAGTAGTCAGCTGTCTTGTTATCGCCCATCTTTCTGTAATACTGCTCATTTCTAAAAGGAATCTGCAGTCTGTAGATGAAATCCGGTGGGAAATCTCTGTCGAGCTCAAGAAGTGCTTCAAGGTCTTTGAGCGTACGCTTTTCTACAGGACGAGCAAGGAATGACTCTGGTTCAAGCTCATCTTCATGCCCAAGATCAGCTGATGCAAAATCATACTCCCATGATGTAGGATTGATCACAAGATTCTGATTTGGGGTATTTTTTCTTTTTGGTTTTCCTGCGACCTTCGCCTTGGCAGTCTGTTCTGCGCGTCCCTTTGACTGTTTCTTTCTTTCTGCAGTTACAAATCTTATAAGCCCTGGGTCTTTTCTAAGAACATCTCTTATAAATACATCATCCTGACCATTCAAAAGAGACATGAAGTCATTTAGATCTTCTTTCCTGATCTTATGTCCCCATGTCGCAAATGAAAGCGCACATGCATTTATGATTTCAGAGGGCACATCTTTGAGGGCTCTGAAATCTTTGTCGACAGCCATTTTGGCAAATCTTCTGTTCTTTACATTTTCAGGAAGCTCGCTCCATGCATTTCTGCTGTCCATGGCAGCAAGTGCCATCAGTGGAGTTACTTCCTCAAATTCATTAAGGGATTTCCCCTTTCTTATCTCTTTTAAGACATCAAGCTCTGTCTGCATAAATCCTTATTCTCCTTTTAATCATATAAATACGATGAGTATTCTGTATAAAAGCCATGTTACGCCTACAGCAACAAGACATACGATATGCTTTTTCTTACTGTCCTCATCTGATAACAATCCCTTTTTATGCTTTGTTGTTGTGACCTGACTGTATGATACAGCCACAATCAAAACTATCATGAACATAAAATTTACTAACGTTCTTGCCATTTTTAATTCCTCCACATGATATTATGGAGAGATTTATCCAGACATTTTTCGCCTATATTTTTCTGCACAGTTTATTTGTGTTTCTTAGGTTTCCATTTTATGGTAAAGGCTAAAACAAACAATACCATTCCAACTGTACACATCAAAATAACAAAGACAAGGACTGGGATATTTGAACCGATATTGTTTTTTGTTGAGGTGTTTGTTACTTCTTTTTTATTTTCTTCATCCTCAGTGCTCGTTTTGTCTCCACTTATCGTTATTTTTCTATAAGATATCTGATAATCTCCGTCTTTATCAACTTCCATGGATACAAAACCGTCTTCATCTACCGGAAGTGACAGCTTTGTTTCGCCGGTCTTATCCATCAGGTCAAGAGCCATTCCTTCTTCCCTTCCTGTATACAGGGTAAGTGTGGCAGGTGCTGGAAGTGTATCGGTAAGATCAAACTTTAGGGTCTCATCATTAAATTCTACTTTCAGGTCAAGCGCTTGCTCCGGATAGTACACAACACTTTTGAAATACCATGAGTAGTCAGCTCTGTCTTCTTTATCATTCATGAATATGATAAGAAGCGGCTCTCCCATAAGGGCAGAAAACTTTATCATCTCCCCATCTATAGTCTGGTCTTTGGTAGATGAGGGCAGATATATAAATGCATTATCCATTACATTATCATTATAAAAACCGATGATTGTTTTCTCAGCCTCATCGCTCCTTAGCTCGCTGAGCTGATGTTTTTCTATCGTATCATCATCGCTTGTCGTGACTTTTAGCTCTGTCTGCTCGTCTCTTTTGATCTTAAATCCGCTATCTTTAACGTCTTCTGGAAGTTTATAATCCTTATCAAGTATTCCGCGCGTTTTCCACGCGTCAATATACTCAAGAAAATACCCGTCTTCAAGGACCTGGTGCAGCTGGTCATACGACAGCTGTTTGCTGATGATAAGAACGTAGAGGCCGTATAAGCCTCTTTCCAATCCTCTTTCATAATCAGAAAGCGCCTGGGCATAAAACTCGTTCCAGTCTTTATCATTAAAATACGCTATAGGCTCCGAGCTTTCTATTTCCGCCAAAACAGCTTCACTAGTTTCTTCTGTTGAAGCTTCTGGCTTAGTAATAAGCTCTGTAGCATGTGCGTATAAAGGCGTGGTTATTATCAGACACAAAGCTGCGCTCATGGCGCCTAACATTTTCCTCATGATGTTCTCCTTTATGAAATGGGGATAATTTCCTGCCTATATTTTATTACATATGTATATCTGCTATTTTTCTGCACAAAAAACGGCCGCTTTTATAAGCGACCGTTTAAATATATCAGTGAGCCATGTCTTCGTATTCCCTGTCTCTATTATCCAGATCTATGTCCTGCATAAAGAGCTGTTCTGCTACATGATTGATGACTCCAATGACCTTGTCTGATTCCTCATTTCGATGTTCGGCGTTCTCTGCATTTCTTGCAATTAGCTGAAGATATGACGCATCCTGTGTTGCAGCATATGTTTCTACTGCCTGGCAAATAGCCTCTATTGATAAGTTTTCAGGAGCCTCAAGGATAAGATATGGGTCATGCGTTACCGCGATTGCAGTAGCGCTTAAATTCTTTTCCTTATCAGGGAGCTTTGCATATAAAGCTGGATGCCTTTCTATGATATTCTCTTTAGCGGCTTCGTGCACCTGTTCAATCGGAGCTATTCCTACAAGTTTTGAATCTGCTTTAAACTCCTGAACAAACTGTGCGAATTCCGGCATCTGCGACCAGTGAAGTTCTTTTGGTTCTTCTGCCTTTTCTACATCTTCCTGTCCCTTCATCTGGTTTGCCATATCAAGGAAAGGATTGTCGTTTACAACTGGTGTAGTTGGGGCTACTGGTGCTTCTGGCTGAACCTCATCAGCCTTTTCTACATCTTCCTGCTCTGTCTTTGTAACTTCAGGCTCTTTTCTCTGAACTCCAGCAATCTCCATAAACTTGTTTGAAGCCTTGGAACCATATTCTGAGATCTTATCAAAGAACTCTTCTACTTTCTTTTCAGCGTCATCACCGCTGTGCTGCCTGATGTCGTTTAATGTAAACTCAACAAGCTTCTGGCTGATCTGTCCAGCTGAGATGAATCTTAAAGTCTCTGGATTTGACTCGATTGCTGTTGGAAGGTACTTAAATAGTCCCTCAAGTGCAGGATTCTTTGTATCTGCCTTTATAATAGCAGGAACGCTCTTTGCAAGGGAAAGCATTTCAATACCTGGCTGTTTTTCCTGCTTTTCGCTCATAACAATAAGAGCTTTTGTAGCAACATCTTTTGTAAAATCATTCTGATCGATGTTGTATACATTAAGGGGATTCTTATCAAGAAGCTGAATAATTGCTTCACTCTTTTTAAGGCTTCCTTCTTCCATGAGCTTTGAAAGCTCCTCATAGAATTTATCATGGTAGACCTTAGCTTTCTCTTCCTTTGTAAGTTCTGACTTTTCTTCCGGATTTTCCCTGGTTTCTTCCTTAGGCTCAGCTTCTTTTGAAGGAGCCTCTTTGGACGTCTCTTTTTCTCTTGTTTCTGTAGTTTTTTCTTTGTCTTTTTCTTCCTTAAAAGGATTACCTGCTTTATCCTTTTCCGGCTCACCACCTGCTGCCTTTTGTTCTTCTGGCTTAAAGGCCGAAGCATCATACAAAGCTTCTGCAGCATAAATATCCTGCATTGCATTTGCGTACATCTTCGTTGCCTGATATCTTCTTATGAGATAAAAAGGATTAAGGCTCTTTATAGCTCTTACTACAGCTGCCACAGCTTTCATAAAGATGTTCTTCTGGTGTCTGTCTGCATACTCATATCCTTCAAGAGTATCTGCTTCGTACCAGAGTCTGTTCTTAAGCTGCTTTGCCTGAGCTTTATTAAGAGTCTTTTCTGTCACCTGGCCTGTTTTTGGATTCGGAACAGGGCCTGTGTATCTTCCGGTTTCATATAACTGACGGTCAATATCAATCATCTGTGCATGATATTCATCTATAAGCTGTTGAGATGTTCCGCCGGCGGCATTGTATTTCTCTGCCATCGTTTTGCCTTTCTGCGCTTTGCGCTGCCTTAACATGTTACTTATCTATAATGTAAAATTATGGGCAAAATAAAAACAGCCCTGCAAAATGCAGAGCTGTAATTAACTTTACGCTACCTGAGATGTGCTTGTTACCTCGTAGTTAACATTATGTTCCTTACATAATGCCTTGAGAGTACTAAGAACAAATTTAAGCTCAGAACCTGCACCAGAAAGTGAAATCACTCCTTCATATCTGGGCTCATTCTGAGAAGCAAACGGGTTTGTCTGGAAAGGATTGGATACAGTAGGATTAGAAATAGGCATCTGCGCCACATTGTCCTGATTTCTGGCTTCCACTGTATTATTCTCAGTCTCATTTATGGCACTTGCCATTTCTGAAGCCTCTTTAGCGGCTGCTGCTTCCATAGCCTGTGCCTGACGCTTTTTCTCTTCATCGATAGCTTCCTGTCTGATCTTTTCCTCAGCTTCCGCTATCTCTGCTGCGCGCTCATGGATACGGGTTCCAAGCTTTCCAGCCATATCTTTTGGATCCATACCTGAAGATAAAAGCTCGTCCACATACTTTGCAAAATCCTCACACTTAAGCTGCTGCTTGATCTTGAGATTCTCGGCATCAACAGTAGACTTAAGAATAGCATCAAGCATATCCGTGTTGTCCTGTAAAAGCTTAAGCGCTGCGATCTGGGCATCGTAGTCTGCATTGATGACCTTTTGAGTGGTAGTAAGATTCTTCATTGTCGAAGGCTCAACTATTCTCTCTGCAAACTCAGGTCTAAGTCCTGCTTTTTTGATCTCTTTTTCAGCGTGAGATCTGCATTTCTTATCCCTTTCTTCCTTCTTTTTGTCATCATACTTCACGGTAACGCCCTCAATCTCGAGCTTTGCATCTGTAAGGATCTGCTCAATGGCCTTACATCTCTGATCGAACTCTTTGATAGGGGCCTCAGCCTGTGATTTGAGTGCCCTTCTTTTCTTCTCAATGTCGTTTACAAATCCTGCAAGCATCTTCGCATCTGCCTTAGCAGTCTTGTATGATTCCTCAGTGATAGCAATTGATGTGTAAGTCTTTGCAATCTCCTTCGCCTGTGCCTCAAGCTCATCAAAATTGATGCTGATAACAGGGGCTATCACCTGCTCTTTGATCATAAGTTCATTCATTTTATTATCCTCCTATTAACTGACATTAAATTTTATAAAAGGATAATGGCAAATATTGAATAAAATAAAAGAGGCTTTTACAGCCTCTTTACTTAATTAATATTAACAGCTTTCCGTTATCTGGTTTCTTCCGTGTTCTTTTGAATAATAAAGGTTTTCATCAGCTTTTTTCAGAGCTTCATCAAGTGTCATGGGGCTGTTTACTATATAAAGGCCTCCACTGAATGTAAAATGTTCATCCGTAAAATCAAAGCTCTGTTTTCTAAACTCGGAAAGGAGCCCTTCCAATATTTCCTTCTCATTTTCCTGATTATCAAATATCAGCGTAAATTCCTCGCCGCCATATCTCCCGACTATTGTATTTGCAGACTGCACCGTTTTAAGTATCTTTCCAAGACGTTTTAATACTTCATCACCACCGTCATGACCATAAGTATCATTAACGCTCTTAAAATGATCGATATCTATCATGGCAACAGCAAGTCGCCTCACACCAGCAATGTGTTTCATTTTTTCACTTCCGTTTGACATAAGCCATCCTCTGCTGTAAACGCCGGTCAGGTTGTCAAAATGAAGCTCCTGCTTATAAAAATTACTCCTTTCCTTCGCTTCCTTACCGCTTAGCTTTAATTTATTCTGATATCTTGCAATATTTCTTAAAAGTCCATAAGAGAAAATCATTACCATCACTGCTATGATATCTGTAGCAAATGGAATAAGAGAAGCTGTCAGAAATGCTAATACTCCATTTGCACAAAGGGCGCCTGTTAAGAGGAAGAACAAAAGACTTCTCTTATCATCAAGAAGAACTGCTATAAAGAGGCCTGCAACTGCAAGAAGTTGAATGCCCGGAAAGTTCCACAAAAACATGATTGGGAGAGCCCATACAAATATAAACGCATTAAAGAGTTTTTCAAATTCCTTCGCACCCGCTCCCGGTTCTTTTGTTGTTGTACGTATCATGCATAAAATGAGCAGGATAACACATATCCCCGGAAGCAGCAGGTTTGAATATCTGAATATCTCCGGAACACATAACAGTTTTGTGATAAGGGCATCGCAAAAAGCAAGGATACTGAATCCTATTCCTAAAGCGCAGTACCATCTGACGATATGCAAATAAGCTTTACTAAGTTTTGTATAGTTTATTTCCATCTTAACCAAGCTCCTTGATATTACCTGTGATCCATTTTGCCTTAACCTTATCAAGCGTAATGCATAGCCCGACATGGACAGGGCCTTCCTCGTTTATAAACTCAGACTCTTCCCACGAATCAGCTTTTTCTGCAACACACTCATAATATGTCTTTGCAATAAATTCGATTGCAACAGGGTCTTCGATATCTTCCATCCTGGCAAGTTTTCTTGCCTTGTCGTATTCGCCAAGATGAACGGCACATACTGCCTTTTCATCGTCAGTACCAGGAAGTTCAAAGGCACTAAGTGAAGGTTTTATTCCCTTCTTCATGATCTTGTCTGCATTTTCTCTTTCTGTTATATACCAGAGGATATCTGGCCTTGCATGATATACGGTCTTATACTGCATTTTCTACCTCGCTTCTAAAATCAAATAGCTTTTGTCTGTTTTACATGCGTCTTTCTAAAACAGATATTATTATCATCTGTAGTTCCATCAATATAGTAATAATTTGGCTTTTTGTAACCGTATTTTTCGCTAAATTCCTCAGAAAAACCAAGGATACCTTCGTAGCTGCTGTCATCAAATAAAACAACCCTGACCTTCTTTCCTATAAGGGAATCCAGTTTTAGATCTCTTCTATTCATAAACAAATCCTTTTTAAACTTCTTTCTTATATTCATCTGGGATCTCATCAAGATATCTTGAAGGATCATTTATCTTTATCTGGCCATAGAGGTATCTTTGCTTTGAGTATGTCATAAACAGCACTTTCTTCGCTCTTGTCATTCCAACATAGCAAAGGCGTCTGTCTTCCTGTACATCAAGAGTATTGCCCATATATGGTGGATCATCAGGGAAGCACCCTTCCTCACATCCAATGATAAATACATACTCAAACTCAAGACCTTTGGACCTGTGCATGGTCATGAGAGACACCACGTTATCATCCTTTGCCATATCCTGGTCAGTTAAAAGCGCTATATCTGCAAGAAATGTAGACAATAATTCTTCTTTTGACATATCCTCATGCTCTTTTATATATTCGTTAGCTTTATTTGCAAGTTCGCTTATATTTAGCATGCGCTTTTTAACTTCATCTTCATCATCAGATTTACTCTTTCCCTGCATAAGATAGGTTGGATAATCTGTTACTTCGCTGATCTTTAAGATGAGCTCATCTAAAGGGAGTTCTTTAGCGCTTTCCTGGAGCGTTTTTATAGCCTCCCTAAAAGAGATAAAACCTTTTACTTTATCAAACTCAGGCGCAGTCATCGCCACATTAAAGCTGTTGTCATCGGCTTTTTCTGCAATCTCATCAAGCATTTTTATCTTAGCCTGGCCAATACCTCTTTTGGGTACATTTATGACTCTTTCAAGAGCAATCCTGTCGCCAGAGCCTTCTACATCAAGGAGCTTTAAATATGCGACCATATCCTTTATCTCAGATCTCTGATAAAAGGAAAGTCCGCCAAATATCCTATACGGGATATGCAGATGCATAAGGGCATCTTCTATCGAGCGCGAAAAAGCATTCTTTCTATATAGAACTGCGAACTCTTTTGGCTGTCTTCCTTTATCGAGTGCCTTCATTATTTTGTTTGCTACAAAATTTGCTTCGTCTCTGTCATCATCTGCAGCATGTACAGGAATTGGAATACCATTATCCTGCATGGAACAGAGTTTCTTTTTAAGCTGATCCGGATTATTTTCTATAACAGCTGCTGCCGCGTTAACAATAACGTGGGTTGATCTGTAGTTCTGGCCAATTGTTACTGTATAAGCTGATGGATAATGATTTTTAAAGTTTAAGATATTTGATATATCCGCTCCTCTGAAACCATAAATAGACTGATAATCATCTCCTACAACACAGATATTCTTATACTTATCCGCAAGGAGTCGCACCAGTTCAAACTGGGAATGACTGGTATCCTGATACTCGTCAACCATCAGGTATCTGTAATGATCCTGATACCAGTTAAGGGCTGCAGGATTACTTCTAAACAGCTGTACCGGTTTCATGATAAGGTCATCAAAATCTACCATGTTGTCATTCTTAAGCCCCGCCTGATAAGCATAGTACACCTGCTTAAACTGGTCGTACACAGAGCCCTGCTCGTATACTTCTATATCTGAAGGTTCAAGAAGTTTATCCTTAGCTCTGCTTATCATATCTGCAAACTGCGATACCAGCTCTTTCTCAAAGCCCTTATTTTTCACTATCTTCTTTATTCTCTTTACAGAATCCTCTGCATCGCATACCTGGATGTTTTTACGGTATCCGAGCAGTATCCCGCTTTTTCGCATTATTGTCAGTCCAAACGAATGGAATGTTGTAAGCGTAGGCGGAAGGACTTTATCATCAAGAAGGGCCAGTGCTCTTTCCTTCATCTCTTTGGCTGCTTTATTAGTGAAAGTGATAGCGAGGATATTTCTCGTGTCAATACCGGCGTCTATCATATATGCAATTCTGTATGTGATTGTTCTTGTCTTGCCAGACCCCGCTCCCGCCAGAATGATGACAGGGCCTTCAATGCATGTTGCTGCCTTTTTCTGGTCTTCGTTAAGCTCATTAAGATTTACTGACATCTAACTGCCTTCCTATATTTATCTTGTTAAAGAAGATATGGACGTCTGAATAATTAGGCTCAAGGTTGCCCATAAGTATGAGGTCTTTGGTATCTTCAAAGAACCTCTGCGTATAAACTTCAGTTCTTTTATAATTCCTTCTGCCAAAAGCCTTGTTAATAAGTGCTCCTTCCATTTCTCCATAAATTAAACTACATTTACTTAACTATAATATGTCCCCTTTAGATAATATTTAATATCACTTTCCTTTTCCTTTTCTGCACAATAAAAGACGCCCGGGTTTGCTCCCAATGCTATTAAGTTAAAAACAAAATGACATCAAAATACCCCTAACCGATGATTTTTAAAATCAGGTAGGGGTATTTTTTTATTTTTTCATATATCGTTTTTCAATCTTTAGTATTCTTCTGTACAAAGCATCTGCCATATCAGCTTCAGATCCGCTATCTAAAATAACGATTCCGCCTCTGTCATTTGTATCATAAACATACCAGACACCGTTTTCTTCATATATACCAAGGATATCCGGAGAAGGAATCTTTACTCCAAATACAATTTGAAGACTTCCGGTAAAATGCTTTTCTGATGTCAATTTATCTTTTAGTTCATTAACTGTCATGATTACACCTTGCCTGTCTGTATAAATTGCGCATAGTACATAGCAATTGCACGTTCCACGGCTTTGGTTTTTGTAAGCCCACTTTTATTACTAAGTTCGTTTAGTTGGTCCATAATAGCTTTATCTAACCTGCAGGATAAATTCTCTGATTCTTTAATTTTTCTTTTACTCATAAGATTACCTTCTTTCAAATATTTCGTTTCTGACATTAGATACCCATTCGATATTTTTGTGTTAGGGACACAAAATCGTCTCTCTTGTTCAAAACGCTTGATTCTAATGTTTGATAAAACACATCCTGTGAACATTCATATTCATCAGGACACGGGACATAATCAAACATTTTTCGGAATTCTTTGTTTAAAGGTTGGCATTTTTTACTGAATGTTATAGAATCCATTTTTATAACTCCTTTTTTTAATAATCTGTCTCATTCCAATACAAATGTCCTTCGTTTTTATTTACCCATTTTTGAAAAGTATCATCTAATACTTTATCAAAACCTATCTGCTTTAAATCATATGATCTGGCCCCGGTTTCCAATAAGACCTTATCGCCATTCACATCCCTAACTAAAAAACTGTCATTAAGATATTTAAAACATAATTCTCACTTATATATTCTACTACACTCGCTCTTATCAATAATTTTACTGTATCTCTCAAGACCTTTTATAAAGCCTTCTGTTTCTTCGTCTGATAGCAGTTTTATTCTTTTTCCACCATTCAATGAGGCACATTCATATATTTTCCCGTTGTAAATAGCAAGCATATACTTTTTCTCCTGTTAAAGCTGACTCTTTGTATAGTTCCGGCAATGAATTATACCTTTTTTCTCATTATCAAGGTTCCACATTTATCGCAGGGGACTTCGTATTTTGCACCATAAGGGATCTTACGCTGGTTAAAGTACCAGGACTCTCCGCATGGACATATTATTTGTACGTAATCTCCAAAATCTCCGTATGTACCAAGAGCCATGTAATAACTATCAAGAGTCATTCCAGAACCACCAAATGCCGGATTAACACTTAATAACCCATCTTTTTCGCAAATAATAGCAAGAATGCCGTTTATTTCTTCAACATCAATAACATCATCCCACGTAAGGTTGTAATTGTCCGGTGAATCAAGCTGTAATATCCATTTTTTAGATTCATTTTTTTGGAATCCAAGCGTTTGAAGTAATTCAGGCTTTGTATTATCTGTAGGCATAAGATAGTATGTCACTACATGTTCTTCATTTACATCCTTATAAACAGCTATTTCAGTTTTCCATGTGTTTAAATAAATAATTTTTACTAATTTGTTTCTTATTTGTTTTAAATATTTTTCTCGCCAGTTTTCTTCGTATGTTATTAAATCCTCTGAGTGTTCATCATATTCAAATTCTACTTCTATCTTTCCGGTATTATCAATAATCATTGTAAAGATAGACCACCCCTGATCTTTTCGATCAGCAGATAATATCTTGTCGATATCCATAAACAATTTTATTAATTCTGTTTTTGATATCCCTGGAAGAGCAAAACAGTCCACATAATCATGTTTATTGTTTTTAACAAAAAACTTTATGCTATAACTTCCCTCGGTATATCCGGCAAAGAAAACTATTTTTAACCATTCCTTTGGTAAATAAATTGAAATTTTTTCAAAAATTTTTTGATATATTTTATTTTTCATAGTTACCTCATTCCGTTCATCCATACCCCATAAGCATAATTTTCATCCTTTCAATGAGTATTTTATGAACTACTACCACCGACTTTGTCGGAAGTTAATATAATTTATATCACCAAGACCTTTTTGAGTTGTACGCCCTGCATTATTATCTATTCAGGAGTAATGACTAACCTACCATCGTGAATAACACACTGTCTATCTTTTTCGTGTCCATCGACATCAATGTATGTTTCATTGATTTCTATGATATCTTCTTTAGGAGTAATACCTGCAATACGGCGCTTTCTTTCAATTCTCTTTGTTTCTTTCTGTATCAGTTCATCAAGAGAGTGATACGTTCTACGTTGCAGGTATGGTGCCGGATTATCTCCGGGTGCAGATGTCTCCTGATGCACAAATAACCATGGGCTTTCATCTTCGATTTTAAAGATTCCGCAAAGTGGAGCCGCATTAAAATAATCTTCTGGACTGGCAAGCTGCTTACATTTATAACCAACTGCTTCTCCATTTTCATGTACCCAAAGCTGAAAATCCAGAATCTTAGCAAATTCATCATTAGTAAGGGTAGCCTGTAAAATGTATGATTTAAGTCTGTTCATTATTTTGCCAGCAGAATCATTATATGAGCTGCCGACATATGCCTTTTCGTACCAACGGGTAGTGATATAGAAAAGTCTTTCTCCTGTTTGAGCGGGAGCCATACCCAAAGGATGATCTTCATATTGCAGCTCTGCAGCGACGTTATATTTATCAGATATAGTTTTTGCAAAGTTAATTAACTGTTCTGTATCTTTAATATCCATCTATACCTCTTTCTTTGTATATATCATGCCATATATAAACGAGCTGATTGCTTTACAAAAGCACTGTATTCGTTTTATTTCATGTGAATAGGGGCAATCATTCAAATCGGTGGCGATTGTTATGCCGCCTGAAATCTTTTTATTATCAATGGACAGCCAATATGAATGCCTGATATCATCAGATAATATTTTCTGTTCATGCTCTATACATATGTTCTTTGAGAGATATTTGCTAACATATGGCAAAACCTCATTAAGTGATTCAATGCTCAAAACCGAGCCATAAGCAACGCCGTGTCCTTGCGCATCAATCTCCCAGATACCTGTACTATCCTTAATCTCACTTGCATGAGATACAAGAGAAAATCCGTTAAGCAAAGAGCAGTATAGCGATGCTTTTGTTCCATAAAAATCGATATTGTGCTGGATGAGTATATCACTCATATTCTTATAAATTCCTTTCTGCTTTATTGAAAAATAATAGTAAAATCAGAATCAGCCGCCTTTTCTGTAACGGCATCAATAATCATCTGTTTTTCTTCTTTTGTAACAGGGTTTTCTTCAGGATAATCCCACTTTTTGATGTCACCTTTATACGCAAGGAAGCCATCTGCCATCATTTCGCCAGAGATTTGAATACGCCTACCATCAATCTCAATATTTACATATGAACTGGTGCCGGTTATCCTGACATCTTTGTTTTTATTCTGCATACCAGACCGCCTTCCTTTGCTTTATATTAGTAAATCGCTACTGTCATCCAGTTCGTCATATCCAAAGCGCTCTGGTAACATATTTCGTTTCTGACTAATAGACTCTTTAACTGCTTCTATTATCATTTTATTTGTTGCATTTGGAGGAAGTTCCCTTAATGGCACGTCATCTCCAAATTCTTTTTTAAATAATTGCATGGCATTTACTAATTCATCGTTCATTTCTATCATGTTCTGCCTCCATATCCCTGATCCAAGATTTTACCACCTGCTCAAATTTATCTAATCCGATTTCAACCGGATCGCCTATTTCGGCGTCATCAATAACACATTCTATTCTGACGTTTCCATTTTTTATATTAAGTAGACAGATGTTCCCGGCAAATTCTACCTTTTCAGGATTATTCTTTGCCTTTTCGATTACATCTAAGATATTACCTTTAAAATTTGCAACTTCAGAGGAAAGAAATTCTGATAACACTGTTAATGACGGATCAGAAAATTCAGGTACATACATTATTTGGTTATTTCCGAACTTTATCTCTTTAATTGTATATTCCATATCACCTCATCCTTATTTTGTCAGACGAAAGACTTTTGACTTTGAAAATATTCCATCCAAAGAATCCGCATCTGCTCCAAATCCAGGAATCTCTATAGTCGTTTCCCACATAAATATTTCCGATAGGCGGTTTAACCAAGCCTTCCGGATGATTTTCGGATATCCCTGCATTTCGATGTAAAATCTCTTTTAAAGATTCCAAATCTTCACCTTTATAAATATATCCGTTGGGTTTTATCAAAGCTTTCTGATACTCATTCATTGCGATTACTCCCTATTATTCTCAGGATGATAAAGTGACACATACCCTGTCTTCTCAAGAATGTTGTCAGGCACATCAGCTTTGTGTTCGCTATCCCAGATATCAATATCTGTGCCATATGATTTAGGCAGGTTGTCAGCAAGAGTGTTGACTCCCGCCTGGAATTTTGGATTGTTGCTAAGGAGCCCATTTATCTTGGTATCCCATGTATAAGCAATGATAAGCTTTCCTTTATACTTGAAATATTGCGCTCCGGGCACGTTTCCCATAGCCATAAGCGAAAGCATTACTGCTCGATGTACTTCTTTGTCATTTACTACTTTGTATTTACTAAATAATCCCATATTTTGCTTGTTTCCTTTCTTATCTTAATGCACCATCTGCTTGATGCTCTATTTCCAAGTGATTTATAAAGCGCATATATTGTTTTTTAACGTTTTCATCATTACTTAACATAAGAAATGTAAAATCTCTGTCTCGAAGCGGAAGAAATTCCATTAAGCTTGGATAGCTGTTATATCCCCATGTCCAATGAGTTGCTTTTTCATCAATTTCATTCATCTTTTTTGCGAAAAAGTTCCAGTCTATGTATTCTGAAAAGAAATTGGCCGCCTGCCTTTGGTTTTCGATTTCATTTACTATCCACCATTCAGACGGAAATTCTTCAAAGGTAGAGGTCGCGATAGTGATCAGCTTGTGATAAACCATCCCATAAGTTCCAATAGTAAAACCATGACTTCTTGAAGAATTGTTTGCGTGGTATATCCGTTTGTTTTGCAAATAAAACTTTGCAATATTCGCTATTTCAACATGTATACCTTTATCTTTAATTTCTTCTTCAGTTGTTTTGATCACATAGGTTGGATATCCAACAGTTCTGATATATCCGACAAATATAAGATTTCCGTCCATGTCCATAAAAAGAGTACATTTATGGTTTGCAAATTCCTCGTCTCTTATAGAATTGGAACGATTAAAAGCATATTCAGGATATTCTTCTGTAATATCCTTAAATTCTAATGTAATATCCTGCATATCATTTGCACTCCTTCTTAATAACGCTCATGATCTCTCTGAACTTATCCGGCGTCACACCATGCTTTGCCATTGCATTAAGGACTGACCTTGTGACCATTTTATATTTAATTTTATCTGTAAGATCAATATTTAAGTCTTTGATGGTCTTAATCTGGGCTTCAATTATCTTTTCTTCTTCCGTTTTAGGTTTATTGTCAATCACTTTGTTATCTGCCTTCTTTTTAAAAATGTCAAAAAGGCTCTTTTTATGTTTTTCTGTATTATCCAAAAACTCCTGTTCAGATACTTCTTTACCATCTTCGTAGAATTTAACGGAATCCGGTTCGTAGATAAAACGGTAGAGAAGATCATATGCATCTTCTTCTGAGGGAAAATCTATGTCATGCTGTCCGCCAATGCGATATATCACCTTTGCTACATATTTATCAGGATATGTATAACAGGCAACCATCATAATATTTCCGCGTGGGCTGATATATGTGGATTGATATGTAAACTTCGCCCTTGGCACATCAGCAGGACCTTCTTTATGAATCCAGCCATCTATTTTTACGACTTTATCAAAATCTTCTTTTTTCATTATCTATTACCTTTCTAAAAATATCTCTCCATATAAAGTATGAGATATTTATTTGCTAAAATAGCAATAACCTACTTATATTATGGAAAATTTATCTTGCATGCATGAATTTTGATGTATGTACAGGGTATTTTTTATATGTACTGCATTTTAATGCATGTGCTTGACAGTTATAATTGTTAAAAGTAAGATAAAAACAGAACATCACAAGCTGTTTGTCCGACTACATTATTACGACGGATTATAATATTCGTCCGGTTAACAGTAAAAATTGGAGAATAGGAATGCAGTATGAACCTATGAGACTCTGATATGTGCCAGTAACTTGCAGTACCCATATCTTAATAGTGTTCAGCTATTGACGGACACCCATTTCTTCGGTGTCCGGTGATACCCACGGAGAAAAACAGTATTTAACAGTCGGTAATCAGTATCAGTATATCTTTATGGATATGCTCTGTTTTTGTACGCAAGAGGTATATAATGGGTGTTGATAACACTAAGCCGGATATCAGAGAACTGTTAAACATCGTCATCTCTGATGTCTCAGGGCGCATAACTGAATATTGCGAGCATCCTGGCAGGGATTTTACAAGAACACGTAAGCTTCCTGCTGATATTCTCATGCATTTGATGCTGAATATGGCAGGCAATTCCTTAAATAAGGAAATATATGACCATTTTCCTGATAAGAAACAGCGTATGTCAGCTTCAGCATATGAACAGCAGCGAGAAAAACTTAAGCCTGATGCGTTTAAAGCCATGCTTAGTGTTTTAAACAACAGTTTCACAGATGCAAAAACTATGAACGGCCTGCGTGTTTATGGTATCGACGGTTCGGATTTCTGCACACCGCTTAATAAAGACAGTAAATGGTATATCCCCAATCATTATATTCGCAAAGACGGGCAAGAAGCCAAAGGCACATGCCTTCTGCACGGAAATTTCTTATACGACCTGCTTAACAAACAGTATATGGATGTCAATGAAACTCGCGATGAGCGTGAAGGCGCTGTTGGTCTTATTGACGGAATATCTGACACTGGTCATTCTCTTGTTATTATGGACAGAGGGTATTCTGGCTTTAACATGATTGAGCATTGCAACAGATATGGCGGTTATTACGTCATCAGACATCCTCTTACCAATACCATCAAAGAAATCAGTGAGCTTCCAGATGAATCCTGTGACAAATATATAGAAGTCAAAGTCTCTACAAACAGTCAGCAGTGGTGTGATATCTACGGATATCGTAAGCTTGGTGTCCGTAAGAATAAGAAAATTTCTAAGCTGTATTCGGATAATACTAAGGCTACGCAGTGGGACTTTGAGGTAAAATGCATTGTTAAGTTCCGTGTAGTCAAATTCAAAATAAACGATCCTGATACCGGTAAACAGGTTTGGGAAGTTCTTGTTACGAATCTGCCACGGGATAAATTTGACTTAAAAACCATGAAACGCATCTACTGGCTCAGATGGAATATCGAGACTTCGTTCAAGGAGCTGAAATATGCACTCGGAGCTATAAACTTCCACAGCAAGAAGGACAAGTTTATCCTTCAGGAGCTGTATGCGCACCTCATTATGTTTAATGCGACAGCGCGTGTGGCAGCGCACATTCCTGTCGAGTATTCCGAAAAAGGATATACCTATGCTGTAGATTTTAAGATGGTAGTCTATATATTTCGCAAGTATTTCAGGCCATTCAGCAAAGATCCACCTGAAGATATGTACGCTGACATGAAACAATATCGACACATGTTAAAGGACGGCAAACATAATATCAGGTTACTAAAACCAAAGTCAGCGGTTTATTTCACATATAGAGTTGCTTAAGCAGACAAATACGTCTGCTTATAAGTCGTGCAGAAAGTTTATCTTTTTGAGTAAAAGAAAAGTGCCGGACAGGATTTTATTCCTGTGAACCGACACTTTTAGTTTTTAATCTGTTTAACTTAATGAACCCCAGATGAATCCAATACCATTTTGAAATTAAAATTTCTTAACTTAATGGTATTGGGTTTGCTCTGGGCGTCTTATACAGCAAATTTGAACTTTGAAAGTGATCTTGTTTGGATCCTTGTTATGGTCTTTTTCTTGTATTCCTTAACAAATCCAAGGTCATATCCATATTTCTTGCAAACCTTCTGATATCTGTATGCAAGTGGGATAAGTCCCTCAATCTCCATTTCAGTAGCTTCCTGTTCCTTAACAGATGAAAATGTTTCTGTAAGATAATATGTAAGAAGGTCAATCAGCCTGTAAAACAGTTTGCCAATAACCATCTCATTAAACAAATCTTTATCTTCTCTATAAAGGTCAACGAGGTTTACTGTTTCGGGGATATACGTGGCGTATCCTTCCAGATCCCTAATCCAAGAACCATTTTCAGGTCTTACGTCTTCCAGCCCATTTATATGCTGGATTGTTACTCGAGATGAAAGTCCCAAAAGCTTAAGCTGCTTATCTGTTAATGGCAGCGGCTCTTTCTCATCCTGCTGGTACGAAATATCATCCCATGAAGGGATGTTTGCATATCTTGCGATCATATGCGTTGCTTCCTGATAGGACATCATCTTTACGTTCTGTACCAGTTTGATATTATCTCCGTGGTCACCGCATGCATAACAGGTGTATCTTCCATTTTTAATGAAACAACTACCATAATGCTGATCATTATGCGCCGGATTTGGACACAGGATGCTAAGGAGAGACCCCTGGCGTCTGTATTCAATTCCTAGCATTTCACAGCAGTCCTCGATAGGGACTTCCTTGATCTCCTCCTTCCATTCTGCGTATTCCATAAATCACATCTCCTTCATATAGTCGCGAATCTGATTCTTGCCAAAATCATTTTTGGCTTTATATCTTCTATCTTCAAAAATGCGTCCGCTTTTCACAGAGGTAAAATCAATACATGCGCGAGACATTCCTGCAGCTCCTTTAATGAGCTCCATCTTTTGTTTTTTCTCTTTAGTCATAAGTTTATCCCTCCTAATATCTGACATCAATTTTTCTTTAGATATTATGTAAAAAGATAAAATAAATATGTGCGCCGCTTTGCTACCCAGGTCTTGAAAGGCTTTCGCTTTTAAAATAAGGGATTTCCTTTCTTTTAAAATATATTTTTATAATTCTTGAATATATATATTTGCCAATCAGTAACCAAATTCCTGTGCCCAGAAGATCATGTCATCTTCTGTATAGTAGATCGCCATTCCTATGGTCTGGTATTCAGCATTCATGATATTATCCCTATGCGTTGGCGATTCCATCCATGCATTAAATACGGACTCTGCATTGAAATACTGTTTTGCAAGATTTTCTGCATACTGAACATCCGGATCTACTGTCCAAAATTCAGTACCATCAGGTCTTGTGTGCGACCAGCTCTCTGAAGCTTCCTTTGCTCTTACGCTGGCAGCAGATGTAAGGGCATCGCTCCATGATAATGCGGGCATTCCCTGCTCAGCTCTCTTATCATTTATAAGCTTTAAGACTTCCATACAGTTATTGTCAGATCCGGTTGTATCCCCGGGTGTATTATCCATGTATTCACTTTTAGCTTCGCTCTTATCTTCTCCTAGCGAGAAATATGTTGCTTCTGATGCATCCTGCGTATAATCTTCATTTGCACCATCTTCATTTGAGGCAAAACTGTCATCAACAAGTTCTTCTGTATTTACTAATATGTCATCCCCGCGTGCGTACTCTTTTTCATTCTCCTCTTTGGCCATTTCTGTTTTATATAAAGCTGCTTCATCTAGCTCTTTTATTTCGCCTGCGGCAGCAGTTATACTTCTTAATACCGCACCAACGATAACGGCGATTAACAGAAAGGCTATAATACGACCACGCCTGCCTTTCATAAAAATCATTCCTCCTTGTCTTCTTTGAGGCACGATTTTTATTATGGGAAAATTGAATATAAAAAAATACAGCTGCATCTGCAACTGTATTTTATACTATTTTACTCGTTCTTAAGTCGCTTTTCAGCGAACTTATAAACTTCTTCATTTCAAGTTTTGAACAGATGTGAACTACCACGCACCTAAAAGATACGTGGCTTCTAAGAGCCTTACGGTTCTATTTAAGAAGTGTGATTGCTTACGCA
Organism: Butyrivibrio proteoclasticus B316; assembly: GCF_000145035.1. Taxonomy (NCBI): domain Bacteria; kingdom Bacillati; phylum Bacillota; class Clostridia; order Lachnospirales; family Lachnospiraceae; genus Butyrivibrio; species Butyrivibrio proteoclasticus. Next base: position 300,493 of record NC_014389.1, read on the forward strand.
ATCCTTATTCTTACAGGCGTGTCCACTTCGCCTCTACTGTATAGAGCCTCAAGGCTCACAACGCTACTTTTACGCAGAATATTAAGTGCTCCATTTACATCAGCATTCAGAGTTTTACCGGATGATGTTCTGTACTGTCCTCTGTAGATACGTTTGCCGCTGAACATATACTCCTTCGGATTGTCATTATTATAGACAGGGATCACATCCTTATCCCAGAATGATGCTTTAGAAGTATATGACTCTTCCTGTTTTATGAAAGTTATGCCATTCAGTTCGCAAAGATATTCAAGCTTGTCACGAAGCTTTCCGTACGGGATGTTTACAAAGGTCTGATTATTTCTTTTACCGATGTTGCTGTCGCGCTGAAATGTTTCGTTGTATCCAACGACAAGTGTGCCGATGTCATTAGAGATACAATAATCTATGACTTTACGTGCAGCTTTGTTCATGTAGTCATTTACTTTGTTGTTACGGTCACGGACAATGGCTTTCTGGCGGTTTGTGGCCTCTTTGCCAAAATGCTGTTTATCCTTGATGGACTGGAGACGTGCGTTTTCTTTGTTGAACCACTGGTTGATGGATTTAAGCCTTTTCCCGTCAATGATGAAAGACCTTCCCGTGTTTGATACTGCGGTCACGAGATTGTTTATCCCAAGGTCTAGTGCAAGTGAATTGTTTTTGTTTAAATTCCTTTGAGTGCATTCAACTTCATAAGTGTACTGGATCTCAAAGAACCTTGCCTTTGCTTTGGGGATGACGCGTATCTCTTTGATCTTTTTATCAATAAGCATGGGAGGTATGGTTATCTCAACAGCCTTATGTGTTTTCTTAAAGCTGTTAGAGAATGGGAGTATCAGCCTGTTGCCGTTATGTCTTACGAATCCTATGACAAGTGTGGTAAAGCCGTCCTTGGGAAGATAATGTGGCAGTTTGCAGTCTTTGAAAGAATACTTGCCCTGCTTTGCCAGCTTTAACAATCCAAAGAACGACTTGAAGCTGCCATCTACTTCCTTGAGTATCTGTTGTGCCATGTTGGAGTTCAGTGTCCTGTAGTTGGGGCTTGTTTTAAGAAGGGTGTAGTTCTTCTCATATTTAAGGAACTCGCCTTCAGTAAAGTAATACTGACGGACGTTATAGATAGCCTCATTAGTAAGGTTTTTGGCTGCGTGGCAAAGTTCCCTGACAGACTTGTAATCGTCCTTTGACAGATGCTTGACCTGCTGTTTTACAGTAAGATACATGCAGTGTTCTCCTTTCTGAAGACTCGGAAATGTTATCCTGTATGTATACTATATCACTTGTTTTACTGTTTCATTATATTATTAGTAAAATATATATTTACTTTTTCTAAACTGACGCCATTCATCCCACGGTCTGAAGACCGATGGGTTTTCTGGCTGATGTATTATAAAACAGGACTCTTTCCATCTTGCTTTCCAGAACTTCATTATAATTATTTGAAATTCTAATAACAGTTTCTATCAGCTTATCTGCAGCCTCGTGAAGCTCTCTGTCTTCCTTAGCCTTTACTACAAGATATTTGTCCAGCTCAGTTCTTTCTCGCTCCCTTTTGTTCTTATCCATGAATACCTATTTCATCCTCCTTACATGGCAAAAATCACTTTATTTGCCTTCTCTGCTACTGTCGCTGCATTGTCTTCAGCTAAAAGATTTTTATATCCATCTTCGCTGAACTGATATACGGGATATCCCAAAGAAACAAGTTCCCTGGTTCTTTTTTCGACATCTGCAGGAATCTCAACTTTCCTGATCCCGCCAATAAAGAAAACGATGTATTTCATGCGCTCAATACGCCATGAAGCCACATACTTGTCAAAGCTCTTTGTATCTGTAAAAGATACCTGATCCTGAAATGCAAATTTCATGATTGTTCTCCTTTCTTATAACCGACATTAATTTATTCAGCTATATAATGGTTTTTATAAAAAGAAATAACATTCTTGTGCGGAAAAATGAGCCTAAATATTTGTCTGATATAATACATAGTCAGGAGATTTATAAATGGATACGCAAAGACTTTTACAAAAGATAAATATTAAGGATGCGAACGGAATGGATACTAGGGATGATACCCTGCAGCTTATTTCTGATGCGATAGATAAGATGACTCCTCAGGATGTTATCGAGTATAAGGAACATTCTATTAATGCAGACCAGCTATTTGAAAAATATTATCCAAAGCTTTCGCCGATCCCAGCATCTGCGATACAGCAGATCATATCAAAAATTCCGGATATTATTGCAGATTACGAGAAGGCAGCAGATGAGCGGGGAGAATATTTATATCAGCTTTTGTTTGCGGGTATTGCTGCAGAGATATTTAACCAAAACGATAAATCCCCCGTATTTGATGGAGATGTAGATTCATTTTCAGTCATACCGGATGATTATACTGCCTGGAAGGAAAAGATAATAGCACTTCTTAAGGAATTTACGCAGAGTGCTAATGGAGCTATTTTATTAGAAATCACATTATTTCTTGGAATTATTCCAAATAAAAAGAGCTAGGGTTTATGAAACCCTGGCTCTTTTCTTTAAATAGTCCAAATAATTTTCAAATCCAACAAAAGTAGTTCCTTTGCAATACTGCTTTGCTATTCCTCGTCTTTGCGAGATCACAAGGATCTTACTAACAGCTTCTTTCTCCTTACCTCTTGGGGCAGAATACTTAAAAGTTGTAAGAAGTAAATAGCATTCTGCATTGGAAAGTTTCGCATCCGCTGTTTTAAGATCAAAGCGGTATCCGGTAACAATCTGCAAATCTCCCATTTTGCCACCTTTCTGCAGTTCAAAGTGTCTGCACCAAGCTTCCATGTACAAAGAGACGCTGTCCTGAATGAGCAATTCCCTGGCAGGTAACCAGAGTAAGAATTCTTCCATCAGTATTTACATCTGACTTCTGAGTGCTTTTATCAAGCGCCTTCTCTACATACGCATTATGCTGGCCTTTATCGAATGTAACAAACATGCTTGATTTCTCTGTAGCACTGTATGTTGAGAAGATCTGGTAAGTATAGGTATGATCCTTGGTTACTACCCATATATAATCTTCTATGTTAACATTTTTTAAAGTTCCAAACATTGTGCGATCTTTCATGTTATGTCCAAAAATAATGGTATTTTCATCTGAAAAATCACTATTGTTTGAGGCATTCATGAAGATTTCGCCATGAGATGATCTCTTCCCTTCAGCAGTATGCTTAAGAAAGTACTCGTTATCCTCTCCCTGATATACAGGATATGAGAGGTTTATGCTTGGGATATATATCCAAGCAACTGCATCAGTCTTTGTAAAATCAACATCTTTTACTGATGCAGGAACATCAATCACCTCTCTTTCACCTGCCTTTGCATCTAGTGAGATTTGGCTTACAGCAAGCTTAACTGAATTTGTGATGCCATAAGTTACCTGTCTTGCAGAAAAAATGCTGCCCTGCACTTCCTGCGCGTTTTTGACCGTTGTCTCTACCACCTGTGTGCCCATTGCCAAATACGCACGTAAAGCAAGTGCCAATACGACGCTTAAAGCGAAACATTTAATCATTCTTTTCATATTATTCTCCTTCTGTTTAACCAACATTAAATGATATTCGTAATATGGTTTGCGCAGAAAAAAATAAAATCTCTGAAAAGTCAATAGACTAGACGCTAATTTAAAATGAGGGTACGGGTACTGGCCTATTATGCTATTTAATTATGAAATCGTTGATATAGGTGGTTGTAGATATCAGGTAGGAGTTGGGGTTATTATCAATACCAAGACACAGGTTTCCTTTTTAAAGCCCGGCACTACTTATTTTGCTAATATTTGCATTGAAAATAATGAAGTTGTCGCCAATACAGGCCTTCGTGATGACGAAATTTTTTCTATCTAAGAATGGATTGATAAAACCGCATTGAGATCTGGGAAAGGCATCAAAAGTTCCCCTACCGTCACAAGAGCAGCTCCTAGAGCTTGCCAAAAATGCTGTAAAAGAATTAAACAGACTATCTAAAAAGAAAACATACAATGCATATGTACCAAGAAGAGAATTTGCCAAGATAATGGACGATGGGGGCTCAAAGAAGAAAAGCTGAGAGTGATGATCCCACAGCGGTAATTCAAAATTGGATGAGAAATAGAGACGTGATTAAATTTCTTGGACTTTTGGGAGGGAGTTCATAATCCGGATTTTAAACCCCTCGAATTCGAGGGGTTTAGAAATCAGGCAGATATGGTGGAACGTTTGCACATTCAGACATAGCTTTTGAGTTCGCATCATGGATTTCTCCAGAGTTTAAGTTATATATCATCAAGGATTGCCAGCGCTTAAAGGTTGATAAAAACAGTCGTCTTTCTCTAGGATGGAATTTACATAGGGAGATATCCGAGATATTTTTTGTAAACATCTCTATTATTCTTGCTTCTCAGGATTGTCTTCTATGAATTCCATGAAGAAATCAAACATTTTAATTTTGCGTTTTTTAGCCTCTGGGGTCAAACCATGACATGTTCGCAAAGGTTTGTCCTTGATGCTATCAAGATATGATTTTACTGGGTTTTCAAGAGCGCCTTTTTCCATAACATAGTTCTCCTTTCAACTATTTCTTTAGTTCCCTCATCTATAATCGCCTGCTCAAATGTATTTATCCAGTTTACGTTTGTTTACTGACTCAATTATATCACATGTATACCCATACCTAGTTTACAGAATCTGTATATGGCCAAGCAGAGCCTTCTCTTGCATCTCAGAAGTAATTCCTATGTATCTTTGTGTAGTCACTACGGAGCTGTGCTGTAAGAACTGCTGTGCAAGGACTATGTTGAAGTCATTGTTTTTATATATCTCCATTGTAAAGATTTTCGGGTATTTTATCCTAGTATTAGCCTCCACATTAAAATTCTTATATGGAACCATTGCAAATAAAGCGTCCTATTCCAGGTTTCTCATCAGGTTAATACGCCTTCATTTTATATGTTTCCGATATCGGTTTAACTTCAAAATTAACTCTTGGCTTTCTTTGGCCATTTCTTTTCTTCAAGAAGAATAATCGCTTCATCATATTCTTTATATGAAAGATTATCTTCTATCGCCAGTCGTTTAACCAGTTCTTTGGCTTCTTTGAGATCACACTTTTCTATGGCCGCCTTAAGAGTTATTTCACCGCACGAAATCTCGTGTCTCATGTATTCTATCTTTTCTACTGATACCATACGGTACCTCCTAGAACTTAGTTTGATGTTTGACTAGAAGCTGCTGCACCTGATACTTCTTCTGGCTGTGTTTCCTCAGTCTTTTCTTCGAAAGAAAGCTCGTTCGATGCTTCTTCCAAGGCTTCATCTAAGCTGTTTTCATCCTGTGATATTTCACCGGGTGCATCAGATGAATCATCCTTAAATATATCTCCCGCATATAAATTTACAAGATAATCCATTACTGCATCTGCCAATGCATCTCTTTCATAGGACTCAAACGAATTATCAGAAATAAAATCCTTAAGCGTATCGTATTCCGATGTTTGCGATGCCCAGTCTGTTGCCGCAAGACTATATGCATCTATATCATCAACCGAAATACTCTCTTTTTCGGCAATTGCCTTATAAATCAAATATAGCTTTGCATTCCTTTCAGCACAGTATGCAATGTAATCCTCTGTAGTTCCAACGTAGCCTTCTTTTTCCATTGTTGGAGACACGAGATCATATAATGTTACTTCTTCTTCACTTGTATCAGAATAATATTCTACAAGATCTGTAAGCTGCTTATAGAGAATATCATAATATTCGTTCTTAAGGTGTTCCTGTATATTATTTACCTTACAATTATTATAGAGAGTATTTGAGATTTCTGTCTTGAGTTCATTTTTGTATATATCTTTATTATCCCTGTTCAAGGCATCAATCAGATACTTTTTTAATGATTCAAGATCAGTAACACCGTCAATTCCTAATCCTCCAGCTATATCGTCTGTAATTTCCCCATATTCATACACGGTTACTACTTCAACCACATATGGGGTCTTTTCTCCTGAACTGTCGGTTGATTCAAATTCTTTAGTTTCCCCTTTTGAAAGTCCGATGACAGCTTCTTCGAGTTCTGCTGGTACTGAGTCATTCCCTAAAACAATTGTTGCTGTGAGTGTAGATGCCTCATCTATGCTCCCATCGGCATTTTTCTTAGTAAGACTAATATCAACAGTACTGTCGCTTGAAACCGCCTTATCGATGGGTACTACATAATTATAATCCTTAGCGATATGTTCCAGCTCTTCCTTTACATCGTCTTCTGTAGCTTCTTTTAATGTTGTTGTGATCTCCATGTTTCTGTAGTCATTTAAAAATACGTCGTTGACTGCAACTCTGTTTTCTGACGCCGTTCCGCATGCCGCAGTAGACACGATGACCCCTGCGATAAGTATACCTGTTAATGCATTTTTCGTTTTACGCCTTAAATTCATCTTCATTCTCTCCTTTAGTAAATAGCATGTAAAATTCCATGCACTACAAACCTGTCGTTATCGCCGGAACATGTTGATAATGTTACTATTGGAAGCCCACTGCTTAAATCAGAGTTCACATTCCATTTGCTTTTTGAGCCGCTAAGGCATTCATTAACAAACCGGTGATATTCATCCATTCCGTCGAAAAATCTATAGCATGGATCATCAGCGTGTATCACTCTGGCAGAAAAGATCTCGTATTGTCTCATATGGCCATCTGGCAGGTAAATATAAAAATACGGATCTTCCTTTGCAGCTTCAGGGTTATCTCTAATTTTTTTAAGCCCGCCAAACATTGAGTTATTCTTCATATTATGGCCATAAACCAAGGTATGCATGTCATTAAAACTTCTGTTGTTTGTATAATCCATAAAGATAGCTCCGGCGGAATTTGCAGTTCCCTGATATGTAGTCTTTAGGTATTTATCATTATCAGGGCCCTGAACAACCGGATAATTTATACTGCAAAAAGGCACGGTTATCCATGCCGTCACATCAGAATTTTCATTTATCAGCGAAAGAAAGTCTACCTTCTTCAAATTGCCTTCTGTTGCATCGTGCATCTTTTCGTCAAGAGAATCTTTTGCTCCTGGATTCTCCTGTGCAAGAACCTTTATATACGAGCCTATGTCACTTGTTTCTTTTGCGTAATCATCTGCCACTTGTTCATATTCGTTATCAGCTATTTCGTACTCTTTTTGGTAATGAATAAGAAACATAAGGGCGGCAATAAGCGAAATGGCGGGTATTAGGGCAATCAGCAACGCTTTGGCAATATTAGCCCGTTTTCCGTTATGCTGTGTATCCATAAAATACCTCCTGCGTATTTTACTTTTTCACAATATCATTCAATATTTCTTTAACATTTTTCTGCACATAAATAAAAAATGAGGCGCCTAAAAGACGCCTCAGAATTTTTTGCTATTAAGATATTTTCTTTCTTGTATAGAAAATGCCGATTCCAACAAGGCTGATAAATGAAATAGCCATGAGCATCATAAGAAGTCCGATTGGAGTCTGGTCTCCTGTTTTGGGAGCCTTGGCGCCCATAACCATTGCCTTTGCATCATACATGATGATTGTCTGTGCGCTACCATCTGCCGTAAACTGGATATCCTGTGCTTTTACATATCCTGCTGGGACAGTAATCTCTTTAAGGGTATATGTTGTCCCCTTTGTAAGTGTTGAGATTGTATATGCATTATTTGTGGTAGTAAACTCAGCAACTTTTGTATCACCATTGTAGATGGCAAGAACCGCCCCATTTACAGGTGTTGTTGTTCCTGTCTCATACTTTAAGATTGTAACAGTACCTGGAGTTTCAGTCTTTTTCTCAGTCTTCTCAGGCTCTTTGATTTTCTTGTCAACAAGTGTAACAGTCTTTGTTTCATCATCCTTTACTTCTATTGTTACGCTCTGCTTTGTAGCCTTCTCATATCCCTCTGGAACTACTGTTTCTTCTACAGAATATGTTCCGGGAAGAAGAGAGAGCTCCTTGTCCGCATCAGAAGATGTTTCAAAGATTATTTCTTCAATAGCATTTCCATTGAGAACTTTTCCTGTAACTTTAAGCTTAGCACCGGCAACCCTGTTATTTCCCTCGTCAACTTTCTTAATGATAAGCTTGTGTTTCTTGTAAGGATCTGTGAGGCTCATGCTCTTTGTTTTTCCGTTTTCTACGGTAAACTCTACATCTTTTATTTTCTCGTATCCCTCTGGTGCTGATACCTCAACAAGCTTATATTTCTCACCTACAACAAGGTTATCAATAGTATGGATGGCTGTTGTTGACTCCCACTTATCTACTTCTGTTCCTTTTGAGTCAACCACCTTAAGAACCGCTCCTGGAAGAGGTGTTTTTCCATCGTTACCGTATTTGATGATAGCGACACTTCCGTACTTGGCAAGAGGATCTACCATACTATAAACATGCTTGCTGGCATCAACGTCATCAGCTTTAACTGTGATAACGATATCTTCAGCTTTTGAATATCCGCTTGGAACCTTGGTCTCCTTGATCGTATATGTTCCTGGAAGAACCTCAAACTCTACCTTACCTGTAGAAGGAGTTGTCATTGTAAGAGTAACGTCTTTTCCAAGATAGTCTTTACCAGTAAGTTCAAGGACTGCTCCTGTAACAGGAGAAGCTGAAGTTGAATCGTCTACTTTGTTGACAATGATCTTGTGTTTTGAATAACCATCATTCATTTTTACAAGCTGATATGAACCTTCAGCCTTAAATGTTATTGCATCGGTAACGTCATAATTTGAAGGCGCTGCTGTTTCTGAAAGAGTGTAATTCTTCCCAAGTTCAAGACCCTTAACAACATGTGTATTTGTATCTGTCGTCCATGTATCAACTGTATTGCCAGCCTCATCCTTGAGAGCAAGTGTCGCTCCAGAAAGAAGGCCATTTGAAGCAAGATCAATCTTATTGATTCTTACACTTGCCTTTCCAGATACCATTACCTGCTGAGTAGAAGCATCCGGAATATAAGCAGTAAGGTCATTTGAAACCACAGTACCATTTACTGCAGTATAGTCCGTATATGTCTTTGATAGGATTTCTCCTGCTGCCGCAAGTGTCTTGGTTTCATCACTTGTATTAAGTCCTCCGAGAGAAAATCCCTCTGAAGGAAGCACTCCTGAAAGCACATTCCAGATAGCAAGCTGTGTTGCGTTATAGAATTCAGCATTGCTGTAACCCTTGCTATCCTGGATGCCTGCTCCGTCATTTGGGTATCCAAAGAACAGGATTGTGTTAAGCGCATTCTGCACATCTGAGTTGTAATTTGAAAGATTTCTCTCAACTACTCTTGTGCTATCAAGACCTGAAAGACGAGCTCCGACAGTATCAAGGTATGTACTCCAGCTGCTGCCATTTGAAACAGTACTAGCTGCGTAAAATCCCATCTGACCAGGGATATCAAGATTCCAGTTTACACAGTATGCTGCGAACTCCTTGTTCTTTCCCTCATCAGCAATGCGATAAGCATTAGCTGTGCCAAGGCCTGAAATATGATACATTGAATCGAGTCCTGCATTTACATAGGCTTGTGTTGTTGTCAGTCTGTGAAATACAGAATTTTCTGTTGCAGAGCTACCAATCCATGAGCTTGCAAGTCTTGCGTCATCGTCAGCTGCTCCTTTATACCATCTTCCTGTCCACTCTGAATCAGCACTAAGTGCAGCCTTTGTCTTTAAAGTAGTCAAGTTCTCCATATGGTAGAGCATCTTTGTCTGTGTCGCAATTGTATTCACACTTGTAAGATCAAGTGTTGTAAGTCCTGAGTTGTAAAAAGCCTCTGTAGCATCTGCTGTGTTTGCTGTAAATGTAAAGTTTGAAGGAAGAACTGTAAGCTTTGCATCTCCCTTGAACATCTGCTTGATCGTAGCGGGAAGCACGATTGCATCTGCTGATGTTATTGTCACAAGTTCCTTACATCCGCCAAACATTGAAGTGGCATTATCCACGATAGATACTCCGCTTCCAAGCTCGATTGATGTAACCTTCTTAAGGTTTGCAAATACGGAACCCTTAAGAGTGATTGTTTTACCAGTGCCTGGCACGATTTTAACCTTTGTGAACTGGTCAAGCTTTGAGGCAAAAGCTGTAGTAAGGTTTTCGCTAAGCTGTGCCGTTGTATTTTCGGACTTTAAACTGATAGTAAGAGTTTTTGTTCCTGCATCAATATCAAAGTCAAACTTTTCAAGTCCGGTTGAAACATCAGGAGTAAGAGATGTTCCAAGAAGCGCATTTACATTTGCGTTGTTACCATTTGTAGCAGAAAAAGATGTTGCGATATTCTGAGCTGTCTGAGAAGCGGAAGCTGAGCCGAACACAAATGGAGAGAAATGCTCAACATTCATTGTCACATTATCTTCGCTTATCTTTACATCAACTTTCTTTGTATTAGTGCCCTCGCTGTCATCCATATGATAAACAACAAGCTCATCTGCGGAAATATCAAGTGATTTTAATATTCCATTTAAAGTTATCTGTGCAGAATTATTTTCTGCTGGCTCCCATACAGATGCGCCATTATAAACAGCGATATCATATACAGCTGCAATATCAAACCCCGCATCTTTTTTCTGCATTACAGCCTCGATATTCTGATATGCAAAACGGTCAGGGGTAAGCTTTGTAACTGTAAGTTCAGAGCCTTCTGGCATCTGTGCATTTACGCTGATCTTAACAGCGCCTTCTGAAGCAGTAAGGCTGTCCGCCTTCTTAACCTCAGTTTTAGGTGTTTCTGCATTCTTAGCATCATCCTTTTTCTGCTCGGATGTTTCCTTTACAGCAGTCTCCTCCTTAACGGCATTCTTCTGGGAATCTGCCTTACCCTCGGCAGCCTCAGATGTTTCCGCCTTATCAGAAGCCTGTTCAGATGAAGATGCTACGGCTGCAGTCTCTGTTGATTCCATTACTCTATTAGCTGCATATGCTGTAGTGCTCATTCCTGATACAGAAAGCACAACTGCAGACGCAAGAGCAACAAATCTCAGGCTTTTACATTTCATAACATGTTCTCCTTTAGATCTGTATTTAATATAGTTACCTTCGAGCTTTCTGCGGCGAACAAAAAGCATCCCTCCTATTATGGATTAATCAGGCAAAATAAAAACCCGGGTGCAATTAAGCACTCGGGTCTATATTTAATTCATACTTCTTCTCCACAAAATCAAAATAATCTTACTAATCTGATCATTGTCTTGAGGACAAAAAGTCCTACAAGAATTGCTGCTGCCATCAAAAGGCAAAAACCAAGGTCTCCGGTCTCTGGCACTTCTATGTAATCACCAAGTACTTCGCCTTCTTCCTCTTCCTCAATAACCACGGGAGCTACAACCACCTCTTCTTCAACTACTTCTTCGTAGTATGTTTCAACTGTTTCGGGCTGATACTCGGGCTCTGGAGTTGGCTCAGGCTGAGGTACGGGAATAGGTTCGGGCTCGGGCTCAGGCACTGGTTCTGGCTCTGGTTCTGGAATAGGCTCCGGCTCGGGAGTCGGTTCCTCTGGTATTTCAGGCACCTCCGGCTCAGGATCTGCAGGAGTCTCGACAACAATCTCAAGATCATCATCAATCTCTGCGCCCTTTGCTTCACTTGAGAATGACATTGTCATTCCCATTGCCATTACTGTTACCATTGTCATTACCATAACTGCCATTTTCTTCATCATAGTTTCTCCTTCTGCTCTCTTTATATAAAAGAGGCCTCACATCTTTAATCTTTACAAATTATTTTCCTTACATTAGTTAACGACAGTGATGACAAAATAAAATTTGCCATCATTACCTTTTGCCACGCCGGCTCCAATACACGTAACTCCATCCTTTAACAGGACTTCATTATGACCTGGTGATTTCTTCCAGGCTGATACTGCGCGTTCTGATGAGGACTGTCCACGGGCAAGGTTTTCACCCAGCTTGGAATAAGTCTTATTCCAATTATTTCCGAAAGCGGTCTGCCATTTCTCGCCATTTGGGCGGGTATGACTGAAAACTCCGGAAGATGCCATTTCTTTTGCTCGAAGCTGAGCTTCTGCTTGAACAGCACTATCAACAGTAAGTGCCGGTAGTCCATTCTGAAGTCGGTATTCATTTACGCATCTTACAAGCGAAGCTGCAGATACATCTTTGGCGCCCGCATAGGGGAGTCTGCCTTCCTGAATACCATTGTTCCAATAGTGTTCAGCTAGTACTGATGGGGTATCGCCGACAGCTGCTACTACATCAGGGTTAGCATTTGCATAGTAGTCAGGATCAAATCTTGATCCATCCGGTAATGAAAAATCAGCATGCGCTGTGATCGCAATTGTGCTGCAGAGCAGTAAAAGCGCAATCAGATGCAGTAGTTTTTTCTTCATCTTGTTCTCCTTCCTGTAATAACTATCATTAAAATACATAAAGGATAATGGTTTTTATTAAATAAAATAAAAACGGTCTGCACAAAATATGCAAACCGTTCATGGCTTATTAAATTTTTATCTCTTTAAATCCCGAGAATAAGCGCTGCATGTCTATAAAAATATCATTAGCGCCACTATGACCTTTAACAGCTATATCCGCGAAATATGTAGAACGGGCTTCGCCAATAAATTTGACTCTTACCCCATCTTTGGTCACTTCACGGAGCTCCTTATTGATATCTTCCAGTACGTAGTCCCCAGCTTTTATATCTCTGACAGAAACCGTTTTAAGGTACTCTCCAAATCTGTTGTGAACTACTCCGACTTATAGAAGTCGGAGCTTCTAAAGACGGGCGGGAAATCCGCCATTTTTCTTATTTAAGAAGTTTGATATTTAAGTTTCCACCTAACAGGTTAGGCAATCCTTATTCTTATAGGCGTGTCCACGTCGCCTCTACCGTATAGGATGCTAAGATCCACAACGCTACTTTTACGCATTATATTTAATGCTCCGTTAACATCGGCATTAAATTTAAAACCATTGGCGGTTTTATACATTCCACGATGTATTCTACTACCACTGAACTGATACTCTTTTGGATTATCGTTATTGTAAACAGGAATACAGTCTTTATCCCAAAATGATGCCTTTGATGTATAGCTTTCTTCCTGTTCAACATAGGTAATACCATTAAGTTCACAAAGACATGACAATTTATCCCTTAATAAGCCATAAGGGATATTAACAAAGCTCTGATTATTCTGTTTGCCAATATGTGAATTCCTTTGAAACGTAACATTATAGCCGGCCACAAGTGTTCCGATATCGTTAGTAATACAATAATCTATCACCTTACGTGCAGCTTTACTCATATAGTCATTTACTTTATTGTTACGATTACGATTAATGGCTTTCTGACGATTTGTAGTCTTTTTGCCAAAATGCTGTTTGTCCTTAATAGACTGCAGACGAGCATTCTCTTTATTAAACCACTGATTTATGGATTTAAGCTTTCTTCCGTCAATGATGAACGATTTCCCAGTATTTGATACTGCGGTTACAAGATTATTTATACCAAAATCGAGAGCCAGTGCATTATTTTTATTGAGATTTCTTTGAATACACTCAGTTTCGTAAGTGTACTGGATTTCAAAGAACCTGGCATGTGCTTTTGGTATAATGCGTATCTCTTTAACCTTTTTATCAAGCAGGACCGGCGGTATTGTAATTTCAACCGGCTTGTGGGTTTTCTTAAAGCTGTTTGAAAACGGAAGTATCAGCTTGTTATCGTTAAGTCTCACAAAGCCTATAACCAGTGTGGCATATCCATCTTTTGAAAGATAATTTGGCAATTTGCAATCCTTAAAAGCGTATTTACCCTGTTTTGCAAGCTTAAGCAAGCCAAAGAATGACTTGAAACTGCCGTCTACTTCTTTGAGGATCTGCTGTGCCATATTAGAATTTAAGGCTTTATAATTAGGGCTATTCTTTAAGAGAACATAGTTTTTCTCATACTTTAGGAATTTACCCTCAGTAAAGTAATACTGTCTAACATTATAGATGGCTTCATTTGTAAGATTTTTCGCTGAATGACACAGTTCTCTTATTGAACAGTAATCATCTTTCGATAGATGTTTTACTTGCTGTTTAACAGTAAGATACATTCTATAATTTCCTTTCATAAGACTCAGATTACTCCTGTATATGCATTATATCTTATTTTTACTAAAAATACATGTTTGTAGTAAAAATATGTAAAAAAAAAGAATGGTAGAAAGCTACTATTCTCTTATAATGTTCTTGGTTTAACGCATTCATCCCCTACCTACGCTACGCTTAGAGGTAGGGGTTTTCTGCGAAATTTTTGATAAACTGCCAAAGTGTGCTTTTCATAGATCTTTTCAAGCTCTTCTTTTGTCACTTCATAAAACATATTACTCTCCAATCCTAGCCGCAAAGGCCTCTTTCTTTAATAGCATCTTCAAGCTCTTTGCAGATATACTTATAGTTTCCTGCATCAATGCTCTCTTCAAGAGCCTGCTCATACCAGAAATCCATATCTGTGGCCACCGTTCCATCCTTTCTTATAAGAGCATAGGCATCACCATTCGAGTAATAAGAATTACCCTCGCTATCGATAAGCTGAAGCGGCAGGATGCATTTTTCATCCAGATATCTCTTAGATATCGGTCTGTTTATCATCATTCCACCATTATCAAGCTGATAAGAATTATGAGCTCCACTGAATGTAAAGAACTTTTCCATCATCTTCGCGAGATTTTTATCTACTTTTATCGCTCTTACTGAGCTATTGTCATTTATATATGCCCTGATAAGCGATGCTGCGGCTTCCTCTTTATCAAAATGATGGCCCCAGAAGTTTTCACCCAGGCCAAATCCCTCTGCTCCATTTTCATAAAGTCTAAGGTTGTCAAATACAACAGTATCTTCGCCATTATCTTCAAGATTTACTCTATAGGCATCTGCTTCGATCCTGTATTCGTTGCCTTTTGCAAGGCATGTCATTATCTCCATGTTTTTCTCCTATTTTGTTTATCTACTCCGAGAATAAAATGAAAGGGGCACGCCTTTTAGCATGCCCTTTGCTCCATTTTATTTATCCTCGACCACGCGCCACCATCTTTTGAATGCTTCCTTGACTTCATCAGTGTCTTTAAAGCATGACGGAGACCAGAATGTCTGCTTATTTAAGTCAATGTTATCTCGTCCTTTGTATTTATCTCCATAATCGCCGTACGTCACATATAAAGATATATTTGACTTCTCAACTATGGATCTTACAACAGAACTTGTGACAAAACTTTCCTTATCTCCGCCACATGATGAACCTTCAAGAGCATCAATTGTTCGGCGCAGCCAGTGTGAGAATAAGCCATTATATATTGATTCAATATAAAACTCATCCCATCCTGTGATCTCCTGGTGCTCCATTAGAAATGGCCTTGCAGGAAGTTCCATAAGCCTCATCATTTCAAGATGCATGGATGTCTGATAATAATCATCACCACGCTCTTTATAAGACTTATAGAGTTCTTCGATAAGCTCGGCGCTCTTTTCGTTATTCTCAGCCTCTATGGATTTAAAAAGTCCATTCATTACTGAAATAAGTGCATCTTTGGTTTCAGAATTATTTAACATCGCACCTCCTTATGCTCTTGCAACAATCTCGTCCATCTGGAAGATACTGATAAAGTTTGTTACGTTATCTGAGTTGGTGTTGTTATCAACCCAGACAAAGTTCTCCCCAAGCTCTTTTCTGATCTCAGAAAGGGCTTCTTCTCCAAACTTTTCTTCATCATCCCTAAGACGTCTATTCCACTCAGTCTCATCGAAAGAGCCTCTTTTCATTGCTCTTTCTTTCCTTACTTCATCTGAGGCATAGATATAAAAGACTTTGCAGTTTTCTTTGCCGCAGGCATCGATATAAGCCTTGGCGCCTTCGCAGTCAACGATTGCTATATAGTCCTGGCTTTCAAAGTTCTGAACGCTGGTCCATGGGGTTCCGTAGTACCAGTCATCAGCTTTGCCCTGCACGAGAGTATGATAGCATCTCCATTCGAGCATTTCTCCGCTTGAAGCCATTCTCTTAAACAGCTCTTTTGTAATGAAATGGTAATCTTTGCCATTAACCTCTCCTACTCTCATAGGTCTTGTTGTACAGGTGATGATAGGAAGACATCTATCCTTGATATCGATTCCCTTTACAGGCTTACCATCTATGATCCTGTTTAGCGCACGGTCCTTACCGCTGGCACTCTTGCCAATAAGAATATAAATCATATGTCTCTCCTTTCTTTTCCGACATTAAACGTTATCAAGGAGTATTATGTTAAGTTCTGCAAAAAATAAAACACATTGGATTTGGATATAAAAATACCCTGACGAGCTTATCTCATCAGGGCCTTGTTTAAATATTGGAAATTTCTTTATTTTTATCCTCTATTTTACCAACAACGCCTCCCCATATCATAAAACCTCCTATGAGCATCATAAGAAAATTTCCAATGAATGCGTGTTTAGGCTGATGCTCCGACCATTCACCGTTATGCTTACTTACCTTGATAACATCTCCCTCGTTTGGGAGGTTATCCTCGAACCTTCTGTTAACAACAATCCTTGTTTGTTCCGGATGTTCTGTGGACAGCCCAAGTGTTTCTATGTCGCATACAGCGTCATAAGTAATCAACTTATCTATTCCGCCATCATTGCCGTTTCTTACAGTCTCTCTATTTTCTGAAATTTTGACAATTTTTACCACTTTTGCCTGATCTTCTTTTACAGAAGACTGCCTTGAAAATCCAATAAGACTTAATAAAAGAAGCAGTGCGCCGATAGCAAAGCATATGTATCTACTTGATTTACCGTGTAATTGTACATTCATAACCCACACCTCCCATTATAGCTGAGAAGCAGGAGCGTTTATCTGGATGCCATTAAGGCGCACATCGCCCTCAAGAGCAACAACGATGCAATTACGGCCATCGATCTTCCTTTGCTGAACAAGATTTGTGCGATCAGGCTTTATCTTGATCTCAACATCAGATGACTTTACCGCAAACTTATCAAGCTCAATAAGGTTACCCGTTTTGAACTCTGTATCGTCATTTCCGCCAGCTCTTTCGTAGATGTGTTCAAAGTCATCGAGCTTTTCTTCCTTAACGCCTGCAGATACTAAGATCTCCTTTATCTCTTCTTTATGGAGAGTCTTGATCTCACCGTTATACTGGGCGGTCTCTTCCATCTCCTTAAGGTTTTCGTGGAGAGTCTTGATTACCTCAAAATCTGCCTTATCGTCAGTTACCTCTGCAATGATGCTCTCGAAGATATGCTGCTGATCCACAGATGATGTAGGAGCGGGTATGCCAAGGAGCTTTTCGATAAGCTCGGGATGGCTGTCCTCTGGCTTCTTTGTAAAATACAGCATGCTGTGAAGATCTGTATCCCTGTCATTAAATGCAGGATAAAGGAAACCATGGACAGGAGCCTGGACAATCTGGACCTGTCTTGAAGAAACCATACGTCCGCTGTCGCTATCAAGAGTAAGGCCTGCCTTTGTTGAGTGCACAGGACAAATAGCAACAAGCATGAACTCATATGTTGTAGTCTCATCCTCAAGAATGGCTCCATCTGAAGCCTTCATTGGGACATCATATACGCCATGGCCTGCCACAATAAGGTAGTTTTCATCAAAAATATAGTTCTCGATGATAGTATCGAAAAGCTCGTCTCTCTTTTCTTCGCTCTTAAATACTTCTGTATAAGCTTCTGTCATGAAGCCTTCTGCTTTAATAGACGCTTCATTTGAGCCAAATTCAAGGTTAAGGAGCTTTTTATCAATTGTTCCTGAAAGAGCTGCCTTAAGGATATCTATGTACTTAAACTGCTCCTCATCTCCAAGTGAGGAATAGCTTTCTGTATTAGATATGAGTTTTTCCTTGTTCCCATTTACAAAACATGTACAAATACGGTCAATGCTAGGCATAAACTCTGTTGTTATCTTAAGGGTCTTTTTAAGTTCCATAACGTTTGACTTATTCATTTTTGGTCCATCTCCATTTCTCAAAATAAATGGCGGTCATACCAACCGCCATAAACCTTCGTTTACCTTCTGCTCATCGGATCCCATTTAAAATTTGGACATCCGTCTGGCACGCTGTTGCTATAATCATTTCTCAATGTACAGGAAGCTGTCCGGCATTCAGAGCATTTAAAGCCTCTGTGATAGACGTACCTTCTCTTACAGGCCAGTGAACAGAACGGATGCTTGGAATTCTTTGAATTGAAAGTGCGACCGCACCCTATGCAGATCTTGGAAATGTTATGAGCCATACTTATTCCTCCGGCAATCACCTAGAGTTCCTGTATTTGTATTCCATGGACATAAAGCATGAGTTTTCTTTTGATAGTGTAATCTTTAGTCCTAAAGCCCTTTGTATCTTCTACGACAAGATTTCCTTCTTTATCTCTGTAAACGAAATCTGCAACGTATATGCATTCTCTTTCAATAACTCTTCCCTTTTTGATACCGCCTCTTTTCCCAACGGTATCCGGCTCTCTCTGAGCCGGGATAAGTATGAACCTCTCCTGCGTTTTAAGTTCTGATATCTCTCCAGCTTTTTCCAGCAAGAGTAATTCCTGGTATCTCCTTGCCTCTCTCTTTGAATCGAACTTTACTCCGCCAACTTCAATCTTTTCGTTCCGGTACTTGTTACCTGTAATTCTTCCCCTATATGGGTAATACGGATTAGATCGTCGAGTTGCCATAATCTAATTCCTTTCCCTTTATTTTTATTTAAACAGGCCTTTCTGATGTCTTTATGGCGCCCGCCACAAAGTTGCAGCTTTCACTGGCGATCCCACACCTGCGGAATCCCTGAGGGCATGTTTGTTAACGCGTGAGTGTATAACCAAATTTTGTACCGTTTGAAAATACAATATTATATTCTCCGGTATCTTCGTTATAATTCCATTTTTCAATCTCACCTGTGATAACAAGCTCTGAAAGTCTCTTGTTGATCTTTTTGACAGCTGCGCTCTTGGAAAGCTTTCCTTCCTCGAAACCTACGCGTGCTTCTGTGCTGATAACTGGTTCTGCACCGCCATCATATGCCTTTATTCCCTGGCTATGTGAATTAAAAAGGATCGTTCCTGTAACTACTGCTAATACAAGAGCGGCAGCAGCCTGATGAACGACCTTCTTAGGTATCGTTATCATTTCGTTCTTGCCCATTAGTGTCTCCTCAACGTTTTTAAACTAAAATTCCAACACTTATATAATGGGTAAATTCAAAAAAGATAACTGCATTATAAATGACTTGCGAGAAAACCCCTTCCGATAACATCGGTCTTGGTAGTTCATTTCATTCAAAGAGTCCTCCACCTTTTCCTGGCAGAGTCGAAGCTTTTACTCCAAGTATAAGTTCAGTATCGCTTGCGACATGATCATCATATGGCTCCCAGAGTCCCTGACTTATAACGATTTCTCTTGTGCAGACATGCGCTGTTTCGGGAACGATCATTTTTTTAAAATCCTCATCTTTGAGTTTTTTTTCATACGCTCTTTTAACAGCTATACTGGTCTCAAACGGTCCTGCGCATAAAAATTCATCGCCAGATTCTTTATTCGTGACAAACATTGCATACTCTGTGTTCACGATCCTGTTCATTCTTAACTCCCTCCATCTCGTCGCATGCTTTGACAAATCTCTTATAAAGCCTTTTAAAAGGTGAAGACATGTCGCATTTACATGCGCCGTAATATTTTTTACTTATTGGATATAACCATCTTATACCCTGCTTAGTATATGAGTCCACAAACAGATGCAGAATATACCCAAATAAGAACCCTCCGACAAGTAAGGGATCAAAAGATGATAATACTGCAACGATACTGGTAAACATTAGACATCCCAAGAATGTATGCGGAAGCCTTGACCTGTGATCATAAGTTCCCTGGAATGGGCGCAGTATGAATAAAGGCTTGCCAATAGTCGATGTTTTATTGTCTATATCAGGAATAAGAGAGCCAATAACTGCCCCCTCGATCATTACCATTGCTTCATTTCCTGTGCACCCACCTGCTGCCGCAAGGAGTCCCGTCATGGCAACTCCTGCTGCAAGATGTGCCTTTCCACTCGCCATTTATAATACCTCTTTTACTTCTAATCCGTGAGTCTGGTCTGCAGAAATATGGAGACACATAAAACATGCAAATGTAAGAATCACGCTTCCGCAAATTCCAGCAACGCAAAAACCGGCCCATATTCCGACAACGGCCAGAATGGCCCTGCTGAAAAACTCAACAAACTTTAATACAACTTCTTCCATATTTTATCCCTCCGTATTTCCAATCAATTTATCAAGATGATTGTACACGATAAAACCCACGAAATATTTTTCTGCACAAAATAGGAGCGCTAAAAATCAGCGCTCTTTAGCTCTTGTTTCACGACGGACATGTACTTTACCCAATATCTTTAGTGATGTACTCAGCGATATTGAGTTCTTCGATTTTTAAACCGCACTGCTCTCCCGGCGTATACTCTATACCTATCACCTCAGCCAGACACATCTGGTCGGCACGATTAAGATAAAATAGATAATCTCCAATTGCCGGCATATCGGAAACTTCTCCGAAGTACATTTCTTCGGTAATACTATAAGGAATGGTCCCTATGATCACTTTGGAATCGCATTGAAGTTTTATCTGCTTTTCATTGATGATAAGGCTAAGAACCTGTCCTTTTCTTTCATAAACAACGTCATAAATCTGCCCCGTATCAGACACGCTTGATGTATCGATAATAAGTTCTCTCACCTCAAGAACACTATGGTCGATGTTCTTGGCATATTCGATATCCTGAAGCGGTTCCTGCTCTTGTTTTTGTAGGTCTCCGCTATATTGCACCTGGGTGTCTATATTTTCTTTTTCTTCGCCATCTCCAATTCCGTATTGTGCAAGGAATTTATTTTTTCTGGTTCCGGGCACTGCTGCCTTAATATTTTCTTTTGTTATTTTTTCAATAAATATATGGCAATTTTGCATGTAAAAGGTTCTGCTTGCCCTGTTATCCGAGTATTTTGCATATGCTCGTTCACTTTCAGAATATACAAGGAGGACCTCATCTCCTATCCTGACGTCTGGCTGCGAAGGTATTGTGTATGACGCAAAAAGATCTCCATCAGAACGATCACCCCATAACAGGAGTGTCCCATCTGCATTTATACTATTGCAAATGCAGCATTCTGATACGAGATCTTCCGGTATTTTGTTTTCCATCTGAATATCAGAAGCACTTTCTTTGTCTCCGCATCCAAACACGGATAAAAGCACTGCTGAAATCAGACAGATACACAATATTTTCTTTTTCAATTTTTCTTACCTGCTTTAGCCAGCTATCCTTCCAATGTTATCAGCTCTTTGTTCATAACGCATTTCCTGAAGCTGATCCTGATAAAGGCTGCATTGTCTTGACACCGTCTTGCTGATATTGTCAATATTTTTATAATACTGAGTTAGTATTGTTTTCTTGCTGAGCGCGAGTTGATAATCGCAGTCCGGAGCTTTTGATACCGGATATGAACGACATACTATATCCATCTTGCATATAAGTGGATTAAGATACGCCTGTACATTAGCACACCACCCAAGTATTCCCTGCATGGTTGCAAGATCACTTGAAGTAAGTGCTGATCCCTTACATGAAAAGCAGTCATCATACGTATCGTGAAGATAATCAAGCAGATCACTAGGAGTTACACTCTGAATATTGTTATAATTTACCTGTATCATTCTAATGTCTCCTTAAACTGCTTCTTTTTCCTGGTCAAGCTCTTGAAGCATGCTTTCTCCTAATTTCTTATAGCAGTCTTCACAAAGGCAAGCAGTTTTTTCAGGAGAATGTGCTGATAACCCAAAGTTTTTACCAGATGCCGCATTAGTCAATCTCTTTGCTCGAGAACCGAACGTGATAGACACTGGTTTCATTGAATAAACCCCGCAATAATCACATCTCTTTATATTCATACCTACTCTTCCCTGTTTCATTTTATTTCCTCCTGTTTTCTAACTGATGTTGTTAGTATACATGTCTGATCTTTAGTTTCATTTTTCTGCACAGTAATTTTGCCTCTGCATGAAAAAAAATCCGGCTTGCAGTTTTGCAAACCGGAAATCTATGGGGTGTGTGAAAGGATGGACTGGTATATCTTTCACTCCTCAGCCCACGGCATCCCTAAAGGATACAGGAGATGTATACTTAATGCCAGCATTAAAAGTATGATGAACTTTTGTAACTTGATATCTATTATGGAACATTTCTTTTAAAGATTTTCACGCTAGAAAACGATAAGGGTACACATGACACGTTGGGGAAACAGTCTTATATTTATAGCATAGCCACAATAAGATAAACCAAGGAGAATAAGATGAATAATAGTTATCCGAATTTTTTAGATGCGCTTTATAAATATCGTGCGAGAAAACCCCTTCCGATGAAATCGGATGTGGGATGCATCACCTTTTCACGAACAGCTGTTCGTGATAGAATAAGTCAATCGGAACCTTGAAAACTGTATATATGAGGTTGCACCACGAATCTAACAAACCAAGAGCCTGTGGTGTGTAAAATATACAAGGTGTTTAGTTCCCAAGCGCCACAAGCGCATATATAACACTTAAAGTATGCCGAAGGGATTTCCCGACGGAGTAGTGGCGCCATGGACGTGCCTTGCTATACAACTTTGGTATTGCAGAAACCATTTCCGATAACATTGGTGGTGGTAGTTCATATTGCAAAACAGAATGGGAAGATCATATTTGAGAGTTCCTGCAGATTAAATACAGATACCAGGGAAATAGTCGGAGTTAAAAAGGATGTTATCCCTGCTGACTTTGATGAAGAATTTGTGCAGTTATCCTTAAATGGAGTAACATGCCCTGCCGGCAAAAGAAGTGATATCAATCCAGAAGAAACCGACAGCTTCTGGTATGAATAAATGATATAGCAAATGCCAGATAGTAAGCTACCTGGCATTTTTATCATTTCAACTTACTTTACAAGATATTCTCTTGCTTCTTTCCCAAATGAAGTGAAGCTGTCTGGAGCGTTAATAAAATCTCCATTTACTTCACCGCCCTCGTCATCTCCATATACCGGGAATACGAGGATCTCGTCAAGCGAGCTCATATCTTTTGAAAACATGAACTGGATCTCTCCGAAGATATAACTATCATCTTCTTCAAGGCAATCATTCTTTGGAACTTTCCCTGCGTCTTCAAAAATCTTTTTAAGATCTTCCTTTGATACTTTTGCAAGGGCCATGTTGCAGCTGTTCATTTCTGTAATAGTGTCATAAAACTCAATCTTCATCTTTCTCTCCTTGTTATTTAACCCGCAAGTTCTTCAAGTCTGCCATCCCTGATAACATAAGGCCTGTCAGACAAGTATTCTGTTGAAGGAAGTACAGTCTTGTTTACATCCATGATCATAGCTTTCAGATCGTCTACTTTTCTCTCTTCGAGCATACTAATTGGCAAAACGATAACCTCATTAAGACTGCTTGGGATTATAAAGAAATCTTCGCCAAGTCTTTCCCTAATAGCATCTGCCACGCCATTATACAATATGGCCACTGCTCCCTGTTCGCAGTTTACAGTGTTGATAACCAAAAATTTTTCCAGTCCCCTTAAGTCAACCGGCATCCAGCACCCTTTCTGCCTAAGTATGTCGTTCATGCTTACGATTCTTGGTGGATTGATCACCGGGCTGTTTTTAATCGCTGTTTCAAACAATTCTTTTTCAGTGACGCCAATATGCTCTAGCTGGGCTTTTGTGATAGGGATAGAGCCTTCTGCTTCAGGAACAAGATATCTTACCATTACAGAAAGCTCATCATTGAGCTTCTTGTGAACAAAACCAGGGTTTTTATTGACGTTGTGGTTATATATAAAAGCAGCAATGCCCTCTAAAAAATCGTCCCTGTTCTCGAATTTCTCTATCGCGCGCGCCACGCTTGAAGAGTTCTTATATTGCTCTGATTCAAATGCATTCCTGAATATTTCAATGCCTTCGACAAAGTAATCTTCCTCTGTTGTCCGACCATTTTCTATTGCAAGAACATGATCCTTTGTAATAGATATAGTAGGGGCAATGCGGTCATCTTTATTCTTCTTGCAGGTGATAGCTAGTGCCTCAGGGCCCATATTGAGCTTATATCCAGGTCTTATATCTGGATAATAACCTTCTTCTGCAAGCCTTTCTGCAAACTTTTTAGCCAGTTCTTCAACTTTTTTTACCATTTTATCCATGTTATTCTCCTTATATTTAGCTCTCATTAAAATGTCCATCAAATTCATTATGTCAAATATTAAGTACAATAAAACGGACCTCGTGCTACAACATTAAAAAGGATCCTTACGTCAGTCAAAGAGGTATTTTATGGAAAGCATGACGATATATTCACAGAAAACGGATTTCCACTTATGGGAGAGCCGACTATCGAAGATATAGAAAAAATAGAAGGAGATAAGATCTGCTTAAGCCATGACCTGGCAAGGGTAAAGCCATCTATTCTGTTAAGGATGAGGATGGAAACCGACACCTCGTAGAAGAGGATATACCCAAAGTAAGTCCAAAGGACAGAAGCCAGATTCAAATGTGAACTTGCGCACGCAAAACAGGAAGCTGAGCTTGAAAGATAGGCGCAGCTTCCTGATATCGGCAAACATTTTTATTTTGTCGACAAGGCATCTCACCAGGTACGTGAAGTCGAAATTGTTGAATATATCCCCTGGATTTCTTCTGGCCCAATAGTAAAAGATACTACAACTGGGGACTTTTATTTAGGGGTAAAAAGAGACGAGCTGTTTGAACTTTCAGAATACGATAAGGCTCTTGGCAGGCTCAATTAGAGTCCCTGCCAAAGCAGTTTTTATGACTGTAATAGAGCTTAATATGCCATTGAATCGCGTATTCCTTGCTTTATTTTCTTCACATCAATCTTATCAACGCTTCCTGGCTCGAGAATATATTCTAGCATATCTTCCTCATCAATCTTCTGCCAGTCAAGGAATATCTTAAGCGCAGGGGTTAAATCCTTCATCTTTTTAAGCTCATTAACAGTATTAGGGATCTGTCTTTTGCATTTGCTTGTCTGTATACGGAAATATTCCTCTGCTGCTCTCTTTGACCTTGTGTACTTAACTTCTGCTATGGTTTTTGCGATAAGCTCTCTGTATGTTGCAAGGTGGTCTACTGCATAGATGTCTTCTTCACTTATCTCGTTTACTTTCTTCCAAAGCGCATCAAAAGCAACCTGATCCTCAGCTTCAAGTTCGTCCTCTATAAACTTTCGCATAAGTATCTGCTCTTTTTTTGTCAGCTCATGCTTTATTTCGTCAAGAAGTCTTTCTGCCCTCTCTTTCTTCGTTGGATGGGCTCTTTTTATTCTCCTCTTTCCTTCAGGGGCGAGATGGAACAGGGATTTTCTGTGAAGGTTGTCAACTATGTCAAAGACAACGCATCTGTTCTTCGAGCCTGTTGAAAGGGCCCTTCCAAACTGCTGAATATATATCTGCGATGATGTGGTACATCTGTACATAACGATGCCTGTAAGATCTTCTACATGATAGCCCATGTTGAGCATGTCAACACAGGCAATAAGGTCTATTGTTTTTCTGTGGTGCTTTAGGTTTAGATTATTTATATTATTCTGAGTCGTTTTGTTTTCCGATGTCACTACAAGTGTATTTACCGTATAGCCCGGAAATGCCTCTTTAAACCACTCTTCTACCTTTGTATATCTTTCAAGGAGTTTCTTTATATTTGGGAAAAAGACAATGTACTTCATGTAAGACTTTGCACTGACATATTTATCCGTGGTCTTTTTCATTATCTTGGGGATATTATGGACGTTACTTACTTCAAAGAGCCTGGATTTTAAGACTTCATCAACGACAATGTTATTCTTATCCTGTCCGGTAAGCCTTGCTGCCTGCTTAAAACTCGTCTCGATGTCATATGTACAGTAGATATAGATTGGCATTTTGATGATGCCGTCCTGTATAGCATCATGGAGCGTGTATTGGAAGACGCAGATACCCCTGAAGAACTCTGCAATGACGTCGAATGCATCCATCCTTTCAGGGGTTGCTGTTGCTCCTATTATGTGGGAATTTTTCTGATAATACATAAGCCAAAGGGCTCTCGTTTTGGTAAGCTCGCCTCCAAGACGGTGTGCCTCATCCATGATTATGAGGCTGTACAGAGGAAGTTCTTTTATCTGCTTTTTATCCATTCGCGCAAGCTTTGTATAAGTCATGAACCTGATGTTGTGGTAATCAAGTTCATATCCAAGTTCATCATATATAGCTTTCTTTTCCTCAGCTTCCGATTCATCTTCATCTTCAATTTCCCATGTCTCATCTATTGCATGCATGGCAGTTTTTTTGATGATCTCTGCAGGATAAAGGTAAAGAACGGTGTCATATTCCTGGGCAATTTCAGAAAGAAGCCAAGTTTTACCAAATCCTGTACAGCGAGGGACAGCACATCTGTTAAAAAGAGATAGTTTGTTTTTTAGATCTTCTTTGGTTCTGTTTCTTACGGCTTCAAGAATATCAGTGCTCATTCATGTCTCCTTTTTCAAAATGGTTTGCGTAGTGTGAACGTATTTCTTCCTTCGTGAACGCATATTCATTATTGCAGCATGGGCATTTGAATGCATAATATGAAATACCATCTATTTCAAATAAAACTTTCTTGCCTGATGTAGAGTATACTTTAGATGTATTGTTGGGAATTATGAGAGCTTCCCTTATCCCCCATCCGAGTTTTAACCGGTCTTTTATAACTCCTTTTTTCTGTCCCCAATGCTCCGCCATTTCGACTTTGCTTTTATATACATTTCCAAGGTGGTCAGTGCAAGTATAAATGTCTTTTGTGGTCAATGCTTTTTCTAAAGACCACCCGTCATATATAATTCTATGGCGATATGTTTTATCACTCACGCCCCAGTGCTGGCACATTTTGATTTCAGATTCAAATACGTTTCCTAAATGATCAGTGCATGTTTTTCTTCTTGCATAATCGCCCTTTGATAAAATTCTTTCTAGTGGCCAATCACTTCTTTTACGTGACTCGTATTGTGATAGTGTTATTCCGTGATGTTTGCACATTTCTGTTATGGATTCAAATTCATTTCCAAGATGGTCTGTACAACGCACTTTTACCGAGACTTTAGGTGTTAAGGCTTCTTTTAAGCTGACGCATTTTTTAATATCCCTTGTAAAGGCATGTCTTTCCACTCCATGAAAGGCACACATTTCATCCAAAGTCGAGAATTTATTTCCCAAGTGGTCAAACCATTCCCTTTTCAATGTCTGTTTTTCTTTTTTTGTCCTGCAGAATATTTTGCCATCTGAATCTTTTTTGTAATATATTGCTGCCTTGCAGAGAGCTTCTTCGATAGTTTTTCCCGCACGTAGTCTTTGATAATATGTGTTTTCGCTTACGCCATGAAATGCACACATTTCTTTTTGGGTGTTAAAAACATTTCCAAGATGGTCTATGTATTTTTCTTTATTGTGTGGATTTAGGGCTTCTTCTAACGATTTGCCACTTTTTAGCCGGTTTAGGTATAAAGAATAGCTAACGCCATGATACCTGCACATGTCCGTTGCTGTTTCAAATTTACGTCCAAAATGATCTTTAAATACTTTATGAACAGGCTTAATCATCAGCGCATCTTGCAAAGACCATCCATTCTCCATTCTTTTGTGAAGCCTCACACGACTAAAGCCGCGTGCTTCCTATTGCCACAATCTACGTTGTGGTTGCCTTTTAGGGCATCGGACTACGTTTCTGCCCATACGGCTAAAACTCAGTACTTAGGCAACTAATATGTTGTCTAAGACCGCATTTAAGCTAATAAGGTCAGCTAACGTGCAGGTGCTTCTCTTAGAGCACTGAGGGACTTTAGCCTCAATGTCCAACCTGTCCGTCACCGAACAGGATTTAAAAATTTCTCGTATATAATAGCGGGCTGCTATATTATACGAAGCATTAAGATCGCAGTTGTATGTTTTGCCATTTTGGAATCTACACAAACTGTATGTGGGCATATCTGCGTCCTTACCTCGAAGAACTCTGCCACTGCCATCGAAAGCTAGTCGTGATGTCCCCCATGCGCAAATATGAGATATCCTCATACTAAGTCTGTGAGCCTTGTCTGTTACCATAGATTGCACGTACTTTGCCTTCCACATATGGAGCTTTTGTTTCTTAGAGCCACGCTTTTTACCTGCAAGGTCCAAGTGTTCAAAAACTATGGTGTCAGCATTGTACATTACGGCTGTATCTATGATAAAGTTAGCTGTTTTAACAGCTATATCATCGTTAATACCTTTAGCTTTAGCCCACAGCCTCGGCATCTTACGGTTGCCATATTGCTGGGCTTTCTTTATACGGTTTACAGCATGGTTCAAACGGTCTGTTTCCCTTGGCAGTCTAAGGAAACGTCTGCCGTAGATAGTGCCTTTTGAATCCATGATGCAACACGTACATGCTGAATTTAAACCAAGGTCAACGCCAACTACAAGGCTGTTTGTATCTGTAAGAGTAGCCTTTTCTTCAAACGGGAAGTCTAAAAACCATTCTTTACCCCGTTTCTGAAGCGTAGGAGCGCACATCTTACGACCATTACACCTATGATAGATATAATCCATGTCTGATTTACGAAGATTAATGGATAGCCAATTCCATGTATTGTTATGGTATATCTTAATCTGTGCAGAATAATCGTCTGCGAGATTATACATTCCTATGCGATATAGGGATGGATACACGTACCCACAGTTATTAAGAGTAGGTTTCTTACCATTAGGATTTAACTTCCAGTTAGCAAGGTTAGATTTATAAGATGATACTTTGCCTATAGCTTCAGATATTGCTGCTCTGCGTATATATGACGGCATCTTATAGAATCTGGAATCGAAATCGTATTTAGGAGAAGAGTTCTCTTTGGTTTTATGACAAAGCGACTCTACATGCATCATTTGAGCCTGATTACCTTTTATGACAGAAACTAAGTCCCATTCAGCTAGGCATACATCCATAAGAAAATTGACAGCATCCCTGTATATAGTTACGGTCTCAGAAAATATATGATTGTATTGTTTTATTTTAACGGAATACGTGGAGTATATCTTCATGTGTTACTTTTCTTTCTGACTGCTTATATAATTAGTGACCTGCTCTTTAGTGCGCTCACTTACAGTTGCTACAAAATATGATGGATTCCATAAATGTCCACCCCAAAGCTTAGTTTTGATTTCTGGATGCGTAAGAAACAGCCATCTTGCAGTATTGCCTTTGAATACTTTAATTGCATCTGAAATCCTACATTGAGGCTTACATTCTATAAGCATATGTATATGGTCAGGCATTGTTTCCATAGCAAGGATTTTAATGCCTAAATCTTCGGCTGTACGGTAAAGATGTTCTTTAACATCTGACTCTATATTGCCAATAATAACCTTCTTACGATACTTGGTACACCATACTATATGGTACTGCAAGCAGTATACATATCCTCTACCATGCGTCACATCTGAATTTATTGTAAATATGCTATATTTATCCATGTCTGCATAATACCATACGTAATTAGCAGAGTCAAGAAAAGGCGGCTAACTCATGACTAAAGTCACGAGTGTGCGCCGCCAATGTTATCAAATGTTCCTTGTGCTATTTGATAATGTTTGAGCATGGCGCTTTTTGAGGCAAATATATTTCCTAAATGGTCTGTATATTCAGCGATTCTATCTTCTGCCAACAGTTTCTTCAGGTTTCCTCCTGATTTTATGCAGGCGCTAATTGCTTTGGGGCTTTTCCCGTAATATCTTGCCATGGCAACCATTGACTTAAACTCGTTACCCAAATGATCCTTGCACGGCTTTGAACCCGCATTTCCATGGTCTACAGGCAGCATTAGTGCTTCTTCAAGAGGCATTTTGTTTCTTAACCGATATTCAAGGCATTTAAGAGGTATCTTATATGCTTTTGCCATTTCTTTGATGGATAGATATTCGTTACCAAGATGATCTTTTACTTTTAATTCTTCTCTGGGAGCGCCGACGGGTGTTGTGAGAGCTTTTTCTAAAGACCACTTTTGTTCATTTAATCTATCAGATAAAATGTCGGGATCTATACCATAAGCTCTTGCCATGGCAGAACGAGATTTATATGTTTTTCCAAGATGGTCTGTACAGAAATATGTTTTTAATGGTCTTGTCAATGCATCTTCAAGACTGTCCCCACGTTCTATGCGGTCTAAAAAAGTCCATTGATTGATTCCATATGCCATACACATAGCTGTCTGTGATGGATATGAATTACCCAAATGATCGAAAACAGTAGTATCTTTTTTGCTTGTCAGAGCATCCTTTAGGCTCATGCCATTCTGAATATTTTTCTTATATGTACAGAACGCAATATGGTGTGCTTTGCACATTTCACTTTGGTTTGCATACACTTGCCCTAAGTGATCCGTACATTGCGATTTGCAGCCAGCCGGAGTTAGCAACGCTTTTTTTAAAGGCCAATTATTCTTTAATCTGTTTTGCAGAGTATCTGACCGCAGATTATAATGCGCAGCCATTTTGCCAAAGCTTTCATATTCATTTCCAAGGTGATCTTTGCATGCATGAACTCATCCTCTTAGTCTGTATAGAAAAGCAATACATTTATCTATCGCCTTATTTTTCAGGCTTTTCTTTTTAGGAATAGTTAAAGCTTTTTCAAAACTATACTCCCGGCGAGGGTAGATGTGCATTTTTGATGCGTCAATACCATAATATTTACACATTTCCTTTACGCTAGAATAGTTATTTCCAAGATGAACAGTAACTTTGGTATTAGTCACAGCCTTACCTCCTTGTTTTTAACATGCATAAGTGTATGTGACCTCATTTCAGCTTCAGTAAAGACATGTTCTTCTTTGCATATAGGGCATTCGCAGTAATAATACATAATTCCATCCATTTCAAATGCCTTACCATGATGCTTACAAAGAAACTCCTTCCCCGTAGGGATAAGCAGTGCTTCTTCCTGTGTATATCCTGACTCTATCCGTTTTATGTATACGTCTCTTTTTATGCCATAGGTGTCACACATTTCAGTAATCGACTTGTATTTATTTTCCTTATGGTCTGTACAGAAAACTCTCCTTCCATCCTTTACAGTGAGCGCCTTTTCAAGACACCAACCGTATTCAAGTCTGTGCCACACAACATCTACTTTTTGACCGTAAGCCTCTGCCCTTTTTTTATAGCTTCTGTATACCTTCCCGAGATGATCCGTACAGTATTCTCCTTCCTTCAATGCTTCATAAGGGGCATCGCCTACTTTTATAGATAAGGCAGCGTCTTCATCCCAGCCACGACGTAGTCTGCTTTTATATGTCGATTTGCTTATCCCATTTTCCTTAGCTTTTTCTTCATCAAAAGTTATCCTTGTTTTGTCAGGAGGCGTTATGAGTGCATCTTTAAGACTCCATCCCCTATCAAGACGCTCTTTTAAAGTGGATTTTTCGAGACCGTAAGCCCTTGCCATAGCTCTGAATGAAGGATAAGACTTTCCACGATGATCCTTGCACCCTACTCTTCTTTTGTTTCCATGATTTGAAGGTGTTGTCAGTGCTTCTTCAAGGCTCCATCCTGCAGATAGTCTTTCATCAACCGTGGTATTTCCAAGACCATAAGCCCTGGCACGTTCTTTTTTAGAGCCGTATTCTGTTCCGAGATGGTCAAGGCATTTAGGCATAAACTTACCCTCTTAGTCTGTACAGAAAAGCAATGTAGTCGGTTGCCCTGGACCGGTAGTCTACGTGTAGCCCGTGGATTTAAACCATAGTGCTCAGCCATTTCCTGCATTGATGAGTATTCTTTTCCTAAGTGGTCACGTACTTTCTCTAGTTGTTATCTTTCAAATATCCTTGTTTTTTATATGCATGAGAGTGTGTGCTCTGATTTCTGGCTTGGTAAACATGTATTGAACTCCACATGCGTCACATTTGTAGCTATAATATTTTTCGCCATTAAAACTAAACTTTTCTTTTAGGTTTTGCCATTTCCAATGGCTAGGGATAAGAATGGCTTCTTCCAAGGAATATCCTTCTTTTAATCTAATCCGTGTTGTTGCATAGCAAGTACCATATGTATCCGATGCTTCTTTGATTGTTTTATATACTTTATCGTCAACGATATATTGGAACGGTTTTACAGTCAGTGCTTCTAAAAGCGTCATACCATCCTTTATTCGGTTTCTAACTGCATTGTCACTTTGCCCATATGCAGAGCACATAGCTTTAAAGGTATCATAATGATTGCCAAAAGGATCTTTACATGATTTAAAAAGAGGATTTTTTGCAGCCAGCGCTTCTTCAAGTGATAATCCATGCTCCAATCGTTTTTTTATAGTTTCGTATGATATGGAATACGTTTCACAAATGGTTTTTATTTTTCTGTTTTCTGCGCATCTTTTTTCCTTACTTCTGTAATCTGATAATATTTGCTCTAGTGGGATTCCCTTTTTTCTTTGGCGATAGAAGTATGCTGTTGATATGCCTGTTTCCTTTAAGAACTGTTTCAGACTGCCGTATAAAACTTTGCCATCAGCCGCAACTTTCACAGAATGCCTGTCGTGCCCGTTTTGAATAGTCAAAGCTTCTTCAAGCGTGAACCCATATCTTATTCGCTGAACGAGTCTTGTATATGGAACGCCATATATTTGAGCAAGCCTCTTAAGGCTATATTTTTCCCCTTTGTATATATACATGTCTTTAAAAAGCGGAGTTGTTAATGCGACATCTAAAGCCCATCCTTTTCTTAATCTACATCTAACGGTATTGTCGTTATGCCCATATGCTTCACACATTTTCTTGAATGATTCATATTCATTCCCTAAATGATCCATACAGAGGATACTAGCAGCATTACTGGGACTTGCCGGATGAGTCAAAGCGTACTCAAGGGAGTAGCCGCACTTAATACGGGTTACAAATGTACTTTGGTTAATGCC
Source organism: Butyrivibrio proteoclasticus B316 (assembly GCF_000145035.1). Classification (NCBI taxonomy): domain Bacteria; kingdom Bacillati; phylum Bacillota; class Clostridia; order Lachnospirales; family Lachnospiraceae; genus Butyrivibrio; species Butyrivibrio proteoclasticus. The sequence goes on from NC_014389.1 coordinate 333,513, forward strand.
ATAGCATTTGCACATTGCAGCTTGAGAAGAGAATGGATTACCAAGGTGGTCACAACATTTCATACATGCTTTCCTTTTAGATGAATATGAATGTGTATAATTTATTTCTTTTATAAATTTCAGCGAGAAAACCCCTTCCGACATCGGTTGTGGGACGAGTAGAAACCATTTCCGATGTCATTGGTGATGGTAGTTCATATTCCAATATTCATATATTTCTTTTTTAGATAAGAATTTATTGCCCAAATGAGCCTCATACATTTGTTTACCTCATTTGCGTATGCTTGTGGTGATGAATATTTATTTCCGTAGCGGTATATATATGCTCTTCATGACAGAATGAACATTTGTAAAAATAATATCTTTCATCTTCTACCTTAAACGCCACTACTATCTTGTTCTGGCGAATATCCGGAAGCAGCAAGGCATCTTTTAAAGGCCAATTCGACCTCAATCTACACGACAGTACATTAGCTTTTATTCCATAGGCATTAGCCATGTCTTTTAGACTGTTATATTCTTTTTCTTTATAATCCTTATATCTTTTATGTTCTTTGTGTATGACAGGTGTTAATAGGGCATCTTCCAAATCCCATCCCAAGTTTCTTCTTCGTATGTAAGATTCAAGACCTAGTCCATAATGTTCGCACATAGCATGGAGGGATGCAAATTCACATCCGTTATGATCATGCACCTTATGTGAGCGTTTTGGTCTTGTAAGTGCATCTTCTAAAGAAACACCCCTACTGATCCTGGACTCATATATACCTACCGTTATACCGTATGCTTTGCACATTTTATTTAAAGTAGGGTATATGTTACCGAGATGGTCTTTATAACAATGCTCTTTCACACATTTTGCATGTTTGATAGCCTCTTTTATAGGAATGTTTTTATCTAGCTGTCTTTTAACTATCGTTGGCTCTACATTGTAATACCGACATAAAGCATTAAGGCTTTTAAACTCTTTTCCTTTGTGGTCGCGCAGCTTTTGGCAACTATTATTTTCTGAGGATAAAGCTTCTTTTATACTGCGTCCCTGTCTTAATCGCCATTGATATGTTTTGACTTCTACACCATATTTGTTGCACATCTCTTTAACTGACCTAAACTTATTACCAAGATGATCTATATATATATTTGTATCTGCTATCTTCTTAGGGCAAAGGGCATCTTCCAATGAATATCCATGCTTTATTCGGTCTCTAAATGTTTCTGCGTTGACGCCATGATACCTGCACATAGCTTCTTTGGATTCAAACTCATTTCCTAAATGATCCCTGCACTTTATTTTGACTGAATAGTTCTGTTGGCTTAATGCTTTTTCTAAAGGCCATCCGTTTTTTATACGATCTCTAAACGTTGCAGGATGTATGCCGTAATATTTGCACATGGCATTCTCCGAGGGGTAAATATTGCCAAGGTGGTCAAAACATTCTCCTTTACAATGTTCTTTTACCGGAGTAACAAGAGCTTTTTCAATATTCATCCTTTTTAGACGGGCTTCTAATGTTGTGGGCTTGAGTCCATATTCCCTTGCCATTTCTGCTCGCGTTTCATATTCATTTCCCAGATGATCCTTGAATTTTATTTTGAGCATTTAGCGTCCTCTTTGCACGAATGCAAGTTTTATCGGGCGGTGTTGTAAGAGCCTTTTCGAGCGACCATCCGCGTCTAATCCTTGCCTTCAATGTACTCACTGCAATACAATATTTCTTTGCCATAGCTCTTAATGACGAATATTCATTATTATTGTGGTCAGTGACGGTTTCAAGCTTCCGAATTGGTGTTTTAGTGTAGAGCGTCTCGTTTATTTCACCACTATATTTATGTCGCAAATAATGCTGTCTGCATTCTGCTGGGGTAAAAACAAATTGATTGTTACAGGTAGGGCATTTGTATGTATAATAGTCTTCTCCGTTTAATGAAAATGAAGGCCATTTTCCTCTTAAGAGGATTATTTCTGGTGATATTTCAAGCGTTTCCTCTAGCGTCCATCCTTTGCGTAGCCTATGAGTAAAAAGGCTGTATTTAAGTCCGTATGTATTAACCATTTCAGATTTCGATTTATAAAATATGCCTTTATGATCTGTACAGGAATACAAATTAGGGCTTGTCAATGCTTCTTCAAGTGTCATTCCGGCTTTAAGTCTATTGAAAAACGTGGTGCTGTTAATCCCGTAATACCTGCACATATCTTCTTTTGAGGCAAATTCGTTTCCAAGGTGATCGTGATATTTAGGCATTTATACTCCTGTTTCGCACGTTTAGCTTGCATTACATTCTAACTATATTATAAACGGCTTATATAAAGGCCATTACATAGTAAAAAGCTCCGAAACACAGTCCCAGAGCTTTGTTTAATCTTTTCTTTATACTTTAACAACATATCATTAATTTTCTATTAAATTTTCCAAGCAGGACTTCCCTACCCTATCAGATAGTCCTATTTACATACGCAAGAGTGTCTATGATTGAACTACCACCACCGTCTACGACGGAAGTGGATTCCTGCTTCAGTCACCACTGCGCGGGACTGTTCTAAAACGAACAGAAAGCTATACATTAAAATCTTGAAACCTAACTACTAGGTAATTTTCTATGGTTCTAAAACGCCATGCATTTGGTAATCCTCACGAATCGCACCTAACAAGCAGGTATTATTTTAAAGGTTCTAAAACACAAAAAAGAATGCCAGATGTCAAGCACCTACCTAATTACTAGGTAATTTTTTAAGGTTCTAAAACAACAACAATTGAAAGGAGAAACGTACACCTAATTACTAGGTAATTTTTAAGGTTCTAAAACGCTTCCGACCAAGAATGGGTCGCCTGGAATACCTAACAAGTAGGTATTTTTTAAGGTTCTAAGACAGTCCTTGAATGGCTAATCAACTTGCCACAACCTAATTACTAGGTAATTTTTTTAAGGTTATAAAACAACAACAATTGAAAGGAGAAACGTACACCTAATTACTAGGTAATTTTTAAGGTTCTAAAACGCTTCCGACCAAGAATGGGTCGCCTGGAATACCTAACAAGTAGGTATTTTTTAAGGTTCTAAAACTCATTGCGATCTCATCTCCTTTCTGCGACGACCTAACAAGTAGGTATTATTTTAAGGTTCTAAAACGTCAATTGTAGTATTATGACATTATCAAACCGCAATATCTTGCGCCTGCATATAATTTAGAAATGCATCAAGAAAATCTCCATCACCCCTATACTCCTGCTTGAACATGAATTTCTTTCCAAAGTTGTAGGTCGTATTTTTCGACACATCAATCTCAGTTCCGGTGATCGGAGAGCGATATATCTTTTCGCCATCTTTCTTTGTGATTATTCCATACAACGCATTTGCAAACCATTTATAGATAAGCTCTACGCTCTTTCCTGAGATAGCTGTCTTATCAAGGAATTTTTCGGCCATATTGCCATCAAACACAGCCTTATCTTCAAGGAGCGCCGGAATTATCTGCTCCCTTACGATATCATTTACATAAACATATTCCCCTTTATCCTTGTCAAAATAACTTCCATCTCCCGCTATTTTAACAGTCCACTCTTTCCTATCAAGGAGCCTTTTTGTCGGATATTCTTCAAGATTGAATGTAAATAGCATCTCTCCATCGTCAATTCTTATATCTTTCATTTTTGCAAAGAACTGCCGCTTAGACTGCATTGTAATTAGTCTTGTCTTATCAAACACATCAACAAAGCCGGTATCCGGACAGAGCGTCCTTGTGTACGCATTATTAAGGAAATATATGACACCATCCTGGTATGAATTTCCATTATTGTTGGAGACCTGTATTGGATTTGATATCGAGCCCGCTTCACCTTCTTTTATGGTATTAAATGACAGATCTGACATCCGGGCACAGAGTCTTGCTTCAAACGCCTTAAATATCTGTTCATCAAGGAATGAGAACTTATCCTTAAATGTAGATGACATGGATTCAACAACAACTACCGCATTGTATTTTGTGGCAAGTTTACTGATCTGAGTAACAGCAAGCTCAACATATGCTTCCTTTAGTCCCTTGGAAGATACATCATACTGCCAGAGTCTTGTTTTATCATGATACTTGATCTTTGTCCTTTCTTTTAAAAGTTCCCGGTAGTTAACCCCATCTATCTCATTCAAACTTTTTTCCTCAAGTACATTGTTCTTTTCATCAACTACGGCAACATAGGTAAGGTCTTTTAGGTTTCTTGTCACAATAACCGCCATTCTGCTATCCTGTGTATCTTCTTCAACCTTATCATTTATATAATCCAGTGTCCTTGCTGAAATGTCGGCATTCTTGGTATAAGACAGGGATAAGAAAAACTTATCTTCGGTATATCTTCTATTTCTGATGATATCCTCGTTTGCCTTCTTGATGGCAACATCATGCTCTGCCAAATATGCTTTCGCCATGATAAAATCTTCACTGCTAATATCAAAGTTATTCTTCATCTTATATATGGCTTCCCTTATATGCATAGGGATATGTTCACCATTACTGTCCCTTAGGGCAACCAGTATACTTCCTTTTTTGTGCGTTACCCTTCTTGGAAGGGATGCAGCCCTGTACTGAATCATGGCCCTTGAATTTAGGAGCATTGATGTATGCTCCATGTTAGAATCCGAAAACAGCTGGATAAATGTCCTCTCGTATGGTTTTCTAGGTCTGTTATAAAGAAACATCGAACGAACAAGGAATAATAGGCCCTCTTTTTTATCCACCATATCATTGATACGTTCAAAGGATACCGGGATCCACTCCATTGTGCAGAGCCTTGTATCTACATCCGAGAAGAATTCACCGATATCATTATATTCATCAGCTCTCTTGAGTCCTGACATATTAAAGCACGAATATCTGGTATACACTGCTATGAACTCTTTATAGACATCAATAAGATACCTGCAGTCATCCTTAAATTTCTCTTCAGTCAGACCATCTATTCCTATATTTGTCTTTTTAAATGTCCCGTTTTTAAAGATATCATATGCTCTCCTGTCGATAGTAAGCGGCTTTGACACATATTCTTCTATAACACAGTTCTTATCATTCTTATGCTCCGGCGACTCAAAATATGGTTCCAGGATACACTTGAACAAAGCCTTAGGAAGCCCAAGGAAGCTTTTCGCACCCTTTCTCTGGACAAATATCTGAGCATCTGTTTCATCTTTTGTTTTAAGATCTACGGGTTTTACATCTGGGGTAAGAACAAAATAGTAGTATTCATCCCCGCGCCTTATCATTGCAACATCGTTGATCGCAAAATTCTCTTCTCCGTTCCACCAGTGAGTACGAAGCCTGGCGGGAGTGCCAAGGCATGATGCCATGATCCTGGCGTCATCTGCAGGAGATTTTGTCACGTAGTTTCGGCACAGATTCTCTGCTTTGTATGTTCGGTTTGCTTTTTCAAAGATCCCGTCAAACGTGTTATAGAATATTGGATCCGCCTTTTCATCATTCCCGCTATTTATGATGCGCAGCGCACTTCTGAATTTAGTCAGTTCATCATAAAAAGATACCAGGGATTCCTGGACGTCGCGATTACCCTTTATCCCCCTTCTACTTTTTAGGATATCTCTTTCAAAAGTACCGTATGCCTCTTTTATGCGCATATAATTCCTTGCAAGCTCATCCCGGTAGAGAATAAACAGTCTGTCATCACCTGTCATTTTCTGCAGACCATCAAACGTATGAGACTCTTTTGCAACCTTTTTTGGCACAGCATTTACAAATTTATCGTACCTTGCCTTTTCGCTCTTGGTCCTTCTGGGAAGAACCTCAAGAGTATTCTTTTCGTATTCTTCAAGCAATAGTCTTATCCTGTCATGTTCTCCATAAATAAGCTGGGAAAGAACATGCGTCTGATTGGGGCCTACGACAATAAACAGAGTAATGTCTCCTGGATCTTTGGCATAAAATCCATTTATCTTTTTGATATTTTCCCATTGCTCCTTTGTCTGTTCAAAAGCTTCTTTTGTTACCTGAACAACCTCCTCGTCGGAATCTATATGGTCTATGGTAAAAGCTTTCTCGCGCTCTTCAAGGATCTGCTTATGGAGCTGCTTAAGAATGCGAAAAGGCTTTTCCTCTAAGTGTTCTGATTTTATTTTGATATTCTTTTCAGAGATAGTCTGATTTATGCCTTTTTCCTTGGCGCCATCTTCATCCATTATTCCGGATATCAGCCTGTTATAAGAATCGATATCTTCCTGAGAAAGGATTTGATTGTAGTAGTCGACAGAACAGATGCTTTCGTATTCAATCGCAAATGATACCGCGCCTCTTTCCAGGGCATCCTGCATCTTGGGAATATTTGCAGCATATATCTCAAAGTTTTCAATGACTCTTTTGGGCATTGACTGTTCAAGGGTCGTGATCCTGCTTGTAAGAAATTTGGAAAACAGGGCAAGATAACCCTTGGTTTCAAGTATGTCGGATAGGATATTCTGTTTTTCTTCGCTATCTTTATGAGTCTTGTCTATGAAATCATACAGTACGCCATTTAAGTATTTGGCAGAATTTATCTCCGAAATTTTCCCAATTCCCTCAGGAAGGTTCTTTATAAGGGTTTTAACAATCTCCTTTTTAAGTCTTTCGCTTTCCTTGGCGTAAGCTTTCTTGTCTCCGGAAAGAAAGTGCTCATATAGCTTTTCAAATGAAAGTTCGCAGTTTTTAAGAGTATCTCTTGCAATGTCTTTTATGCCTTCATCGATCACAGGCTTAAGTCTTTCTAAAAGCGCGTAAATTGCCTTATCCTGCTCAAGAAGATTGAGCTCTTTGATATTCCGCAGTGTTTTCCCCTGGGGTCTAAGCTCAAGGCGAAGCGATTTTGTGATCTGATTTCTTTTGGTGTAGTTTTCATATAAAAGCATAGCATTATCCCCCTTTATCTTCATTTGTCTGTTGCACAATACTCTTACATACTTAGTTAATTATATCGCACTTACGCACATAGTTACACTCTTTATCATCTATTAAGGGCAATATTTAGGGCAACAAATATGTACAAATATGTATATAATTGCATATTTCTCTTGCATTTATCGAACGTGTGTTCTATAATATTCATATAAATCCAGGGAGGAACAGGTATTACATGATAACTAAAGAAGATATTGTTAAAGCACTGTCTGAAGAGGGGTATGAAGTCCGTCTTGTAACAAAACATAAAAATCATAAGACCAAAGAAGGTATCACTATAAGGCAAAACGAAGAAATGACCGCGCCAACGTTATATATGGATGAGATTCCGCTCGATAAATATACAGATCTTAAAGAGCTGATATCAGACATCAAAGATTTTTTATCCCGTCAGTCCACAAGAGGAGACGACCTTAAAAAGCTCGCTGAAAATATTGATGACTATAACACAGTCAAAGATAAGCTATACATAGAGATCGTTTCTGCAACCGATAATGAGGAGTTTCTAAGCTCCATGCCGCATAGGAAAGTCCTCGACTTTGAAGTGATATTCAAATTAAAATTAAGCGATTATGCAGTTGCCTCAGTTTCGAATGCACTTTTAGAAGCTTGGGGAGTAGATATAGAAACGCTATTTAATGATGCAATGGCAAGCAGTGAAAAGAATATGCCTTACGGGATATGCCATGTCAGTGACGTTATCCCCAAACCACTCACATCCTCATTCATCAACGTTCCCATGTATATAGTTTTTAGACCGGATGACGAAAACGGCGCAGCAGCTATTTTATATCCCGAATTTCAGGAGTTTGTTGGAAAACAAATTGGCGGCTTCTATATACTGCCTTCTTCAATACACGAATGCATCATGGTCCCAGACGCGTTTTACCAGCTGGGCGGGGCATCTGAAGATGTTCCTGGCGCTCTAAAGGAAATGGTAAGCCTCGTCAACAAAGAGTGCGTACCAAAAGAAGATCTTTTATCTGATAACGCATATCATTATGATCCTAACCGAAAAGTTCTGGAATTTGCAGACGAATATTTTAAAAATATCAAAGATGCATGATAATTAGGCGAGAAAAATATTAAAGGGCAGCAGATATTTCTGCTGCCGGATATACATATATTTATGCTTGCAACTAAAATTTTATTAACATTTTTATTGCACAGGGCATAATTGCAGAAATAAAGAAGGTTTGCATGATTTTTATTTTTCTAACAAAAATGCTCCCAACAATGTTGAGAGCATTATAAAATTTAGCGAGAAAACCTCTTCCGATGAAATCGGTTGTGGGATGAATCGCCTTTACGTGAACAGTTGTTCGTGATAGAATAAGTCAATCGGAACCTTGAAAACTGTATATATGAGGTTGCACCACGAATCTAACAAACCAAGAACCTGTGGTGCGTAAAATATACAAGGTGTTTAGTTCCCAGGCGCCACAAGCGCATATATAACACTTAAAGTATGCCGAAGGGATTCCGCCCCAACGGAGTAGCGGCGCCGTGAACGTGCCTTACTATACCGCAAGGTATTGTAGAAACCATTTCCGATTACATCGGTCTTGGTAGTTCATGTAAATATACATCTTATTCAGTTTTAAACCGCTGCATCAGTGGCAACAGGATACATATCTTTAATTTTGACGCGAACGCCAACATTTCCTTCGCCGTCAACATAATCAAGAGTACAAAGAAGCTTCTTATCACCCTTCTTTTGATCCGCTTCAACGGTCCCCTGCGTGCAAGCGCGAACGCCATCAATATCAGTATCGATCTTAAATCTGTCACCTTGTTTCCATAGTCTTTTCATCTTTTTCTCCCTTCTGAGCTTAAGCTCCAAGCCCATATAAGACTTCTTCATCCATGATGTATTCTGGTTCGCGGTCGACTTCTTCTTCGGTGATCTCAGCACCCATTTCCTCTACAAGGTAATTCTTTAGGCAGATATTTTCAAGATCACTGTTTTTATTGTATCTTGAGCAAAATGCCTTACCTTTGTACTTAAAATAGAACCTACTGTCACTTCCGATATCTCTTCCACACCATGCACATTTGATATCTGGGTTTGGATATTCTATTCTTCTAGCCATGTTTATTCTCCTTTATGCAACCTCTTCGTCATATACAGTTCCATAAAACAAAGTCTCTCCGATCAGGCTCTCGAGCGAGCCCATATCCCTGTTCATAAATTCCTCGAAGTCATAAGCATTGGTCGCATGATAGGGCCCTTGTTTATCTTCTCCGGTGATATGGACAAGCACCTGTCCGGTAGTACTTTCCTTCCAGATCTCAACTGTATCATCGTTATACTCAAATTCCTCTGCAGAATCGTATAAGAGAATATCGTTTTTGATCTGGCCTAAGAGAAGCTTTCCTTCCTTCTCTTCCTGTCTTGCTTCAAGAAGATAGATGAGCGTACGACAGTCTTCTTTTTGTGCAGTAGCAAAATCAATGATCTCCTGCACTGCATCATCACTGAAGTCGTCGTCGTAGCGATATGCCTTATCTACAAGTTCCTTTGCGTTACCTTCAACATAAGTCTGATCTATGCATCTGATTGCTTTCTTCATCTCCATATTATTCTCCTATTCTGTTATCATCCCTGATGCTTACGCACCAATCTCTTCGTCATCCCAGAACTCGTCCCACATTTCATCAGGAACTTTGTTCTTTTCATCAACTGTACCTTTTGTTTCGATCTGGTCCAGGGCTGATTTTCTAGCTCTGAAGTTCCTGCGCATCTTGTTTGTCGCAGGAGCAAGATCAACTATATCCCAGAAATTTACTTCATCCATCTTTTCTCTCCTTTCAAATAACCGACATATAATTTAATGTCTGTATCATGGAATTTCCTAAAATAAATAAAGCGCCGCCATGCTACCCAAAGGGCCAAGGCTTGCGCTTTAAATTTCAGCTATTCGCTTTTCTTTAAATTCTTTATTTTAAATTTTTTAATTAAGAATTTTCTACATAATCAAGTATGCTCATCATAAGTTTGCTTATAAGATCATGCTCGCGTACTCCAAGAGCCTTGTATTTTACAGTAAGCTCATCCATCTTACCTATCGCTCTTGTCCAGTCTTCATCCGTCATATCAACTCTCGGCTTATCAAGTTCTTTTCCAAGCGCCCACAGATCCATACACATATTGTAAAACAGCTTTTTCTGATCCATTCATGCACCTTCCTATTCTCTTCCTTTGCGGCGCATCTCCATTACGTACTCTTCTGAGCTTTTATACTGGTCAAGCTCTTTGATTATTTCATACACAAGCGCGGTATTCCCTACCAGAAAAGCCCTGCACACTAATGGTTTGAGGCTGTAATATTTAAAGGGGACCGGAGCATACACCTGATATATTTCGCCACTGTCTTCATAGACCTTTTGTGTATGGTGTTTCCCTGCCCCGGATTCCACATATATTCCGCTAACTCTTGTACGGTTTGCGTAAAATTCCTTGAGCCTGTTAGGGCTATAACCTTCTTTCCTGTTTCTTAGGATTTCGAGTACTGCCATGATGGTAAATAGGGAAAAGAAAAATGCTATAAACCAAAGGCTCGAGAGCTCTCTTTCACCTATCTTCATTACAGGAAATTCGCCAGCAATGTTATAAATTACAACTGAAAAAATCAAAAATCCAACAGTCGCACATGCAATAGTTGCCCACAGCTGGATTCTGATTGTTTTGTTGCAAGCTGTCTGATATTCTTCAAGGCTGATGCTGACCGGATAATTTGCCATTATTACTTAACTCCTTTTCTTTTCGGGAATATATCCTGAATACCGCCAAACAGCTTGCGAGCATCAGGATTACTGCAAACCATGTTCCTTCAACACCAAAGCCTGTGTTGTAGGTAGCACTGCTTCGCGCAGATGCTGCATCGAGTTTAAAGATAGAAAACTGAGCTGTAAATCCGCTGTTTGGGAGTCCAAATATAATGTTCTGAGTATAATTCCAAGCTGCATGTGCCGCCATTACGCAGTATATACCGCCTGTATAATATACAATCAAAGTAAAAAATATTCCGGCGATAAAAACATATATAATGGGCATCATCCCTGCTCCGGGGTTTAAAAGATGAAGTGCAGCAAAGAATATCGAGTTTGCTATTATCGCAACCAGAGGGTTCTTATATGAATGTCTTAGCTTTGCGTAGATGAAATTCCTGCAGAGAAGCTCTTCTGCAGATGACTGGATGAAAACAGCTATAAATACAGCGATAAGTTTTAATGGTTGAAAAGAGCTGTAGATAAGCGTTATATCTCCTCTTAATGTTGCCGCCATAACACAGACGGTATTTAATCCTGTGCCTATCATAAGTCCCGAAAGGATCTGCACTGATAATAATCTGACATTTTTTACGGTGAGTGCCTTTTTGGCGTACGGATCATGTTTTTCATACCACTTGTTGATGACCATCCAGATTCCAATAAAACTCGTGTACATCAAAAGCACGTTATAAAAGCCATCTGTATCATTTTTTAACGGGGCGTAGAAGATTATATCTGTCAGTATGATCCCTATAAGCTGGCCTATAAACATCAATATAAAAGCCGCAATCAGCACGATGGGAATGCTGTCTTTCCAGATATATTCATCTGTGTGAAATCTTTTCATATATTTTTTCATCTCAATACCAGAATCTTGTCATTATCATCAAAAATGCTACCGTGGCTACAAAGGCTGCTGCACTCCCTTCTGATGCGGCGAATAAAAGGCATATTTCGAACAAGGTGCCTATAAGATTTATAGCAATGACCTCCAGATTGGTGACATCCATCCTTCTATAAAACCTGGTCTTTTTCTTTATACTCACTATTGTTTTTAGGTAAGAACCATATAATGCCCAGATTAAAAGTAAGAGTAACACTGCAGCATGATCCTTAGGAATATAGCTTCCCAGGGAGATATTTCTTTGCAATTCGCTAAGTGATTCATCCGGCAATGCAAGCAATATCAGATCCAGGATACTAATAACTACCAAAAGCTTAGCGACTGGAAGAATATTTGCATAATTTACTCTGCCTTTAACGCCATTAAAAAGTAGCTTCTTTTTGCGTTTTTTCTTATATTCTTCAAAATCGACGCATTCTCCCATTCATCTTGTCCTTTCCCAAGGCTATAATTCTATGATATTCAGGAATGTACTTTTAAATATTTCTGCACAAAAAACCCTGCCATATATTACTTGGCAGGGTATATCTATTATTTTATTAAATTTGTATCTATTTTGTTTTTTATTTCTTCGGGTAATGTTGCTATGGTATCACTATTCCCAAACGACATTACGGAATATTTTTTCTCTCCTGTTTTCTTTTCAAAAATATGTGTTACTTCATATAGGCCATTGAATTTCGAATTATCAATCTCTTCAACCCTAAATGAATATGGTACTTTTGCACTGCTCTTTATTTTTCCTGATGCGTCAGCATCATCTCCCAGACAGATAACGAATTCAAGATCAGTAATTCCGATGCTATAAGCGAAGGTTAAAGTTTGAATATCAGTAGCTATAACAACATCTGTAATTGTGAGTTTGTATAAGTCCGCAAGGAATCGTGTTTTCTTTTCTGCCAAATCAAAGGGATGGGCCTTGCTGAATGACACTTCCATTGGTCTCAATCCTTTTTCTTTCAAAGCATGTTTGTAAAACTCTTCCGCGCTTAATTTTGTCTCTGCGCCTGTCAAGTGCGCAAACGATGATTTTTTAAATCTTACTTCTACATAAGTATTGTCATACACAAACATATATGTATTGCCAACAAGATGCTTTTTATATTTTACTGCAGCATTATGTATTCTTTTTATTATTTGTGATTTCCCAACGTCTCCCATTTTTCCTCCAAAAAAAAGGAAGCCTTTTAACAGGCTTCCTCCGAATAACCACTGGATGTTCGCATTGAAACCATTCAACGCAGTAGCGCATGACCTAATCCTCATACTGGATATGGCATTTCCGAAGAACCGTGCCACACGGGTGGTTATATTGATATAATCGCAATAACTAAGCCACAGATTATTGTATTGCTCTGTGTGCAACTCCAGTGCTTTCTATAATCATAATAAGCCTCAATCCCTTTCCTGTCAATGGATTGCGCGAATTATTTATACGCTTTTAACAAGCTTGCTGTGTATTTACAATATTCTAAATTTGTCATAGGTTTCGGGCATTCTTCCATGGGTTTATATCCTGTACTGATGCAACCATATAGTTTCTCTGTAGCGATGATTTTCTTTCCAAGACTACATATACATTCAACCCTGGACTTTTCCAATAGGGCCTTGCAGTTATTACACGTACGTTTCACCTGCTGATCTCCTTACATGGTCCATTCCGGCTCAGATGACTCATCATAATGAGTATCGTAAATAAAATCGCTATTAAAAACGGTTTTAAATTCGTCCGGAGTAAGAGCAATGATAAAATCCTTAACATCGTGTCTTTTTAAATAACGGCAATAAGGGGCCATGGTAAAAATAGCAAACTTATTATAATAATCCCTTCGTGTTTCAGGAGGAAACGTCTTCCTAAGTTTCTTTATCGGATTAACAATCTTGCCCTTTACACCAAGGAAATTATGCTTATCAGCCCACATCGCATAGTCAAGACAGTCCTTTTCGTATGCAGTAAGCTCAGAAACTATATATTCCTTAAATTCATCATATGAGGCAAAACTATTTTTAAGATTTTTAAGAGTGCTTTCATAAAATTTCTCATCAGTATTACCTTGTACATAGCTCTCTAAGCTATCATAACAATCAAGAAAAGCACTGCCAAGTTTTCCCAGAGAAAGATCATCTTTATATTGCGCATTATAGCAATATACTTGTGCAGCAAGATCGCAGATACGCTCATGTATATTTGAAGATACAGTAAGGCAAAGCGCAGATACCATAACCGCATCAGCACTTGCTGTGAAATCATCACCAATCTGGTTAAGTCTATCAAAGCTTTCCTTAATTTCTCCATTAAATTGTTTTGTATCAATATGATATGAAGTGGCTGGCTGTGCTTTAAAGATTTCACGATCGCATGCAAGTCTTTCGATAAAATCATTCAGATATATCTGCCCATATACAGCATAGACATTCTGCTTTTCATGTCCCTTCTGAATAAGATCTTCAAGGCTGTTCTTTTCTCTCATAATATTGCTTGCGTAATAAAAACCAGGAACATCAAGAACCTGATTGTATAATCTTTTTTGTAAACGAGTATTTATCTCTTGCTTTTCCTTTGTTGACTTAAATAAAAATCCCATAATCTAATGTTTTTTCTAATATAAAGTGATAGATGGAAGCTCCTTTTCTTCCGGTTGTTATTCTGTTACTAAATACACTGTAGCATATCTTTTTTAGACTTCATTTTTCTGCACAAACATATTTTGTATTTTTAACAGATTTTGATACAAAATCTTGTAAAACAAAATCCCGCCATAGGATTTGTCTGTGGCGGGACTATATTATAAATATCGTGCGAGAAAACCCCTTCTGACAAAATCGGTTGTGGGATGAATCGCCTTTACGCAAACACATGTTTGTGCTAGAATATATAGCATATCGGAACCTTGAAAACTGTATATATGGAGTTGTGCCATGAATCTAATAAACTAAGAACCTGTGGCACGTAAAATATACAAGGTGTTTAGTTCCCAAGCGCCAAAAGCGCATATAACAACATTTTTAAGTATGCCGAAGGGGTTCCGCCCCAACGGAGTAGCGGCACCGTGAACGTGCCTTACTATGCCGCATGGTATTTTAGAAACCATTTCCGATAATATCGGTGGTGGTAGTTCATCAGCGCTCACTTCTATCTATGAAGTCATTGAGTCTGTCCTGAGTATCAAATGCTTTCTCTGCAAGATCCTTCTCTGCATCGCGCATTACATGCTCAAGTTTATTAAGCTTAACACGAGAAGCGTCTTCTCTTACTTCAAATGCAAGCTCGCGGCTTCTGTCGAGAGAGTCAAGCTCCTTCTCATAAAGCTCAACAACTCTGTCATAAGCCTTTGCCTTCTGCTCCTTTACAAAGCTAAGAACCCATCCCGGCTTCTTTTCTTCAGCAGCTTCCTTCTCAGGCTCAGCCTTCTCCTTTGGCTTGATTCCGAAGAGTTTTCCAAGACTTCTTCCAAGACTCTGAGTTGCTTCTCCAACTTCCTTAAGGTCCTGCTTCTTCTGTTCTGTCCAGCTTGCAACTTTCTCAAGAGCATTATCAATCTTGGCAATGCCTTCGTATGTCTTGATGGCATCAGCTCTGTCAAGTCTGATTCCGGCACGAGCAAATGCACGTCCGAACTCACCAAGATTGTTATAAGCAGCAAGGCCCTGTACCTTAGCCTGCTCATTCTTCTCGGCAAGGAAATCTGTAGCTGCGCTAAGAGTAGCAACTGCATTATCGATAACTTTGTCCCTGAATTCGTTAATCTTCTGAGGAATTGTATAAATACTGTCAAGAACAGACTGCTTTGTCTGCTCGGTTACTTCCTTTGTGTTTGCTACTACAACGGCAAAATCGTCTTTTACTTCCGCTTTGAAGTTTTCGTACTGAAGTGCTCTGCGAGCAGCAACTTCTTTTGCGTAATCCTTTCCCTTTGCTTCGCATTTCTCAATTTCTTCAGTGTACTTCGCAACCTCTGCGCGAGGTCCCTCGAGAGCTTCCATATAGTATTCTTTCTGCTCTCTTGCAGTTTCCTTTGCTTCAAAAGATGCTTCTGCACTGCTAATGATCTGATCGCACTTGTCAATCTCTCCCTGGTAACGCTTGAGCTCCTGTCTAGCATGTGCTCTGTTTACATGTGCTGCTGCTTTCTGGACGCGCAGCTCCACTTCTTTTTCTCTCTCGAGGTCTGTCTTTGACATTATTGCATGAACCTCAGATAATTTCTCCTTAAAGGAATCAAAAATTCCCATGGCTTACCTCCTTAATTTTAAAAGCCTTAATTACTTTTATGATTATGGAGCGCTTAAATAAAAATAAATTTATAAGGGTTTCTGCAAAATGATGTTTATTTTGTTTTGTGCTCGCGCATTATTTTTTTTACGGGTGCAAGTCGCGTCCTCTAATTCAACCATTTCCTCTATTGGAAGGCCTGCTTTCATATATCTCTCATAGTTCTTCAATACTCTGTTTACTATGATATGTGCATTATTTCTCGCACTTGCAGCGTATTTGTATATCTCTGTGTATTCTTCTCGCGAAACAACAAATTGATTGCCATTATATTTTTTCTCTACAATTTCATATATTCGCGTATCTACCCCATTTTCTATCAATTGAGCCTTATCTCTCAGTGTTTTTAATCTCTGATCAGCTGCTTGTCTTGACACTCCCAATTTATTAGCAAGCTCTGCGATTATAAATACTATCACAGGGATTATAAATAACGCACGAGGAAACCCTTTCCGATGAAGTCGGTTGTGGGATGGATCGCCTTTGCGCGAACGGCTGTTCGTGATAAAATAAGTCAATCGGAACCTTGAAAACTGTATATATTCGGTGATGGTAGTTCATAGCTCATACAAATCCCCCTGTTGAAAGCAATTACTCAGTTTTTAGCTTCCATTTTCTGTACATCCATAGGGGATGGTTTAAAGATGATGCCCTGTACATCCTCTATATTGTGGCCGGTAAGTTCAAGGGTTTCATCCCTATACATGGCATTTATGTGTGGTCCAAAAACATGAACAAGTCCTGCGGACTGATATGTTACAAATCCTCGCTCATTTCTCTGAGTAACAACCTGATCACCCACTTTTGTCTTATACTTAAATTCATCCTTATTTCCATCTTCAATTAACATCTTCTCATTCCCTCCTTCTACTTTGTCGTATAAATTCTTTTTAAAGCTGCATCCAGCTCATTTATATTCTGAAATCCTGTTTTTTCAAGCGGTATAAGCTTTACATTCCAGTATTTCACAAGTCTTTCCTGATGTACATGATTATTGCTTGGATGATGGCCAATGGTTTCTTTTGCAGCCATGTAAATATCTTCGCTCGTGCCGGCAATATCTGCTCTGGCTACTCTGTTTTGGACTATATATATACCAGAAAGGCTTTCCTGAAAACCAGCCTGCTTCTCATAGCTTTTTAGATTCAGAAGCTCTTCATAGCTTATCGCCCTTGTTTCACTAATGGCGTTTTTAAGCATTTCATTTTTCTGTTTTTTATTTAATTTTTTTGAAGTTGTCTGTATATTATTCTCGTTAACTAAAATAGCTGCAGGCTCCTGAACAGTTTCCTGTTCGTCTTTTGGCACCGGAGCATTTTCTTTTTGTCTTTTATTTTTCCTTGCTTTCCTGCTTCCTTTCTTTGTCGGTTGCGGTTCTTTCTCTAAAACAGGCTTTTCCGTCACTATTCCTTCTTTAGAAGATTCCTCAAGCACTACTTTCTTCATAGGCTTTACTTTACTTTGTTTTTCTTTTTTCGTTTTTTTCTTTATTGCCGCAAGCACTACGTGACACACAAATCCGATAGCAAGTCCAAGAATAACAGCTCCGGCTATATCCAGAGCATACAATATCTTTTTATTTGATACTATCGTATCAATAAGCTGTTTAAGGATATCGTTATTTTGGTTCTCTGTCTGCTCTACCAGTTCTTTAGTAATATCTTCAGCCGAACTTCCAATAGAGCTGGCATCAGCGGTCTCTGCGGATTCTACCGATATTCCCTGGGTAGTATCTTTTTGGGTGCTGACGGTATATTTCACCTGTTGTTTTTTAGGAAGAGTATCTGTTGTTCCAGGAATTCCTCCATACATGTAGTGATAAAAATTATTAAGGCCCGAGACCATGTTTGACATGAATGAATATACTTCTGGGGATGCTTCTGATAATTCTTCCGGATGGCATACATACATCCTGAAAGCATCTGCAAAACCATCTGCCCTGCTCATAGGCCAGTTATATTCAGAAAGCTCGTCAAAATGCCATAATTTTTCAAGTTTCTTGGCATTATCAGTGTTATATATACTAAGCCAGTCTATGCCGTCTGACATAGCATTATCAGTCCCTGTATAAAACCCATGCATATATGACACGAGATTATCCAGTTCGCATCCCGCAGCATAAACAATTTGTTCCGGTGCAAAGTATCTTCCTCCCAGATCCGTATAACAGGTAACCCAACCTTTTCTAGTAATATTTTTAATTACCTTGCCGTCTGTACCTACATTCAGAATTGCAGGCCAGGCTGATGCGGTAGTCGTCATATTAGCTGGCTCAGTCTTACTTTCATAAGGAACAATATAAAAGTTGATGCCCTTTTGTTCAAAAAGCGCTTTTATAACAGCAGGAATCTTATCATATTCTGTAATCAGCTTTTCCGTATCCCAGGATATAGAGTTTGGGCTTATAAATACATTGGGGTTATCTTCATCTTGGGTAAATGAACTCGTATCGTCGCTATATGGGTTGAATGCACATACAAGCAGGGAAATATACATGAAAATGATAAAAATCAAAAATAGGACCAAAATTTGGCGATATGGGTACAGATTATTTACCTTGGTGATTGGCTTGAAATTTTTCTGCATAGTTTTCCTTTCTGCGACGCCCCATCATTTTACGGTCTGATATGATTATCATAAACCAATAATGCTAATAATTACAAAGAAAGTATACGTAATATCATTTAATAAATATTTTTCTGCACAGACGGTATTTGTCCGTTTTAGCTATTCAAAAGGATATTAGATGAGGGATGTATGGATATAGACACAAGTTACGCAGACGGAACACCTGCGTATACACTATCATTTAATCATGTAATGCAGAGCTATGATGTTTCAAAAGGAGAGTTTCCTATTATCACACTTTGCCCTATTGCAATCAAGAGTGCTATCGGAGAGCTTTTGTGGATCTATCAAGATCAGTTTAATAGCTGGACCTAAAATCGAGTAGGAGGCGGTCAATGACTGCCGACCTCTCAGTCGAGTACGTAAGGGGACTTTCACCCGTTAGAGCGCGCCCATGGCGCGCAAACTAAAAAGCCGCCCTCAATAGAGAACGGCTTACTTTTAAGCGTTATATTCTGATAAAGTTATCTCGTTTTCTTTTACAGTCTTTTTTACGTCAATGATTCGCTGGTTGGATGAGCCTCTGTACTTTAATCTCATGTCTTTCTTTTCAAGTACGAACTCCCCATCTACAAGAATATCGATCATGCCAAGTATTTCCATTGTGTGGGCTCCATGGCATCTTTTGTTTTCTGTATCTGTTAATTCCTCCCAGGTATATCCGGAATAGAGCCAGATTGTCTTTTTAGGATACAGCTCTTTGACTCTTTTTATGAGTTTTACGATATATTCCTGATTGCAGAGTTCCATAGGTTCGCCGCCAAGGATTGTTAGGCCTGCTATATATTCTGGTTCGAGTGATTCAATGATAGATTCTTCGGTTTTGGCGGTGTATTTTTCGCCGTAATTAAAATCCCATGTCATCTCGTTAAAGCAGCCTTTACAGTGATGTGTGCAGCCACTTACAAAAAGAGATGTTCTGCAGCCTGGTCCGTTAGCCACATCATTGTGATATATCTGTCCGTAGTTCATATTTCCTCCAAAAGCAAAAGCCGTCACTTTAAAAAGTGACGGCCCTGTTAATATCTTTAGTTAAAAGGAAGTTCCTCATCGATTCCGTCTGGAATGTTCATGAAGCCACCGTCTGATGAAGGAGCAAAATCTCCATCTGGAACGGGAGCAGTATTTGAATCAGCAGACTTTCTTGACTCTGCAAATTCCTGATCTTCTGCAACAATATCAGTTGTATAGATTTTATTGCCATCCTTGTTGACATAGCTTCCCGTCTGGATTCTTCCTGTTACAATGACCTTGGTTCCCTTCTTGAGGTATTTCTCAACAAACTCACCCGCTTTGCCGAATGCGACAATCTGAATGAAATCAGCTGTCTGCTCATCGCCTTCTCTCTTGTAGCGGCGATCAACTGCAAGATTATATCTTGCTACGCATTTTGCAGGTTCATTTCCCTGAGCCTGTGAATATCTCACATCAGGATCTCTAGTGAGACGTCCCATAAGTATAACTTTGTTCATTTAATTATTCTCCTTTGAAATGCCGGGTTTACCCGGATATTTTATGTTTCTAAAGCATTTTGCATTAAAAACAATATGCACTTGTAATTCTTCAAATGTTATAATATACTGAGTTTAGGCAGTTTGCAGATTATTAAAATCTGCAAACCTTTACTAAATCTCTTTTCATAACACTTGTTTTTGTAAAAGTTCAGGCGCTAAGCGTTCTCTGTGGTACACTGATATGCACGTACCTCTGTTCGATTTCTTGTGTACGTCCCTGATTCCAGTAATTACTTCCTATGTAGCCGCATGTACGTCTGGCTACGTTCATCTTGGATTCATCACGGTTCTTGCAATTAGGACACTCCCAAACGAGCTTGGTAGTCTTACCATTCTCATCTGTCTCGTGCACAATCTTGATTTCTCCATCATATCCGCAGCATTGGCAGTAATCTGACTTAGTGTTCATCTCAGCATACATGATATGCTTTGACATGAACTTGATGTGTGCAAGCACTGCCTCGATGTTTCCTGTAAGATCAGCCATCTCAACATATGAGATAGCACCACCAGGTGAAAGTTTCTGGAATTCAGACTCAAACTTAAGCTTTGTAAATGAATCAATCTTCTGACGAACGTTTACGTGATAGCTGTTAGTGATGTAGTCATGGTCTGTAACTTCAGGAATGATTCCAAATCTCTTCTGAAGAAGCTGTGCGAAGCGGTAAGTCGTTGACTCCAAAGGGGTTCCATATACGCTATATGCGATATTTTCCTTTTTCCTCCATTCAGCGCACTTATCGTTCATGTGCTGCATGATTGCAAGAGCAAAATCCTTTGCTTCTGGATCAGTATGGCTATGGCCTGTCATGTAGTATACGCATTCATACAAACCAGCGTAGCCATAGGAAAGTGTTGAGTAATTTCCATATAAAAGCTTATCAATAACCTCTCCCTTCTTAAGTCTTGCAAGTCCGCCATACTGCCAGAGGATTGGAGCAACATCTGATGGTGTTCCAAGAAGACGCTCATGTCTGCATCTAAGTGCCTTGTGGACAAGCTCAGATCTTTCTTCCATAAGTTCCCAGAACTTATCCATGTCTTTACCAGAAGAACATGCAACATCTACAAGATTAAGTGTAACAACACCCTGGTTGAAACGTCCATAGTATTTATGTTCGCCTTCCTTGTAGTTAAGAGCACCTGCCTTGTTTCCCGCATTGCAGAGTCCCTCGGCATTATCTTCGCTATCCGGGGTAAGGAATGATCTGCATCCCATACATCCGTAAACATCGCCGCCCTTATACTCTCTCATCTTAGTAGCTGAGATGTAATCAGGAACCATTCTCTTTGCTGTTGATCTAGCAGCAAGAACAGTTGTTGACCAGTATTTACTCTCCTCCTCATCATTGAAGCTGTCAAGTACATAAAGAAGCTTAGGGAACGCAGGTGTAACCCACTCTCCTTTTTCATTCTTTACACCCTGAAGTCTCTGTCTGCAGATTTCTGAGATCATCATAGCAAGATCATCTCTTTCCTGTCCTTCCTTAGCCTCATTAAGATCAAGGTAAACTGAAAGGAATGGAGCCTGGCCATTTGTAGTCATCAAAGTGATGATCTGATACTGCATGGTCTGGACGCCAGTCTTGATGTCTCTTGCAAGACGCTTTTCAAGAACTTTTGCAAACTGCTCATCAGTCATTGTAAGTCCAGCTTCCTCGTTTTCTTCCTCAATCTCTTTAGTAATAGTCTTCCTTGAGACATCGATGAACTTTGCGAGGTGCGCAGCAGATATTGTCTGTCCGCCGTACTGTGAACTTGCTACCTGAGCTACAACCTGCATACCAATATTGCAGGCAGTTGAGAACTTCTTTGGCTTCTCAATGAGTGTATCTCCGATGACAGTTCCATTTTGGAGCATATCATCAAGGTTTACAAGACAGCAGTTATGCATATGCTGTGCAAAATAATCTGCATCATGGAAGTGGATCACGCCTTCCTTATGAGCCTTAACGATCTCGTCAGGCAAGAGCATTCTCATTGTAAGATCCTTTGAAACTTCACCAGCCATGTAATCACGCTGTGTGCTGTTTCTTATAGGATTCTTATTGGAGTTTTCCTGCTTAACTTCTTCATTATCACGCTCAATAAGGCTTAAGATTGTCTCATCTGTAGTATTTGCCTTACGGACAAGCGCTCTGTTATGACGATAGTTCATGAAGTTCTTAGCAACCTCAGGAGCCATTTTCATAAGCAAGAGCTCAATCTTATCGGAAATATCCTCAACTGTAAGAGTAGCAACTGTATTGTTAGCATATTCTTCAACATCAGAGGCGATAGCATCAATATAGATGCTATTCATTCTGGCTCTTTCTGATGAAGCCTCATTAGCCTTAGAGATAGCAGTTTTTACTTTCTCGATATCAAACTCAACTTCTGTGCCATTTCTCTTAATAATGTACATCTTATTCTCTCCTTTCTTGAATCGACATTATATTAGATGTACATCATTATGGTATTCATAAAATAAAATAAAATCGCCCTTAAGGCGGTTTTATAAATTACTTATATGTAGTTTCGTTTATTTAGATTTTATAAATAACGCACGAGGAAACCCTTTCCGATGAAGTCGGTTGTGGGATGAATCGCCTTTACGCGAACGGCTGTTCGTGATAAAATAAGTCAATCGGAACCTTGAAAACTGTATATATGAGGTTGTGCCATGAATCTAATAAGCTAAGAACCTATGGCACGTAAAATATACAAGGTGTTTAGTTCCCAAGCGCCAAAAGCGCATATATAACACTTAAAGTATACCGAAGGGATTTCCCGACGGAGTAGTGGCGCCGTGGACGTGCCTTACTATACCGTAAGGTATTGTTGAAACCATTTCCGATGTCATCGGTATGGTAGTTCATATCCATAACACCACCTCATAATGCTTTCTTATTTTAAGGGTATCAAAGCCGTTCCCATAATAATTTTCTGCACAAAAACAACCGCCAATAAATGCCGGTCATATATTTAAGCTGCAGTCTTGATAATAAAAAACGCCAGCATAATGCTGACGTCTTTCATTACATAAAGATGTTCTTTTGTATTGCCCTTATCGGATATGGTCCTTTGCTGTTTTTATCAAAAACAAGCTGCCAGATATCCATCATGTGCCTTGAAGCATACTGCATGGCTTTAGCCGTCCCTCCATTTGAAGCATTCTTCCAGGAATCATCCTCGTAAAGACACAGAATTCCGTCACTTGCATCAACCATTGCTTCATTTCTCTGAAACAAGGCTGCAATAGACTGTTCTTCTGAAATCACCTTTACTTCATCTGCTCTTGAGAGCATAAGGGAATATTCTTTCTGACTAAACAGTCCTTCTTTGAACCATTTTCCTTCCTGACCTTTAAAAGGAATATATACCTTGTTTTTTATTCCGGAATACGCCGGATCCCTTTTGACAATATCTACTGCCCAGAATGCTATCTGATCAAATCCCTGAGTTCCGCCGGAAATAAATTCAGTATATCCTGCGGTATATAGATTTTTAACACATTCAACGAGCTGCTTTATCAAAAGCTCATAACCTGCTCTGTCAAATCCAAACATATCTTTAGGCCTGTGGCCAGTGAAGCATAATGTCTTTCCCATATTTTATGAATTTCTCCTTATTAACGTATGTTCTCCCTGATGCCTGCAGGCTTTGTTTTTGCAGTTTAAGCATCTTTCTTCATTAGGTTTCATTCTTGCAAAATTACAGAAAAGCCAGGGATTCGCTTTTTCATAAATATCAGGTACTATATAAATCACCCTGTCCATGTTTTTGTCCTTCTTTCTTCTGTCATTTATAGGTACAAATATATTATGTTTCATACAAATAAAAATAGCGCCAGCTTTGCCGACGCCAATCTATATGTCAAAGGCTATTGACTGGATGTACCGCGTCATTAACCTCTTTAACAATATAATCATATATTTCCTGATATGTATTTTTTGAATAATGGAGTCCATCAGGCGTTTCAAATCCATTTTCTACAAGATATGAATTTGTATCAATAAATGATACGCTGGCCTCTTTTACCTTATCATTAAAGGCATTTATCTGTTCATTAGTTACAGTGGTATTTTTTACAGGGTTTACCGATACGTAAAAAATCTCTGTTTCAGGATATTCTTCCTGTAAACCATCCAAATAGCTGATATATTTGTCTGCATTTGCCAGATCATTAACGCCAAGATTAAAGATAAGAACAGTGTTATCCGTTAAAACATCCCTTATCTGCTGGTCTGCAGTCTTGGTAAGCCACTTATATCCCTGTCCGACCTTAGCAATCACCGTTGCTTCATCCGATATTATGCTTTCCATGCCAACTGTTCTTGAGTCACCTACAAATAGATACTGTTTTTCTTCGTTTTCTGTATTTGAAACAACCTCTTCTATATCAAGATTCATCTCTTCTGGCATTGTATATACTATCTCACCATTTTTATTTAATGGTTCGCTTTCAATAAGTTCAATACCTTTAGCAGATGTTTCTTCTGTTTCACATTCTATAGATACCGAAGTGTTTTCTGTATTTAATTGTTCGTCATCTACTGTCACTGTTTTAACTCCGGTAAAAGTCAACGTGCAGGTTGTTATTCCTATGATAATTTCTTTTATATACATCGTGGGTTCCCTTCCCTGCCTTCTACTGTGCAAGGTCGTTGGTTTTTATCTTTTGTTTTAATTGTCTTAAACATTATGGAATTTTTATATTTGCTGTTATATTGAATAATTTGTGCATAAAAAAAATGGAGCCGTGTGTTTTTCTGCACAACAGCTCCATTATGGACTGAAAAAGACTGCATAGGCGCTAGGACACTACACAATCTTACAATTGTGACGCCTGTTTGCGCCCTATTCAGCCTCTTATTTATGGCTCTTTTGAGCCAAAGAAGGAAGGAATTCTTCGTTACTAAGTTGGCTGCTTAGTAACAAATATAAACTATCATTAAATGTTTCATTACTTGTTATGTCAGATATAAAAAATAATAAAATCCTCCTTTTGTCTCAGGAATGTCTTTTGCTCAATTACTTATAATAAAGTTATTCTTATTGTTCTTTATATTTATTTTTATCATTATTATCTTTATAATAAATACGTTAATTATTATGAATTTTATATTTATAATGACTATTTTAAATAATATAATGCAATATTTTACATTTTACCTTTACAGGCTCTATTTATCTGTGTATTATAATTATTGTATTTAATTTCTTTATATAATTGTTTATCATTATTTATATTATTATATTTATTTTCATTATAATAATTAGCTTAAATATCATCATTATAATAATATAGTTCTTTATTTTCTTTTGTATCTTTTGAATAATGTTATTCATTATTATAAAGTCTATCATTATTATAATTATGTACCTTACACTATTTATTTAATTTATTTTCATTTAATTCTTTATTTTAATTATACTATATATTATAATGATACCATTTATTTTAAAGACAGCCTTTAATGTCTTTATATAAGCGATTACAATTATTTTAATGTATATAATGATGTTAATTTCTATATTTAATATAATGAACGTATTTATATTAATTGGGGACTTTATAATAAAGATAATAAGAAATATATTGATTACCTTTAAATAAAGGATTTATTTATTTTCATTATTTTCTTTATTTTAATGTTGTTATTTATTTAATTTAAAATAAATTTGTTGGAGGAAAATCAAATGAGTATTACAATCTCAACGATTAACCAGAAAGGTGGCGCCGGCAAAACAACTACGGCTATCGAAGTTGCATATAATCTGGCTAATCTCGAAAAAAGAGTTCTTCTAATTGACATGGACTCACAGGTAGGTCTTACACATTATCTTCCTGTAGATCTTTCTAAACCTTCCATGTACAACGTGCTAAAGGCAGATAAAAAGATCATGGACGCCATCCAAAAATTAGACAGAATAGACGCAATCATTGCTTCTGAAGAACTGTCAAAATCAGATAAGGAATTCGTTGATTACGATGACATTTTTATATTAAAGGATATAATTGAAGCCATCCAAGACGATTATGACTATATTGTTGTAGATACGGGTCCACAGAGAAGCATTCTTCTTAATATGGTCTATGTAGCAAGCGACTATATCATTATTCCTAATTCTCTTGATAAAGGAAGTCTTAAGGGAGTCGAGAAGGTTTATAAAGATATTGAAAAACTCAGGACCGGAAAACGTCCAATTTCAAATGTTGAGATAGCGGCACTTCTTCTTACCCAGTGTCGTGAGAATCAGAATAACGACCAGGTTAAGATAGATACTCTTTATGATGCAGCTAAAAACATGAAAGAAAATCCGATCGTAGCAACAATTAGGGCATTCACGGGGGTTAATACATGTAAAGATTATCAGGAACCAATAATGGATTTCAGTAAGAGTTCAAGTGCAGCAATCGACTATAAGAACTTTACGTGGGATCTGGTAGAAAAGTTGGAGGCGTGATATGGAAGAAAAAAAACTTAGTCGCAGGGAACAAGTTAGACTGCTTAATAGAATTGACCTTGGCACCGGATCTTCCGATAATGAACCTGAAACCATCATTGATGTTCAATTAAAAAATTATAATAAACATGTAGAAGATGGGCTCAAGGAAGATGCAGAAGCGGAGAGTAGCGCTTTACCATCTTCGATTGTTGCTGGAGTGGAAGAGGGTAGTGCTAATGATGAAAACAGTCAGAAAGAGGAGAGGGTAGTAGAGGCAAATAAAGATACTCCTGAGCCAGAAATCAAAAGAGGAAAGGGCCGTCCAAGAAAAACTGACGAGCACAGAACTAACTTTAATGCCCTTTTATCCGATTCCCAAAAAGATATGATTGACTGTGCATCAAAAGCTTTAGGCCTTTCAATGACGGAATATATTGTTATGCTAGTTGAAAATGACTACGAGGATAAGAAAGACTATTACGAGTTGGTAAAGAAAAATAGAGTTAATAGAGCTGTAAAATAACATCCCATTAAAGCGCCGGTTAGTTGGCGCTTTTTTACTACCTGTTTTATAAATAACCTAACACACAGGTGTGTTTATATATAATATTAATACACTAGTTATTATTAATTAATTAAAGTAAAAATGGCTTAGACAAGGGCTTTATAAGCTATTTAGGTGGAATAAAAGGGAACGAAACGAGGAAAGAAAGGGCACGCTGCGCGGTATAAAAGGGAAGGCCAGGGAGAAATAAATGGAGAATTCATAGGTGGTGAAGGATGGAACGTCCGGTGGAAAGAATGGGAACTATGGGTGGAATAAATTGGATTCCCCTTTTTACCACCCACAATATATAGTATTTAATATTTTTTTATTAACAAATTATTAAGATTATAAATAATAAATTTATGAAAAGTGGTAAAAATGGGAAACAAGGTTCCCTTTTTTACCACCTATAATTTTATATTTTGCTATATAATTGATGAAAAACTTATTATAAGTGGTATAAATGGGAACTTAAGAGGAATAAAAGGGAATGAAAAAAAAGTAAAAAAGATATAAAGGTGGAAGAAAAGGGAATGCAAGAGGAATAAAAAGGAAGAATTAAAGGCATCTAAAGATAAAGGTGGAAGAAAAGGGAACAGGTGGAGAAAAATGGAGTAAAATAAATACAAAATGATGTTCTGGTGGTACAAAAGGGAACTGGTGGCATAAAAGGGAATAGCAAAATAGACAAAAAATTTTTTTTAGGTGGAAAGAAAGGGAATGATGGGTGGAAATAATTGGAGCTGCTTTTTATAATTATTAGAAATTAAGTTGTGATAATGACGAAAATTTTAAATCGCTATTTTATCTGTTTGGTTTTAGATATCCAGTGACTATAATATAAGTATCTAGGCGATTTTTGTTCGTTTTAGGAGGGTATTGAT